>DASWFO010000088.1:0-14629 GCA_036394195.1 Alphaproteobacteria bacterium | reverse complement strand
ACTGATGGCAACGAACACCATGCAAGACGCCCCGGTCGGCGCGCAAGTCGGGCGCTCGCTGCCGCGGTCGAAGGGCTTGCGCCACTCCATCCGCGCGGCGATGCGCTCCAGCACCGCCTCGACCTCCGCATCGCGCATCATCGTGCCGGTGGCCTGCGGCCGTCCGTTGCGCAGCAGGTTCTTGCGGCGGAACTCAACCGCATCGATGCCGAGCTCGCGGGCGATCATGTCGGTGTGGCTCTCATACGCCCACACGAGCTGCGGGATGCCGAAGCCGCGCAAGGCGCCGGCCGAGGGACGGTTGGTGTACACGGCGTAGGAGTCGATGCGCACGTTGTCGATGTCGTACGGCCCGGCGGCGGTGAAGCCCGATTTCTGGGTCACGCGCGGGCCGATGTCGGCATAGGCGCCGCCGTTCCACCACACCTCGCATTGGCGCGCCGTGATGCGCCCGTCCGTGACACCGGTCTTGATGCGGAACGTGCTCGCGTGCTTGGTGATCTGATAGAACTGCTCCTCCATGGTCAGCGACACCTTGACCGGCCGCCGGACGAGCAGGGTCAGCGCCACCACCAGCGCCTCCAGCTTGATATAGAGCTTCCCGCCGAACCCGCCGCCGAGATACGCCGTCCTGACCCGCACGCGGTTCTCCGGCCAGCCGAGCAGGCGCGCGATCTCGATGCGCACGAAGGACGGTCCCTGCGAGGCGGTATGGATGGTCACGGTCGAGCCGCTGGTCTCGGCCGCCGATACGAACGGCTCCAGCGGCAGGTGGAGCACCTGCTGGGTGCGGAACGTGTGCTCGAAGACGCGGTCGGCGGCGGCAAAGGCCTTGTCCACGTCGCCGCGGCGGAGGTGATAGTCGAGTGCCACATTGGTGTTCCGCCGGTTCTGGAGGTGCTTCAAGTCGGCGAACGTGCCGGCCGGCTTCAGCACGTCGTGCACGATCGCGGCCGACGTCATCGCCGCGACTTCGTCGAACACCGCCGGCAGCTCGTCGTACTCCGCCTCGATCAGCTGGGCCGCCGCTTCGGCGACGTGCGGGTCGCGGGCCAGCACGACCGCGACCGGTTCGCCCACATAGCGCACCTTGTCGAGGGCCAGGATCGGCTGATCGTGAAAGGCGGGGCCATAATACGGGTGGGGAATGACGGTGCGGATGTCCTCGCCGGTGACGACGCGATGCACACCCTCGACCGCCTGGGCGGCGCTGACGTCGATGCGCTTGATCCGCCCATGCGCGACCGTGCTCCGGAAGATCTTTCCGGTCAGCATGCCGGGGAGGCGGAGATTGTGGATGTACTCGGCACGGCCGGTGACTTTCGCCCGCCCCTCGATGCGGGGAACCGAGCGCCCGACCTGCTTGCCGCGATAAAGAGCGTCCATGGTCATGCGCGGGCGACTCCCTGCTCGAACGCACGGCGGATCGCGCGCGCGACATAGACCCGGACCAGCTCGCGCTTATAGGCCGCCGACCCGCGCACGTCGGCGACGGTCACGGCCTCGGCCGCCGCCGCGTCCGCCGCCCGGCGCAGCGTCGCCTCGTCGAGGCGCTTTCCCTGCAAGACGCGTTCGGCGTCGACCAGGCGCGTCGGCTTCTCCGTGGCGGCGCTGATCACGATATCCGCTTTGCCGATCGCCGGACCTTCATCATTCAGGGCCACCGCGACACCCAGCGCCGGCCAGTCATCCGCCGACCGGGTGGTGCATTTGAGGTAGGCGGCGCGCCGTCCCTTTTGCGACGGCACGACAAGCTCCGAGATCAGCTCGTCGCGCGCCAGCGACGTCTCGTAGTAGCCGGCGAAAAGCTCTTCCACGGCGGCGGTGCGTTCGCCGCTCGGGCCGATGATGCCGACGCGGGCCCCGAGCGCGATCAAGAGCGGCGGCAGGTCCATGTGAGGATCGGCATGCGCCAGATGGCCGCCGACCGTGGCGACATTGCGGACCCGCACGTTCGACAGCGTCTTCAGGGTGTGGACGACCGCCGGCGCGTGGCTCTTCACCTCGGGCGAGCGCTCGAGCATGGACAGCGGCGTCAGCGCGCCGATGCGCAACGCCCCGTCGCTATCGATTTCGATGCGCCTGAACTTGGCTTCGACCGCGCGCAGGCTGACCAGCCGGGTCGGCTTGAAGACGCCCGCCTTCATCATCAGCATGAGCGCCGTGCCGCCGGCGACGACGCGCACCGATGGATCGTCGGCGCTCAGCGCGCCGACCGCTTCGCGCAGCGAGTGCGGCTCGACCAACTCGAAAGGGGTCACGTCGTAGCCTCGGTGGGGGCCGCCTCGATCGCCGGCGCCGTCAGCACCCGGCGCAGATTCGCCGCAAAACTCTTTTCCATGTCCTTGGCCTTGGAGCGGAGAACCGGCTGGCCCATGGAGCCGAGCTTGCCGGTCAGCGCTACCTCGACCGCATAGCGGATGCGGGTCTCACCGCCGAGATCCTCAAGCGTGGTCGTCGACGTGGCACTCAGGCGGCCGACGACGCCGATCGGCGTGCCTTCGATCCTGGCTTCGATCAGGTTCGGCCTCTCCACCCGCAGGACCTCGACGGCGACTTTGAACCTGAAGCGCAGATACGCGATCTTGGTCTCGAGCGTCGCCGTGTAATGGGCCCCGTCGACCTCGGTGAGATCGCCGACACCGTCGACGCACCAGGCGAAGGTCCGCGCGTCCTGCACTTTGTCGAAGACGGCCTCGCGCCGTCCCGGTACGGTGATCTCACCGTCGAACTTCATCGAAATCCTCCCCGGCCGAGAATGCCATGGCCGCGAGTCTCGAGGCAACAAGCGCTAAGGCATAGCCGTCGGGAGAATTACGCCATAAAATGGTCCACCAGGTGGACAACGCGGAGGACAACATGGCCACGCTCGAAAGCAAGGTGCGCGAGGGAAGCCGCGGCGCGTTGCCGGCCGGTGCCCGCGAGGCCATGGAGACGCTGAATGCCGAGGCCGGGCGGCTGAACATCTGGCTGCGCACCCAGGCGAACGCACCGGCCCAGCGCCCGTGGTTCCGCGACACCGCGCTAGACGCGAGCGGCCGTCTCTCCGGCGGCCGCGCCGGCGCCGGGCAGATGAAGGCGGGGCCGCACCGCTGGCGGTGGGCCGAGATCTCGCCCTATCTCGACCGCATCGCCGACATCGCCCGCACCTCAGAGGTGTCGCCCATCGAGTTCGCCGAGCGCCAACAGTTCCTGCTGACCAATCCCGGCCTCGGCGGCCGCCTGCAGGTGTCCAGCACCATCCGCTGCGCCGTGTCGATCTATAACCCCGCCGACGTGGCGCCGGTGCACATCCACACGCCGAACGCCAGCCGGACGATCCTGTCCGAGAAGGGCGGCTACACGACCGTCGAGGGCGAGCGCTGCGCCGCCGCGCGCGGCGATCTGATCCTGACGCCGCATGGCACCTGGCACGACCATGGCAACGACGACCCGTCGCCGGTGGTCTGGATGGACATCCTCGACTATCCGCTGATGGAGTTCCTCGACTGCATCTGGCTGGACGACGACTTCCACGGCGAGTGCCAGAGCAACTCGCGCGCCCAGGCCGCGAAGCACGACAACGGCTATTCGGGCCGCCTCTACGGACGCGGCGGCCTCGTTCCCTCGTTCGTGTCGCACCAGCGCGGCATCGGCCGCGAGACCACCCCGATGATCCATTTCCGCGGCGAGGAGATCCGCAAGACGCTGGACGGACTGCGCGGCGAGGCCGGCGACCCCTACGAGGCGATCTCGCTGCATTTCGTCAATCCGGTGACCGGCGGCGCCGTCTTCCCGACCCTCGGCTATTCGGCCCAGCTGCTGCGACCCGGCGAAGAGACGCGGTTCAAGCGCGAGACCGCCAGCACGCTGTACGTCGTGCTCGACGGACAGGGGGCGACCGAGATTGGCGGCCAGCGCTTCGACTGGACGACCAACGATATCTTCGTCGTGCCCAACTTCCTGTGGCGCCGGCACATCAACACCGGCCGCGGCGATGCCGTCCTCTACGCCGTTTCAGACGCGCCGCTGATGGAAAAGATCGGCCAGTACCGGGCGCAGGGCCGCGCGTCCGATGGCACGGTAGCGCAACTGGTGAGCTAGCCTCGGTCGCTATTTTGATGTTCTAAGCGGCGAAAATCCCCGGCGGCTCAATGAGCGGGGCCGTCGAGTACCCGTGCGTCATCGCCATTTCCGACTTTGGCAAACTGCACCTGACCCCAAACAGCATATCGACCGTCTCGCCGTCCGCCGCGAGCGGCAGGGTGAGGTGCTCATAGTCCATAAACTCCAGTTCCTTCGCAGGCGAGGGAGAGACCCCGTACGCAAGCACCTTCTCATCAGTGACGATCGAGAAGCGCCGATAGAGCTCATCGAAATTCTCTAGCCATCCGGTGTGCTCGATGTACATGCCAGTGACATCACGGCCGAGAATCTCCGCAACGCGGGTGCCGATCAGCCGGTTGCGAAAGCGCTGATGGCCCCCGTCCCGCACGATATCGTGCAGCGCGACGTGCGGCAGAAAGCTCGCCATTTCGACCGGATCGAGGTGCTGTCGGCCAGGAAGGTGTCGGCCAGACCGGTCGCGTGCTCGGAGCCAATATTCATAGCAGGACATAACCGCGCGGTGCCTCGCTTGGCTCAACATGCGATGCGCCTCGTCTGACATAACGACGCTTATGGCTCGCTCAACAACGGCACCGACGCGAGGAATACGGTCATGGGGTTCTCCGTAGCCGCGTTACTCTTCGTCGCAGGTTCTTGCAGGCACTTAACCAAAAACTGAAATTGCCGATTTTACTGACGAGCTCGGGCCTGCAATTGAAACGAAGGTTAGGACCCGCCGCGCGACGGGACGTCGCAACGTATGCGGATGCTAAAGCGAGCGACCGCGTTGTCGAGTGCAAAATGCGCATGCGCTTATTGACCCAAGTCATAGTCTAAAGTTAAACGCAATATTCACTTTAAATGCGTCTCGGTTAACGGCGTTTTAATTGATTCGCCTCACCCTATTAACTTCTGTTCTGCGCTATCCTTGAGGTTCGGTACGTTCGATGCCGTGGCATTTGATAGTTGTTGGGCTCGTCACTTGGCTCATCGCGTCGTTCTCGATCGCCGTGCTGGTCGGTAGATGCATGGCCGCTGGCTCTCGGACCGATCTCGCCTGTAAGAGCCAGGCAGGCGCAGGGGAACTATAGGGGTGCGCATAGCCCATGATCCTTAGCGCCTTGTTCGTGGTCAGCGTCGCCCTAGAGGTCTTCCTGTTCATCGGGAAAGACTATGTGCTGAACACCCGCCGTCGCGTGGCGCTTGAAGCCACGCTCCGGCAGACCTATGCCGACCTGCAGGAATCGAAAAAGCGCATCGCCGCGCGACGCGCTGGCCTGATCGCCGCAATTGACGACGCCGAGCAGCAGCTCTCGGACCTCCGGGAAGCCGATAAGGCCTTCGAGAGTTCGCGCAAGGTCTTCCCGACGTTGATACACATGGTCGGCGAAACGGACATTGGCGTCCACTTCCGTGCTCCTGTCTCGAAACAATTGCCAGCCGCGCCCGACGCATCACAGCGGATAATCTGGACCTGTAAAAATTTTATCGACGTCTGGGCGTATGACAGCGAAGAGGCCCGGCGAACCGTGGCGAAGCAATTTCAATTTGAGCAGGGCTACGATGTGGGTGAATTGGTTGCCGTCGAGACACAGGCGCCCACCGCTCTCCAGGAGGCCGCGGCTTGAACACGATCCTCCTCGTCATGCTGTACGCCGGACTTACCGTCTGGTTGCTCTCCGCTTTGGCGCGTCTACAGGGCGACTGGGAGATCAGCCAGCGGCGAACGAGCGAAGTTCGGCTGACTCTGGCTGCTGCCGGACAAAAGCTGTTGAGCGGTATCGAGACCATTCAAAAGCTCGACGATGAGATCAAACGCGTCGAGGACAATGCAGAGGCAGCAATGCGCGGACAGAAGGGTCGGCACCAGCTGCTGGCCAAGTCGCCGCCACCGCCTTCTCCCGAGATCCAGGTGACGTCGGAATTTCCGCCGTCGCGCAAGGACAAGGCGTGGATCGTCGACTTTGTCCGCGACTCCGAATTTCCTCCGGAGCCGTGGGAGAGCGCGCCCATGACATCGCTCGTCTGGGCACGTGACGACGCGGCGGCCCTCGTCCGGGCGCGGCAACTGACGAGCGAGCACAAGACTTACAGCGTGCAAAGTATTCGTTCGTTCCTGTAGTCGTCGGCGGCTCGCAGACCCGGACTACCCGCTCACCCCTTATCCGCGAGGTCTTTGTCCGAATAGCTGCGCTCGGGCAGCGGAGCCCGGCCCCCACCCAAGTTACGCGACGCCTTGGTGGTGGCCGATCAGTCACCGACCCGCCCGAGCCGGATGATGTCGTCGAACGCGACGCCGGCCGGCAATGTTCCGTAGGTCCATCCCCAATCGTCGTCCAGCCGCGAGGCGCAGAACGCATCGGCAACCGCCACCGGGCCATGCCGCACCAGAAGTGCGGCCTGCACCGCGACCGCCATCAATTCGGTGAGCCGGCGTGCGCGCATGTCACGGTTCGTTTTGTCGGCGATTTCCGCCTTCAGCCGGTCGATAGCCCGATCGAGCCGCCGGTCGCCGCCGCGCGCCGCTTCGATCTCGGCGAGGAGCGCCTCGGTCGCCGCGGGCTCGCGCTCCATGGTGCGCAGCACATCAAGGCAGATGACGTTGCCCGAGCCCTCCCAGATGCTGTTGACCGGCGCTTCGCGATAGAGCCGCGGCATAACCGACTCTTCGACGTATCCCGAGCCGCCGTGGCATTCCATCGCCTCGTACACGAGGTTGGGCAGCCGCTTATTGATCCAATACTTGGCGACGGCCACGGCAATGCGGGAGAAGCGGGCAGCCGCCGGATCCGCCGGCGTTTCGTCGTAGCTCCGCGCAACCCGCGCCGCCATGATCGTCGCGGCCACCCATTCGACAACCATGTCCGCCAGTACGTTGCGCATCAGCGGCTGCTGCACCAGCAGCTTCTGAAACGCCGACCGATGCGAGGTGTGATGAACCGCCTGCACGACGGCCTGCCGCATCATCCCGGCGGCGGCCAGCGCCGTGTCGAGGCGCGTATGGTGCACCATCTCGATGATGGTGCGCACGCCCTGTCCCTCCTCGCCGATCAGGCGGGCCCAGGTCTGATGATACTCGATTTCGGACGACGCATTCGAGCGATCGCCCAGCTTGTCCTTGAGGCGCTGGATGAAAAACCGGTTGCGCGTGCCGTCCGGTTTCCAGCGCGGCACGAAGAAGCAGGTGAGCCCGGCCTCGGTCCGAGCCAGCGTGATGAAGGCATCCGACATCGGCGCCGAGCAGAACCATTTGTGCCCGGTCAGCTCGAATTCCCCCGCGGCACTCAGCCGAACGGCGCGCGTGGTGTTGGCGCGTACGTCCGAGCCGCCCTGCTTTTCTGTCATCGCCATGCCGACGGTCACGCCTGTCTTTTCGGCGGCGGGAATGGAGCGCGGGTCGTAGGCGGCGGCCGTGACCCGCGCCTGCCACTCCGCGGCGATATCCGGCTGCTTGCGGAGTGTCGGCAGCGCCGCGTAGGTCATGGTGATCGGGCAGCAGATTCCGGCCTCCGCCTGGACTAACAGGTACTCCAGCGCCATATGCGCTACATGCCCACCGCTCTTCTCCGCCGTCCAGGCGATGGAATGGACTTCGTGGCTTTTGGCCAAGGCCATAAGCTCGTGGTAGGCCGGATGGTAGGCGACCTCGTCGATGCGATGGCCGAACCGGTCAAACGCGCGGAGCTCGGGCGGATAGCGGTTCGCCGCATCCGCGAGCTCGGCCACCCTGTCGCCCCCCAGCGCCGCCCCGAACGCCCGGACCCGGTCCGCGGCCCACGCCGCCCCTTCGCGATCGAGCGCCGTCCTGAGAATAAGATCGCCGTCAAACAAGTTGTGTGCAGGCAACGGCGGCGGCTGATTCGTCACATCGTGGCTGCCGAGACTGGCGATCGGCAATCGTGGTGCCATGCGAGACCCCTTTCACCGCAATGCAGCATTCGCTCGCAGATGCGAGATCGGCTGCTTCAGCCGCCGCGAACGCCGAGACATCCGTGAAATATTTTTAACACAAACACGGTAACCTACTCATGCGGATGACGACTCGGGGCGGACTAACAGCGCGGACGGTCGGCATGAGCGGTAGTCCGGAACTCGCGATCAATGAAGCCCGCTACCAATGGTGCGTGCGGGCCTTCTCGCTCGTGCGCCATCGTCTTGGAATCAACATCAAGGTTCACGGCCACAACAGCCAGATCGAATCCGGCCAGATCTTTCTTTTCAATCACTTCGCGCGCTTCGAAACCGTCATCCCGCAATACTTCATCTACCAGGCGACCAGCGCTTTCTGCCGCTGCGTCGCAACGCACGAGCTCTTCGACGCCAACGAAGGCTTTGCGAAATTCCTGTGGAGCGTCGGCGCGGTGCCGAACACCCACCCCGGCCTGCTGCCGTTCCTGGCCGCCGAAATCCTGCGTGGCCGCAAGATCATCTTCTTTCCCGAAGGCGGGATGATCAAGGATCGGCAGGTGGTCGACGACAACGGGCAGTTCAACATCTTCTCACCGTCAGCGCTGATAGGCCGCAAGCACCATCAAGGTCCCGCCGCGACCGCTCTCACCCTCGAATTGTTCAAGAAGCGTATCCTTTCGGTGCATGCGGCGGGCGATACGGCCCGGCTTCGGCGGTGGGTCGATGCCCTGGGATTGGATGGGATCGATGCGCTCATCGCGGCGGCGCGGCAGCCGACGTTGATCGTACCCGCGAACATCACTTTCTTCCCGATCCACGCCGGCGACAACATCCTGCGCAAAGGTGCGGAGATCTTCGGCCACGACCTCGGGGAGCGCGCCCAGGAAGAGCTGCTGGTCGAGGGCAATCTGCTGCTCAAGCGCACGGACATGGACATCCGCTTCGGCAATCCGATCCATCCCGACATCCCGTGGACCCTGCTCGAGCGGGTGATGCTCAAGCGGATGTTCGAACAGATCGACAGCCTGCCCGAGCTGTTCGCCATGAAAACGACGGACGCGCGCTGGGTCGACCGGATGCTCGCGACCGCAATGCGGCGCGAAACCCAGCGCCTGCGCGACGTCGGCATGCGGGAGATGTACGACCACGTCACCGTCAACCTCAATCACCTCGCGTCGCGACTGATCCTCAAGCTGCTCGATCAGGGCATGACGGAAATCGAACGCGGCCGCTTCCACCGGCTGCTCTACGCGGCGTTCAAGAACGTGCAGCAGGAAACGACGGTTCATCTGCATCGAAGCCTGCTCGATCCCGAGGTCTACGACGGCATTCACGACGGCACCTCCAATCTGATCAAGGAATTCGTCGCCACGGCAAGCGCGTCCGGATTGATCGAGGACGCGGAGCCGGATCGCTACCGGTTCCTCCCCAAGCTTCGGCAGAACGGCCGCACCCGCGACCCGCGGCTTGAAAACGTCGTCCTGGTCTACGCCAATGAGATCGCGCCGGTGGGACCGGCATGCCGCGCCGTCGACCAAGCGATCCAAGCCGGGCTCGCGGCGGCGCCGGTCGCGCTCGATGCATCGTGGCTGGCGCGATCGCTCTACGATGACGAGGTCCGCGCCTACACATGGTCCGCGGAGCGCTATTCCGGCCCGCGCTATGCGGCCATCAACGACAAGGAAACAGCGACGGAGAGCGGCCGCCCCTTCTTGCTGGTTCCGGACAAGGCAAAGGACCTCGGCATCGTCCTCGTCCACGGGTTCCTCGCCTCGCCGGCGGAGGTGAAAACGTTCGGCGAGCGGCTGGCCAGCCTCGGCTATCGGGTGGTCGGGGTCCGGCTGAAGGGCCACGGCACGTCGCCCTGGGACCTGCGCGATCGGTCCTGGCAGGATTGGCTCGGCTCGGTGCGGCGCGGGTACGAAATCATGTCCCTGCTGGCGCCCCGGGTCTGCCTGATCGGATTTTCCACCGGCGGCTCGCTGGCCCTGCACCTTGCGGCCGAGAAGCCGCCCGGCCTCGCCGGCGTGGCGGCGATCTCGAGCCCGGTCAAGTTCCGCAACCGCAACCTGGTCTTCGTCCCCTTCATCCATGGCCTGAACACGCTGACCAAGTGGATCTCCTCGCTCGAAGGACTCATGCCGTTCCGGGCTAACCAATCGGAGCATCCACAGATCAATTATCTGAACATGCCGATCCGCGGCTTGTTCGAGCTTCGCCGGGTCGCCGACGAATTGGAGCGCCGTCTGCCCCAAGTCACCTGTCCGGTCACGATCCTTCAGAGCACCGACGACCACGTCGTCGATCCGGAAAGCGCAGCCCTGATCCTGGCGAAACTCGGATCGGCGCAGAAATCGCGGCATATGATCGCGTCGCCGCGGCACGGGATTCTGTATGAGAACGTCGGCGAAACACAGGATCTGATTCTGTCGTTCCTGGATTCGCTGGCACCGGCACCGGCTCAGGTCGCGGTCAAGGTCAGCGGGAAGGCCGTCCTCCCCGCGCCCGTGGCGGATGACGCACTGCCCGCAACCTCGCCGCGGTCTTCGGGCGGTGGAGTCGTCGCCAGGCTGTGGCACCGGCTGCGCTCCTGGGTTGCCGCGAGTCTGGCCGCACCGCCGGCGGCCGTTTTCGATGCCGTGCGGCCTCACCCGTGGGAGAAGTCCTATCCCAAGGGTGTCGACTGGAATGCCGCGATCGCGCCCAAGCCCCTCACCGCCTTGCTCGATGACGCGGTCAAGGCCTACGCCGAAAAGACCTGCGTGACCTTCCGCGGCAAGCATTACCGCTACCGTGAGATCGGCGACTTGATCGACCACGCCGCGAAGGGTTTTCAAGCGCTCGGCGTGGTGCGGGGAACCAGGGTCGGCCTGATGCTGCCCAACTGCCCCTATGCCGTGATCTGCTTCTACGCCGTGCTCAAGGCCGGCGGCATGGTGGTCAACATCAATCCCCTCTACAGCGAGAGCGAGATCGAGAAGCAGATCGCCGATTCCAGCCTCCGTCTCCTCGTCACGCTGGACGTGAAGGGTCTCTACGATAAAGTCGCGGCGCGGGTCGGAGACGGCGGCCTTGTCGACAAGATTGTCGTCTGCCGCATCAGCGGCGCGCTCCGGTTCACCGAAAAGCTCCTGTTCGGTCTGTTCAAGGGACACGAGGTCGCCAGCATCCCCGACGACGACCGTCACGTTCTGTTCGAACGCCTGATCGACAACGACGGCGCATTCGCCCCGGTCGCGATCGACCCCGCGACGGACGTCGCCGTCCTGCAATATACCGGCGGTACCTCCGGGTTCCCGAAGGCCGCACAATTGACGCATGCCAACCTGTCGGCCAACGCGGCCCAGATCGCGATGTGGGCGGTGGGCGTCAAGCGCGGCCAGGAGAAATCGCTTGCCGTGTTGCCGCTGTTCCACGCCTTCGGGATGACCGGAGTGATGAACCTCAGCCTGCAGATCGGCGCCGAGCTCATCCTGCTGGCGAAGTTCCAGACTGCGGAAGTCCTGGAAACCATCGATCGGGAGAAGCCGACCATCTTCATGGGCGTGCCGACAATGTATTCGGCCCTGCTGGCGGCACCCGACCTCGGCAAATACGACCTCGCCAGCCTCAAGTTCTGCATCTCTGGCGGCGCCGGCCTTCCGGGCGAGATCCAGCGCCGGTTCGAGGCGCTGTCGGGATGCCGGCTCGTCGAGGGCTATGGCCTGAGCGAGACGAGCCCGGTCTGCGCGGTCAATCCGCTGACCGGCGGCGGCAAGCCGGGCTCGGTCGGCCTGCCGTTGCCCGGAACCGTGATCGAGATCGTCTCGCTCGACGATCCCGACCGCCTCCTGGGGACCGGCGAGCGGGGCGAGATCTGCGTCACCGGGCCGCAGGTGATGGCCGGCTACGCCAACCGGCCGAAGGACAACCTCAATGCGCTCCGTGGCGGACGCTTCCACACCGGCGATGTCGGCTACCTGGACGAGGATGGCTATCTGTTCGTCGTCGACCGGATCAAGGACCTGATCAAGAGCGGCGGATTCAACGTCTACCCGCGCCTTGTCGAGGAGGCGATCCACCTTCACCCCGCCGTGGAGGAGACGGCCGTGTGCGGCGTGCCGGACCAGCATCGCGGAGAGATCGTGAAGGCATTCGTCAAGCGGCGCGTCGGCGCATCGCTCACCGACGCGGAGCTGCGGGATTTCCTCAAGGACAAGCTGGCGCCGTTCGAGATGCCGCGGCAGATCGAGTTCCGTGATACGCTGCCGAAGACGCTGATCGGCAAGATATCGAAAAAAGACCTCATCGCCGAAGCAGCTTCCATAAAGTCCGAACCGGATCCTGCCCCGACATAAGACGGTGTGAAGATGAAGAGCGTCGTGATCGCCGGCTACGTCCGGTCACCCTTCACGCCCGCCGGACGCGGGGAGCTGAAGAAGGTGCGTCCGGACGAGCTGGCGGCGCAGGTCGTCAAGGGCCTGCTGAAAAAAACGGGCGTCGACGCCGGCACCATCGAGGATCTGATCGTCGGATGCGCATTCCCGGAGGGCGAGCAGGGCCTGAACGTGGCGCGGATGATCGGCTTCCTCGCCGGTCTGCCGCAGTCGGTCGCCGGTGCCACCGTCAACCGCTTCTGCGGCTCGTCCATGTACGCGATCCACATGGCCGCCGGCGCGATCCGGATGAACGCCGGCGAGGCATTCATATGCGCCGGCGTCGAATCCATGACCCGCGTTCCGATCATGGGGTTCAATCCGATGCCGCACCCCGGCCTCTACGCCTCGTATCCCCAAGCCTATATCTCGATGGGCGAGACGGCCGAGAACGTGGCCACGAAATATCAGATCACGCGGCGCCAGCAGGAGGCTTTCGCGGTCGAATCCCATGCCCGCGCCGCGAAGGCGCAGAAGGATGGAAAATTCTCCGAGGAGATCATCCCGATCGCCGTCAACGGCGCCACGGTCGGCACCGATGGCTGCATCCGGTCCGACACCTCGCCCGCGGGCCTTGCCGCCTTAAAGCCGTCCTTCGACGAGCATGGCACGGTCACCGCCGGCACGTCGTCGCCGTTGACCGACGGGGCGGCGGCGACGCTCGTTTGCAGCGAGGACTACGCGAAGGCGCACGGCTTGAAGATGTTGGCGCGCATCCGGAGCATCGCCGTGGCCGGCTGCGCGCCCGAGATCATGGGCATCGGGCCGGTGCCGGCGTCGCAAAAGGCGCTGCAGCGGGCCGGGCTTTCGGTCGCGGACATGGATGTCAGCGAGGTCAACGAAGCTTTTGCCTCGCAGAGCCTCGCGGTCTTGCGCGATCTCGGCCTCGACGCCGCCAAGGTCAACCTCGATGGCGGCGCGATCGCGCTCGGCCATCCGCTGGGCGCCAGCGGCGCCCGCATCACCGGCAAGGCGGCGGCGTTGCTCGGCCGCGAGGGCGGCACCTTCGCCCTCGCCACCCAATGCATCGGCGGCGGCCAGGGGATTGCCACCGTGCTCGAGGCCGTCGGGTGACCGAGATCCGCAACGTTGCCGTCTTCGGCGCCGGGGTGATGGGTGCCAGCATTGCGGCCCACGTCGCCAATGCCGGGATCAAGGTCCGCCTGCTCGATATCGCCAAAACCGACGGGCCCAGCCGCAGCACGATCGCCATCGCCGCCGTGGATCGGCTGCTCAAGATGCAGCCGGCACCGCTCATGCACCGCCGCAACGCGGAGCTGATCACGCCCGGGAACATCGATGACGACATCGCCGGCATCGCCGACTGCGACTGGATCATCGAGGCGATCGTCGAGCGCGTCGACCTGAAGCGGACGCTTTACGAGAAGATCGAGCGCGCCCGCCGTCCCGGCTCGGTCGTTTCGTCCAACACCTCGACGATTCCGCTGGCGACCCTCGTCGAGACCATGCCGGACAGCTTCGCGGCGGATTTCCTCATCACGCATTTCTTCAACCCGCCGCGCTATCTGCGGCTTCTGGAGGTGACCGCCGGCGCGCGCACCCGGAAAGACGCGGTCGAGACGATCAGCCGCTTCGCCGACCTGCGCCTCGGGAAGACGGTGGTTCGCTGCAAGGACACGCCCGGGTTCATCGGCAACCGCATCGGCATCTACTGGCTGCAATGCAGCGTCCTCCACGCCATGGAGGCGGGTCTCACCGTCGAAGAGGCAGATGCGGTCCTGGGCCGGCCAATGGGCGTGCCCAAGACCGGCGTGTTCGGACTGCTCGACATGGTGGGCCTCGACCTGATGCCGCACGTGCTCGGCAGCATGGCCGCCTCTCTGCCGAAGGAGGATCCCTTCCATGCGGTGTTCCGCGAACCCGCCCTGATCAAGAAAATGATCGCCGAGGGCTATACCGGCCGGAAGGGCAAGGGCGGCTTCTATCGCCTGAAGCCGGACGATCCCGGCAAGGCCAGAGAAGCGATCGACTTGACCAGCGGCGCCTACCGCGCGACGCGCAAGGCGGCGCTGGCCAGCGTGGCTCAGGCGCGCAAACGCGGCCTGCGGGCGCTGCTGGAGCATCCGGACAAGGGCGGACGCTACGCGTGGTGGGTTCTCGCCCGCACATTGAGTTACGCCGCCCGTCTCGTACCGGAGATCGCCGATGACATCGTGGCGGTCGATGAGGCGATGCGGCTTGGCTACAACTGGAAATAC
>DASWFO010000087.1:0-48159 GCA_036394195.1 Alphaproteobacteria bacterium | reverse complement strand
GTAACCCATGAACCGCCGCGACCGCAGCAGGGTCATGAAGCTGGTCGACAGCCCGCGCAGCAGCGACGTCTGGTTCTGCAAGGTGACGTTGGTCTCCGGCAGTTTCCACGAGATGATGCCGTAGAGAATGGCCGCCGCGATGGCGACGACATAGAAATTCGCCCGCCAGCCCAGCCACACATGCAGATAGCCGCCGAAGGCCGGCGCCAGGACCGGGATGATGGTGATCGACGCGGCGAGGACCGCCATCGCCCGCGCTGTTTGCTCGCGGTCGAACAGGTCGCGCACCGTGGCGCGCGCGATCACCACGCCGGCGCAGGAGCCCAGCGCCTGGAAGGCGCGGCCGATCAGCAGCCACTCGATGCTCCGCGCCATACCGCAGACCACGCTGGCGGCCAGGCACAGCAGGATTCCGGAGAGCAGCACCTTGCGCCGGCCGAAGCGGTCGGACAGCGAGCCCATCATCAGCATGCTGGCGCCGTAGGTGACCAGGAACACCGTCATGGTGAGCTGCACCAGCCCGACCGACACGCCGAGGTCGCGCGCGATGTCGGGGATCGACGGCACGTAGATCGAGGACGCCAGGAGCCCGAGCGAGCCGGAGGCGACCAGAAGCGGCAGATACAGACGGAGGGGAGACGACATGCGGGCGTTTTGCCGGCAAGCGTAGCCTATTTGCCGGCCGCGCACACGTCGCCCTTCACTCTCTTCGTCACCCCGCACTTGATGCGGGGTCCATCTTGCCAGCGGGATTGCTCCTCAGGCCGAGGCCTTATGTATGACCTCATCCTGAGGGACCGTTCTGAGCGCGGCGAAGTACGGTCGTCTCGAAGGATGACATCACCCAACTCTCTCCGCGGGCGTGACCTCTATCTCCCGAAGCTCCGCCTGGCGCAGCACCGACACCGCGACCGCCCGGCCGACCTGATCGTCGGACAGGAGCCGCAGCAGGTCGTCGACGCCGGTCACCGCGCGCCCATCGAGCCGCAGCAGGACGTCGCCCACCTGCAAGCCGGCGCGGGCGGCCGGGCCGTCGGGTGCCACCTCCAGGACCATCACGCCGAACTCCTGGCTCAGGCCGAGGCGGCGCACCAGGCGGCGCGGGATCGCCGTGCGCTGGCCGCCGACGCCGAGCACGGCGCGGCGCACCCGGCCGTGGCGGATGATCTGGCCGAGGACCACCTGCGCCGTGGCGCTGGCGACCGCGAAGCAGATGCCTTGGGCACCCATGATCACGGCGGTGTTGATGCCGACCACCTCGCCGGCCGGTGTCACCAGCGGCCCGCCGGAATTGCCGGGGTTCAGCGCCGCGTCGGTCTGGATGATGTCGTCGATCAGCCGGCCGGAGCTCGAACGCAGGCTGCGGCCGACGGCGCTCACCACGCCGGCGGTCACCGTGCACTCGAAGCCGAGCGGGTTGCCGATCGCGATCACCAGCTGGCCGGCCCGCAGGCGCTTGGAATCGCCGAGCCGCGCCGACGGCAGGGTGACCGGCGCGTCGACGCGCACCAGCGCCAGGTCGGTGTCCGGATCGTCGCCCAGCACGCGGCCCGACATCGTCTGGCCGTCCTGGGTCGCGATCTCGATCCGCCCAGCGCCGTGCACGACGTGGCTGTTGGTCAGGATCAGCCCATCGGGGGCCACCACCACGCCAGAGCCGCTGCCGCGCGCGCGGCGGCGGGCGTCTTCGACTTTGATATGCACCACCGCCGGGCCGACGCGGTCGACCGCGTCCGTCACCGCCCGGGAATAGGCATCGAGCAGGTCGCGATCGTCCGCAGCCGGCTGCACCGGCGGCTCCCCGCCGACAGCTCCGCCATCGGCGACAAACGCTACATCGTACATGGGGTTCTCCAGTTACCCGTGAGTGACTTTCGAGCGGCCGGATGGCCGCTCGCCCGCGAGCATTTAGGGTTGGTGTGGCGGCTAAATGCGAGCGGGTCAGAACGTGGGCTGAGTCATATGGTGCCGGTGAGAGCCGGCTGCCAGACCACGCGCGCTCTCCTCACCCCGGCCCCCGAGCCGGGGGTCCCCAGTCTTCTACGCGCCCGCCGGCGCTTCGCGGCGGCGCAGCGCAAGGCGCCGCTGCATGGTGGATGCCGCATAGAGTGGCGGCATGACGAAAAGAGACACCGCCGTCACCCCGCACTTGATGCGGGGTCCATCGTGCCGCCTGCACCATGGATGCCGGCTCAAGGCCGGCATGACGATGAAGGAGAGTCGGTCACTTTCCGGAAATCTGGACCGAAGGTGGCTTTCGGCGGGCTCTTCCGGCCGTTACACTCCGGAAAAACCATAAGGCTTCCTGGGGACGACCGCTCCATGGCCGATGACAAGCCGATGGCGGGCGGCGAGGTGATCGCCGTGCGTCAGCTGTCGAAGCGCTATGCCACGCGCGCCGGGCCGGTGCTGGCGCTGGACGGCATCGACTTCAGCGTCGCCGATGGGGAGTTCGTCGCCATCGTCGGGCCGTCGGGCTGCGGCAAGTCGACCCTGCTGAAGATCCTGGCCGGCCTGCTGCCGATGTCCTCCGGCGAGGCCAGCCTGCGCGGCACGCCGATCGCCCGGCCGCGCCGCGACATCGGCGTCGTCTTCCAGTCGCCGGTGCTGTTTCCCTGGCGCACCGTGCTCGACAACGTGCTGCTGCCGGTGGACGTGCAGCGTCTCGGTCGCGACACCCACGGCAAGGTGGCGCGCGACCTGCTGCATCTCGTCGGGCTCGACGGCTTCGAGGACCGTTACCCATGGGAGCTGTCCGGCGGCATGCAGCAGCGGGTCGCCATCGTGCGCGCCCTGGTCAACGACCCGGTGATGCTGCTGATGGACGAGCCGTTCGGGGCCCTCGACGCGATGACGCGCGAGGCAATGAACCTCGAGCTGCAGCGCATCTGGATGACGCGGCGCAAGACGGTTCTTTTCATCACTCACTCGATCTCGGAAGCCGTCTTCCTCGCCGACCGCGTGCTGGTCATGTCGGCGCGTCCCGGCCGGATCATCGACACGCTTGCCGTCGACATCCAGCGGCCGCGCGCTCTCGACGTGGTGAACAGCGACCAGTTCGGCGCCTACGCGCGGCGCGTCCGCGGCGGGCTCAACGCCAAGGGAGGGCTCGAAGGATGAACAGCCGGCGCAACTTGGCGCTCAGCGTCCTCTTCTTCGTCGTGTTCGTTGCGATCTGGGAAACCTGTGTCCGCGCGTTCGCGATTCCCGCCTTCATCCTGCCGACGCCGTCGAACATCGCCATGGCCTTCTATCGCGGCGTGATGAGCGGCATCTACGTGCATCACCTGTGGATCACCCTGCTCGAAACGGCGCTGGGCTTCATCGTCGGCACGACGCTCGCCTTCGTCTTCGGCATCGGCGTCGCGCTGAACCGCCGGCTCGAGTTCTTCCTCTATCCCTACATCATCATGTTCCAGTCGATGCCGAAGGTGGCCCTGGCGCCGTTGATCGTCGTGTGGTTCGGCCTCGGCCTCACGTCCAAGGTGGTGAACGCCGCCCTCGTCGCGTTCTTTCCGCTGATGGTCAACACCATCGTCGGCCTGCGCTCGGTCGACGAGGACCGCGTCAGCCTGATGCGCTCGCTGGACGCCAGCGAGACGCAGATTTTCTGGATGCTGCGGCTGCCCAACGCGCTGCCGTTCATCATGGCCGGGCTCGAGATCGCGATGATCTTCGCCCTGATCGGCTCGATCGTCGCCGAGTTCGTCGGCGCCGAATCCGGGCTCGGCACCTTGATCCAGAGCATGAACTTCACCATGGATGTGGCCGGCCAGTTCTCGGTCCTGCTCATCCTTTCCGCCGTCGGCCTGGTGCTCAACAAGTGCATCATTTTCTTCCGTCGGCGGGTATTGTTCTGGGACCCGTCTGAAAAGGCCCGCGAAGACCTGACACCGGCGAAGGGAGGCAATCTATGACGCAGAGATTCGTTCTCGGAGTGTCGGCAGCGTTCGCGGCCCTGGCCGCGCACAGTGCGGCGGCGCAGACCACGGTCAAGGTCGGCTGGTGCGCCAAGACGGTGACCTCGGCCGCGGCCCCCTACGCGGTCGCCACCAAGTTCGGCTGGTACGCCGCGGACAAGATCAAGGTCGAGCTGTCGCCGCTGCCCGGCTCGACCGATTGCGTGAAGCTGGTCGCCACCGGTGACATCCCCTATTCGGTGCCGTCGGTCGAGCCGCTGGCCATCCTGGCGCCGCAAGGCATCAAGATGAAGGTGTTCTACACCGCCTATCAGGGCAACATCTACGGCATCGACGTGCCGGCCGAAAGCCCGGTGAAGACCTTCAAGGACCTCAAGGGCAAGAAGATCGGCGTCGCCTCGATGGCGTCGGGCGGCGTCATCATCGCGCGCGCGATCGCGGCGACCAACGGCATGAACCCCGACAGCGACGTCAACATCGTCGTGTCGGGCGAGGGGGCCCAGGCGGCGGCTCTGGTGCGCAGCAAGCAGGTCGACGCGCTCAGCCTCTACGACACGCAATACGCGCTGGTCGAGAACGCCGGCATGAAGCTGCGGCCGCTCGCCGACGCGAACAAGGAGATCTCGCGCTATCCCTCGAACGGGTTCGCCGCCCTCGACTCGACCTTGAAGAACAAGCGCGAGCAGTCGGTGGCGGTGGCCCGCGGCTACGCGCGCGGCACGGTGTGGACCATGGCCAATCCGGAGGCCGCGATCCGCATCCTCTACGAGGTGTTCCCGCAGACCAAGTCGCTCGGCAAGGACGACGCGACGGCGATGAAGGAGGACCTGAAGACGTTGGCCGCCCGCGCCGAGAACTGGAAGCTCGAGAAGGCCGACGTCAAGCGCTGGGGCGAGAGCAACGAAGCCAACTACGCCGCCTATGTCGACTTCATGCTGAAATGGGGAATCATCAAGGAGAAGGTCGCGGCGTCCGACCTCATCACCAACGACCTGATCGACGACATCAACAAGTTCGACGCAGTTCAGACCATCGCCGACGCCAAGGCCTACAAAGCGCGGTAGAGCGGTCGAACTCCCCTCTACTTCGTCATGCCCGCGAAAGCGGGCATCCATCGTGCCGCTAGAAAGATGGATTCCCGCTTGCGCGGGAATGACGCCGGGGGAACGGCGCGTCAGTTCGTGGGCGTGACGGCGGCGGCGGCGGAGCGCGGGCGCTGCTGGCTGGGTTTGCTGGTCAATGCGCGGACGGCACCGGCGATGGTGACGCTCAGCCCGATCGCCAGCACGATCCAGCCCGGACGCCAGGTCGCGAACGTGAGATACGCGCTCAGCACCCGCGTCGGGTTCACGCCGACCTTGATCCAGTAGTAGATGGACTCGCCGACCGCCGTCGCGGCACCGGCGGCGAGGCTGAGCGCGCCGACCGCCGCCAGCTTGAACCGATAATTCTGGCCGAAGCGCCAGGCGAGCAGCCGGTAGCCCATCAGCCATAGATAGAGCCCGGCCATCACCCAAGGCTGGTCGACGTCCGCTTTCGCCTGCATGAAGTTGTGGATCACCGCCAGGCCGGCTGCGACGTACAACAGGCGATGCAGCCGCGTCCAGTTGCGGCGCAGCCGGCGCATCATCCCGTCGGTCGAGGTGACGGCCAGGGCGGCCAGGATCAGCAGTGCGGTGAATCCGATTTCGAGATAGATGCGCAGCACGATCTCGGTCGCGACCTTCTGCAGGTCGAACGCCTGGTCGACGATGTAGAGCGTGAGGTGGAGGCAGACATAGGCGAAGGCCGCGACGCCGATCATCCGCCGCACCAGGATCAGCCGCGGCCAGTTCAGGAGTGACCGCAGCGGCGTGATCGCCAACGAGGCGAAGATCAGCCGGATGGTCCAGCGCCCGATCCCGTGGATCGTCTCGTTGACCGGCCGTGCCGGACCGAAATCGCCGTGCCAGAACAGCCAGCCGGTCCACAGCGCCGGCAGGAACAGGGCTGCGAACACTGCACATTTAAGCGGCGAGACACGGTCGCTGTAGTCGAACCAAGGCATGGGAAACTCCGGGGAGCCGGGTTCTAGCGCGCGACCGCCCGCGGATCGGATCACAATTTGGTGTCTAAATTGAAGAGCAGTGGCCGCGCTTGTCTGTCATTGCGAGCGAAGCGAAGCAATCCAGAATTTTCGGAACGTCTGGATTGCTTCGGCGCTGCGCGCCTCGCAATGATGGACTCTTGATGTCAGTCGGCGTCGGCGAGCGTGCGCGGCGTGCCGCGCAGCAAGGTCTGGCGCAGCGCCCATTGCTCGCTCGTGTCCACCGGCTCGAGGAACGTGACCTCGCCGCCGGCCAGCCACGCGATCGGCAGCCCGTCGCGATAGAGCAGGCGGTTGCCGGTCAGCGCCGCCAGCTTCGGCCCCGGGGTAAGAATGCCGGCGAGGTTGAGCGGATCCGCACCGGACACCGAGACCAAGGCTCCCGTCGTCGCCTTGCGCCGGATCTCGCGCAGCATGCCGACGGCGTCGGGCAGCGCGAACTGCTCGCCGGAGAAGCCGGCGACGAAGCGGCCGCCGCGGATCTCGCCGCGCGCCTCCAGCTTCCGATAGACGCGCAGCAGGTCGCGCCACGGCGGCAGCCAGTCGGCCTCGCGCTCGAGCAGCCGCCAGAACACCACGCCGTAGCGGCGCAGCAGCGTGCGCGCGAGATGCTCCACCGCCTCGCGCTCGGACTGCGGGCCGAACTGGTTGGGCCGCAGCCGCCGCGCCAGCGCCCAGCGTCCGGCATCCTCCATCCCGAAGGTGAGGCTGCGGCGCCGCCGCCGCCCGCCGGCGAACGGCTTGCGCCGATCCGATGGCACCAGGAGCGCGCGCAAGCCGCCGAAGCTGTCCGAGTTCACGAGCCCGATCGCCACCAACTCGCCGAGCGCCTCTTCGACCTGAGTCGTGAGCAGGCCGGTGCCGTCGACCAGCTCGTCGAAGAACGAGGCGCCGTGCTCGCGGATGCAGTCCAAGACCTTCTGCGCCCGCGGGCTCGCCTGGACCGTGTCGTCGCTGCTGGACAGCGACGCCCAGAACGGCGCGTGGCGGCGTGCCAGCAAGGTGATCGGCGTGGTCCGCACCGGCCCGGCGCTGCGCTCGCTGCCGTTGGCACGGCCGCTGCGCCGGCGCAGCCGCGCCCAGGCGATGCGTCCGGCGAGGCAGTGGTCGTCGAGCCACGCCGGCTCGTAGCCCTTGAGCCGCGCCGGCAGGATCTCGGTCTCCCAGGCGCCGGCCGCGGCCTCGAAGCCTTCGAGCTGGCCGACCACGGCCTCGAGCGCGTCCGGTCCTTCCATGCGCGACTCGGGTGTGGCGCGCTGCCAGCTCAGGAGGAAGCGCAGGAAATCGCGCGCCGCGACCGGCTCGATTTCGGCGCGCAGCCGCTTGACCGTGTAGCCGTGAATGCGCGCGAGCAGCCGGCGCTCGCACCATTCCTCGGTGTCCGCACCCGGCGTGAAGCGGCCGCGCATGGCGAAGCCTTCGGTCTCCAGCGCCGCAAGGCCCACCCCGATATCCGACGGCTCGAACCTGAGGGCGGAGGCGAGTGCGGCTTCGGTCACCGGTCCCAGGCCTTCGAGACGGCCGCGCAGGATCTCGACCAGCGCCTCGTCGGCCGACCATTTTCTATCGGCATACGCCGCCGGGGTACTGATCGCTGGCTCAAGACGCGCGTCGGGCCACAGCGCCTGGAACTGCGGCAGGCGCTCGGCCGTGACCCACAGGGTCGCGTTCGGTGTGTGCAGCTCGGTGATGCGTTTGTCGCGCTTGAGCTCGGCAAACCAGCCGCCCCACTCAGGCTTCGCCGCGGCTTCGTCGCCGGTGAGAAAGCCCAGCCACACCAGCGCGTCGTGCATCTCGTCGGCATTCGTTGGATCGGGCCATGCCTCGCCCTTCACGCGCAGGATCGCGTCGCTGTCGAGCCGGCCGAGATCGGCCGCGGTTTCGGGCGCCATCCAGCGCCGGCCCATGACCGCCTGCGTGCGCCGCTCTTCCAGCGGTGCATCGTCGAGGTACGCATACGGCCGCGCCGACAGCACCTCCATCGCCAGCGGCGACGGCTCGGTCAGGTCGCGTGTGACGACGCGGATGTCGCCGGATTCGAGCCGGACCAGCAGCTTCTCGAGCCCCTCGATGTCCATCGCCTCGGTGAGGCAGTCGGCGATGGTCTGGCGGACCAGCGGATGGTCGGGGATCTCGCGCTCGCCGGGTAGGTTCTCGGCGCAGGCAATCTGGTCCGGGAACACCGCCGCGACCAGGTCCTCGGCCTCCATGCGCGCGAACTGCGGCGGCACCTTCTTGCCGCCGCGAAAGCGGGGCAGCGCCAGCGCCACGCCGGCGACCCAGCGCCAGCGCGTCATGAACATCGGCGCATCGAGCAGCGCCTGGATCAGCACTTCGCGCACGCTGTTCGAGTGCAGATACTTCTTCACGTCCTCGAGGTCGAAGCTGTGTGCCGCGGTCAGCGACAGCACGATATTGTCCTCGGTCGCCGCCGCCTGGAGCTCGAAGTTGAACTTGCGGCAGAACCGCTTGCGCAGCGCCAGGCCCCAGGCGCGGTTGATCCGGCTGCCGAACGGCGTGTGGATGACCAGCTGCATGCCGCCGGCCTCGTCGAAGAAGCGCTCGAAGACCAGCGTGTCCTGGGTCGGCAGGCAGCCCAGCGCCGCATGGCCCGCCGCCATGTATTCGGCCATCTCGCGCGCCGCGGTCTCGCCGACGCCGACCTTGTCGATCAGCCAGCGCGTGGCGTCTTCGCCGGTCGGCTCGGCCACGAGGCGCTCGGCGATGTCGGTGCGCAGCCGCGACACCGCCTGCGACAGCTCGTCGCTGCGGCCCGGCGCCTCGCCGAGCCAGAACGGGATGGTCGGCGGCTGGCCGTGCGCGTCCTCGACCCGCACCGTGCCGCGCTCGACCCGCATGATGCGGTAGGAGTGGTTGCCGAGCTGGAACACGTCGCCGGCCAGGCTTTCGACCGCGAAGTCCTCGTTGACCGTGCCGATGAAGTGGTTCTCCGGCTCGAGCAGGACCTTGTAGTCGGCATTGTCCGGGATCGTGCCGCCAGAGGTGAGAGCGGTCAGCCGCGCGCCGCGCCGCCCGCGCACCTCGTGATTGACCGCATCGTGGTGGATCAGGGCGCCGCGCCGTCCGCGGCGCGTGCTAAAGCCCTCGCCCAGCATGGCGACGATCGCGTCGAAATCGGCGCGCGGCAGCGCCCGGTATGGCCAGGCGCGGCGGATCAGCGCGTAAAGACCGTCCTCGGTCCATTCACGCGCCGCGACCTCGGCCACGATCTGCTGTGCCACCACGTCGAGCGGCATGTTTGGAATGCTCAGCCGGTCGAGCTCGCCGCGGTTGACGCTGTCGATGAGGGCCGTGCATTCGACAAGCTCGTCGCGCGACAGCGGGAACAGCCGGCCCTTGGGCGTGCCGCTGACCGCGTGGCCGGAGCGCCCGACCCGCTGCAGGAACGCCGCGATCGAGCGTGGCGAGCCGATCTGGCAGACCAGGTCGACGTCGCCGATATCGATGCCGAGCTCCAGCGACGCGGTGGCCACCAGCGCCCTGAGCTCGCCGCGCTTGAGCCGCTGCTCGGCGTCGAGCCGCTGCTCCTTGGCGAGGCTGCCGTGATGCGCGGTGACCAGGCGTTCACCCAGGCGCTCCGACAGGTGGCCGGTGACGCGCTCGGCGAGCCGCCGCGTGTTGACGAAGATCAGGGTTGTGCGATGGGCCTCGATCAGCTGAGTCAGCCGGTTGTACACCTGGTCCCAGACCTCGTGCGACATCACGGCTTCGAGCGGTGAGGGTGGCAGCTCCAGGGCCAGATCGCGGTCGCGGCGATGGCCGGTGTCGATGATCTTGCAGGGTGCCGCCTGGGCGCCGCTCGCGTCGGCGCCGACCAGGAAGCGCGCCACTTCCTCGATCGGCTTCTGGGTCGCCGACAGGCCGACCCGCTGCAGCTTGTTGCCGGTGAGCGCCGCCAGCCGCTCCAGCGAGACCGCCAGATGCACGCCGCGCTTGTTGGGTGCGAGCGCATGGATCTCGTCGACGATCACCGTGCGCGTGGTCGCGAGCATGGCGCGGCCGGACTCCGAGCCGAGCAGGATGTAGAGCGATTCCGGCGTCGTGACCACGATGTGCGGCGGCCGCTTGCGCGCCTTGTCGCGCTCGCCTTGCGGCGTGTCGCCGGTGCGCACCCAGGTGCGGATGTCGACGTCGGGCAGGCCTTGTTCTTTCAGCGCCGCGCGGATGCCGGCCAGGGGGACCTGAAGGTTCTTCTGGATGTCGTTCGACAAGGCCTTGAGCGGCGAGACGTAGACGACCTGCGTCTCGTCCTTGAGGCCGCCGGCGAGACCCTGCCGCACCAGGCTGTCGATCGCCGCCAGAAACGCGGCCAAGGTCTTGCCCGAGCCGGTCGGGGCCGCGATCAGCGCATTCCCGCCCGCCTCGATCACCGGCCACGCCTCGGCCTGCGCCGGGGTCGGTGCGGTGAAGCTTCGGCTGAACCAGGCGGCAACCGCCGGATGGAATAAAGAGGCTGGACTCACAGGAATGGCTCGAAACGACGACAGCCGGGTGATGATAGCGCGAGTCGGCGCTGGCACCGGAACGGAATCTGCAATGCTAGAACCGGCCGGCCTGGTAATCCAGGAACGCCTGGCGAAGCTCGGCCTCGCTGTTCATGACGAACGGCCCGTATTTCGCGACCGGCTCGCGCAGCGGCCGGCCGGCGACCAGGATCAGCCGCGCGCCTTTTCCGGTGGCACTTACGGACACCGCATCGCCCAGGGACAGAACGCCGACCGTTCCGGCGGCCAGGGTTGTCGCCGGCTCGCCGAGCTGGGCTTCGCCCTCATAGACATAGGCAAAGGCGTTGTGGGCCGGCTGGACGGGAATCGTCGCCACCGCACCCGGCTCCAGCATCAGGTCGACGAACAGCGGCTCGGTGGTGCCGGGCTGGACCGGTCCGCGCACGCCGTTCAGTTCGCCGGCCACGATCTTGGCGCGGGCCCCGGGGCCGAGGTCGACCACCGGGATGCGCTCGGGGGCGATGTCCTGATAGCGCGGCGCGGTCATCTTGTCCTTCGCCGGCAGGTTCACCCACAGCTGGAAGCCCTGCATCAGGCCGTTGTCCTGCTCGGGCATCTCGGAATGGACGATACCGCGGCCGGCGGTCATCCATTGCACCGAACCGGCGGTGAGCAGGCCTTCGTTGCCCTTGTTGTCGCGATGCCGCATGCGGCCGGCGAGCATGTAGGTTACGGTCTCGAAACCGCGATGCGGATGCTCCGGAAAGCCGGCGATGTACGCCTTGGGGTCGTCGGACCCGAACGCGTCCAGCATCAGAAACGGATCGAGATCCGGCAACGCCGGCTGGCCGATGACGCGGTCCAGCTTCACCCCGGCGCCGTCGCTGGCGGGCATGGCGGGGCCGGACCACACGACGCGGCGCGGCTGGGCGGTGGCTTCCGGGCGGTTAGTGGTTTCGGGTTTGGCGGCGACGGACATGGCAGGACCTCCGTCGCCTAATATAGGCGCTCCGCCGGCACGAGCGTAGGGCCGCACGCCGCGCCTCAGCCATGCCCGCTCCGAAGAACGGCCGGCGTCGGCGCAGGTGCGGTCCTACGGGCTCTTGCGGCTAGGACGTCGCGGCGGTGTCACCGATATCGCGCTCGATGACCGGCGTCAGCTGGCGCGCGGCCGCGATGTTGTGCGAGTCCAAGGCCGCCCGCGCCTGGTCGAGTTCGGCGATCGCCTGGGTTTTCGGCAGGGGGCGATCGGTGTTCAGCGCCGGGCCCAAATCCAGCACCTCGCGATTCAGCAGCGCGGTCTCGGCGCGCTCCAGGCGGTCGCGCCCCACAGGGGCCTTGCCGGCGGCCAAGTCGGCTGACGCGATCTGGACGTCATGTCGCGCAGCGTTGTCCGCTTGCTGATCGTAGCTTGCAGTTGCTTCGGTGGACGCGGCGGCCGTGCTGGCGATGGGGGCTGCGTCTGCAGCGCCGGCGCCGATCAACAATACGGCGGCAAACGCGGTGGCCGACGCGAGGTGCGAACGGTTCATGGGGTCTTCTCCTTGGCTCGAATGGGGTGGTCCAGTCCATTGAGAGTAGGAAGCCCCCGTAGCGCCACGGTGGCCGAAACATTAATTAGCGTTTATGCGGGGCCTGCGTCCGCCATCCGGCTGCGGGAAATGAGAGACCTACGGCCCGGCACGCCGCCGCATCAGATCGAGAAAGAACTCGGCCGCCGGCGTCAACGGCAGGCTGGCGCGGCGGATGGCGACGATCGGTGGCGCGCCGAGCGCCTCTTTGACCGGGATCGGCGCCACCGCCTGGGCGGTCAGCGGGAAGCTCGCCCACTGGATCGGCAGCAGGGCGACCAGATCGCTCGACGCGAGCGAGATGATCAAGCTGAAGGCGGACTGCGCCAGGAGGGCGAGGCGCGGCGCGGGCAGCCGGTGCCGCTTGAACAGTTCGATCAGCTCCTCCTCCGGATCGTGGGTGATCGACGTCGAGGCCCACACCCAGTCGGCACCGACCAACTCGCGCAGCGATTTCGCCTTGGCCAGCGGATGGCCGCGCCGGGCAAAGATCGCCCGGCGGTTGTCGAACAGCTTCTCCTCGGCAAGCTCGCCGGCGAGCGAAGCGCCCGGCGTGGGTCCGATGTAGCAGTCGATGCTGCCGTCCTTGAGCCCGCTCTCCATCGCCGGGTAGACGCCGTCGATGATCCGCAGCCGCACATTCTGGTAACGCGCGCGGAACGGCTTCAGCGCGTGCGGCAGCAGCGCGATATGCGCCGCCGTCGACAGCCCGACCACGACGCTGCCGCGCACGCCGCCTTGCAACTGATCGATCTCGTCGCGGACGCGGCGGACTTCGCCCAGCACGATGCCGGCGCGGCGCACGAAAATCTCGCCCATCGGGGTCAGGACCATGCCGCGGCTGCGGCGCTCGAACAGCGGGACTCTCAGCTCGCGCTCGAGCTCGCGCACGCTGCGGGTGAGCGCCGGTTGCGCCATGCCGAGGTGGCGCGCGGCGGCGCGCAGGCTGCCGCGCTCGGCGATCGCGACGACGTCGCGGAACTGGGCCAGTTTCATGCGGTAGCGATAACAATAGATGATCACCGGGTCAATTTTGCCATCTTCCGGTGATCCCCCGTGAAAGCGTACGAAGAGGACAACGACGGTCGAATACGGCCCCGCGCCTGCGCGCCCCGGAGGACACGCCATGAGACACCTCGCACGCATGTTGCTCGCGATTCTGTCGGTGCTCGGTGCCGCCGGCGGTGTTGCGGCGCAGACCTGGCCGACCAAGCCGGTGAAATTCATCGTGCCGTCGCCGGCCGGAACCGCGCCCGATATCATCGCGCGGCTGATCAGCGACCGGATCGCGGTGCCGCTCGGCCAGCGGGTGATCGTCGACAATCGGCCGGGGGCGGGCGGCATTCCCGGCATGAGTGCTTTCGTGCGCTCGCCGGCCGACGGGACGACGTTCGCGCTCGTCGCCGCCTCCACCGTCACACTGACTCCCTACTTGTTCAAGGATCCGCAGTTCGACGTTGACCGCGACCTCCTGCCGGTGGCGGCGGTGGGAACCAGCCCGATGATGGTCGCGGTTGCGACGCGGAGCGGCATCACCAGCCTCTCCGACCTGATCCAGCGTGCCAAGGCACAGCCGGGGAAGATCGCGTTCGCCTTTCCGCTGCTGAACTCGGTGCCGCACCTCACCGGCTACATGCTGGACCGCGCCGCCGGCATCGAGCTGTACCCGGTCGCCTATAACGGCTCGACGGCTTCGGTGACGGCGACGGTCAGCGGCGAATCGCTGATGACCATCGACGGCCTGCCGCCGCTGGTGCCGCAGGTGAAGGCGGAGCAGCTGCGCGCGTTGGCGGTGACCTCGCGTCAACGCCTCCCGGGCTATGAGGCCGTTCCGACGGTGGCCGAGATGCTGCCGGGTTTCGAATCAATCGGCTGGTTTGCCGTCTTTGCACCGACCGGAACGCCGCCGACGGTCGTCGCCCGGCTCAACCGCGAGGTGAACCAGGCGATCCAGGTGCCGGAGATCGTGTCGCGGCTGGCCGAGCTCGGGGTCTATCCCAATCCTGGCGCGCCCGAGGCCCTGGCGGGGTTCCTCGCGGCCCAGCGCCGCGAATGGAAGCAGGTCGTGGATGCCGTCGGACTTCGGCCGCAGTGAGCCTGCGGTGATCGCACCTCAGGTCCTGATCGTCGGGGCGGGGCCGGTCGGACTCGGCGCCGCCATCGAGCTCGGCCAGCGCGGCATCCGTACGCTGGTCGTCGAACGCAACGAGCGCGTCGGCTATGCGCCGCGCGCGAAGACGACGAATGTCCGCACGCGCGAGCACATGCGCCGCTGGGGCATTGCCGACCAGCTGCGGGCGGCCTCGCCGCTCGGCGTCGACTATCCGTCCGATATCTTCTTCGTCACCCAACTGGCCGGCCATCTGCTGACGCGGATCCCGAACGCCAACTACTGCGCGCCGGGCCGCAATCCGCTCTATTCCGAACACGGCCAGTGGATCCCGCAATACACCGTCGAGGAGGTGATGCGGCGCCATGCGCAATCCTTGCCAGGGGTCGAGATCCGGTTCAGCGCCGAGCTGGTCTCGGTCGAGCAGGACGCTAGCGGCGTGCGCGCCCGCGTCCGCGACCTGACGACGGACAGTGAGCAGACGATTGCCTGCGCCTATCTGATCGGCGCCGACGGGGCCCGCAGCACGGTGCGGAACGCGATCGGCGCCACGATGGACGGGGTGCGCCGCATCTCGCGCCATTACAACGTCGTGTTCCGCGCCCCGGGCCTGGCCGAGGCGCATCGCCACGGACCCGGCATCATGTACTGGCAGGTGAACAAGGACGTGCCGAGCCTGGTCGGTCCCATGGACCGCGACGACCGCTGGTTTTTTGCGCCGACCCAGGTGCCGGAGGGGATGAAGCTCCAGGACTTCGAGGCGCCGGCTTTGATCCGCCGCGCCACCGGCATCGACCTGCCGTATGAGATCTTGAGCTCGGACGAGTGGACGGCCAGCCGGCTGATCGCCGACCGCTACCGCGACCGCCGGGTGTTCCTTGCCGGCGACGCCTGCCATCTGCACCCGCCGTTCGGCGGCTACGGCATGAATATGGGCATCGCCGACGCGGTCGATCTCGGCTGGAAGCTTGCCGGCGTGCTGCAGGGCTGGGCGGCCCCGGAGCTGCTGGCGACCTACGAGGTCGAGCGCAAGCCGGTGCACAACCTGGTCATGGACGAGGCGGTGGCCAATCACGCTCTGCTCAGCCATCAGCTCTATCGCGACGGGTTGGAGGACGACACGCCGGCGGGGGCCGCGCACAGGGCGCACGCCGGGGCGCAGATCCGCGCGGCCAAGGAGCGCGAGTTCAACACCCTGGGCGTCGTGCTGGGTTATCGCTACGCGAATTCACCGGCGATCGTCCCGGACGGCAGCGCGCCGCCGCCGGCGCATTTCCGCGACTATGTGCCCGCGGCCCATCCGGGATGCCTGGCCCCGCATGCGTGGCTCGACGACGGCAGCTCGCTCTATGACCATTTCGGCGCCGGCTTCACCTTGCTCGCGGACCGCAGCGCCGAGGCGGTGGACATCGACGGCGCGGTCGCCGCCGCGGCCGCGTCGCGCATCCCGCTCACCATCCTGCGGGCGCCGTCCGCCACCGTGGCGGATCTCTATGCCCGGCGCTACGCGCTGATCCGCCCCGACCAGCACGTGGCGTGGCGCGGCGACGATCTCGCGGAGATCGGCGGCGTGCTGCGCCGCGTCACCGGCGCCGTGCCCGCTTGATTGCGCTCGGCGGCAAGTCATACTGAAGCCTTCCGAAGATCCATTTCTGTACGGAATTTAATTTTCCGTACATCGTCCTCTAACGTGGCTTGGCCATATATGGCGTCATCGAGACGCCCATGACCAGCTTGTCACCACCCGCGCCTGCTCCTCAGTGCAATGTTCTCGGCCAGTGGGCGGATCGCATCCGCTCGTGGCTGGCTGGCCATTCCGCTGCGCCGCCGCTGGACCGTGCGGTGGCGGCGTTGCTGGTGCATGCGGCGACGCTGAGCGGCCCTATGGAGGCGACACGCCGTCGCTGCATTGGCGATATGCTCGATGATTGTGCCGGCCGCGCGCCTGAAGGCGTGGCGGCGCTGATCGACTGGGCCGAACGCGAGGATCGCCGCGCCGTCGACGTCCACCGTTTCATTCGGGTCATCAACCGCGGTCTGCCGCAGCGCGAGCGCGCGGCCGTGTTCACCATGGTCGCCAAGGTCGTGTTCGCCGGCAGGGCGGGCGACGACGAAAAGGGGCTTCTGCGCCTCCTCGGCGGCCTGCTCGGAATCTCAGATCACGATCGCGCGGTCATCCAGCACTACGTGCAGGCCGGCGCGGTCGCCAGCACCGGCATCGGTCTCAAGCTCAATCACTGAACCTGATCACTCAACTCAAGGAGTCACTTCATGTCCGATTTCAGATTTCGCAACCGCGCCCGACGACCGGCACTGGTTGCGGCCCTGCTCGCCACCACGATGTTCGGCGGCGGAGCGGTCGTCGGCCACGCCTGGTCCGCGACCAATCCCGCATCCCCGCCGATCTCCGTCGAGCCCAGCGTCAAGCAAGCGGGTTTTGCCGAGCTGGTCACCAAAGTAAAACCCGCGGTCGTCAACATCTCGAGCCGCGAGATGGTGGCCCAGGCGGACGAGCCTGACATGCCCGGCACGAAGGATCTGCCGCCGGGGTTCCAGCAGTTCTTCCAGCATAAGTCGACAAAGCAACCGGGACATGCCCTGGGATCCGGTTTCATCGTCGATGCGGCCGGCTACATCGTGACCAACAATCACGTGGTCGACGGCGCCAGTGAGATCACCGTTACGACGAATGACGGCGACAGCTATAAGGCGAAGGTGGTCGGCCGCGATGCCAAGACCGACCTCGCCCTGCTCAAGATCGACGCCGGCAAGTCTCTGCCCTACGTCGCGTTCGGCGATTCGGAAAAAGCGCAGGTCGGCGACTGGGTGGTCGCGGTGGGCAACCCGTTCGGCCTCGGCGGGACGGTCACGGCGGGCATCATCTCGGCGCATGGCCGCAACATCAACGAGGGCCCGTACGACAACTTCCTGCAGATCGATGCGCCCATCAATCCGGGCAATTCCGGCGGTCCGCTGTTCAACCAGTCCGGCCAGGTGATCGGCATCGACACGGCGATCTACTCGCCGACCGGCGGCAGCGTCGGCATCGGCTTTGCGATCCCGTCCGACCTCGCCTCGAAGGTGGTGGCGCAGCTGCGCGACCACGGCAAAGTCGAGCGCGGCTGGCTGGGCGTCCAGATGCAGGCGGTGACGCCGCCGCTGGCCAAGGCGATGGGACTGTCGCAAGCGGAGGGCGTTCTGGTCGACAAGGTGATGGAGAACTCCCCCGCCACCAAGACCCTGGAACAGGGCGACGTCATCACGGCGTTCAACGGCAAGTCGATCAAGGCGCCGCGGGACCTCGCGATGGAGGTGGCGAACGCGAAGGCCGGGTCGATGGCCGACCTCTCCGTCTACCGGGACGGGCATCAGAAGTCCGTGCAGGTCAAGATCGGCAGCCCTGCTGAGGAGAAGACGGCGTCGGCCGAAACCCCGCGCGAGGGCAAGATCGGAGTGGCGCTGGCGCCGTTGAACGACGATACGCGCCACCAGCTCGGCGTCGATCCGTCGGTCAACGGCGTGGTCGTCGCCCGGGTCAAGCCGGGCAGCCCGGCGGATGAAAGCGGCCTCAAGGCCAACGATGTGATCACCCGGATCGGACAGGATCAGGTCACCTCGCCGGCCGACGCCGCGGCGAAGATCCGCGCCGCCGAGACCGCCAAGAAGCCGGCGATCCCGCTTCTGGTGGTGCGCGACGGCACGCCGCAATATCTGGCGCTGTCGCTGGAGCCGGCGGCGACCCCCGCCGGTTAATCGGCCACCTCTTAGTCGGCACATCGAGGCCGGGATGCTGCGCGCATCCCGGCCTTTTTGCTGCGCCTGATACCGCCGTCGCGGAACCGCCCGCTGCTGCCGGCGTTGCCTACGCATTCCACATTCCCGCGAAGGAGGAGTACATGGTGAACCGGCTGAAACGCGCCGCCTTTATCGCCGTCGTAGGGCTGCTTATGGCGAGCCCCGTTCTGGCCCAGGACAAGGGCGATGCCGCATTCGTGAAAAAGGCCATCCAGGGCAATCTCGCCGAAGTGCAGATGGGCCAGCTCGCCCAGCAGAAGGGGGCCAGCGACAACGTGCGGAGCTTCGGCCAGATGCTGGAGAACGACCATGCGCAGAATAACCAGCAGGCGACGGCGCTCGCCCGGTCGATGAACGTGACGCCGCCGAGTGCTCCGAACGCCGAGCAGAAGAGGACCTACGATCGGCTGTCGAAGCTCTCCGGCGCCCAGTTCGATCGTGAGTTCGCGCGCAGCATGGTCGCGGACCACAAGAAGGACATCCGCGAATTCCAGAGCGAAGCGAAGAGCAAAAATTCCCAGGTCGCGAACTACGCTAATGCGACCCTGCCCGACCTTCAGAAGCATCTGCAGGCGGCCGAAGGGCTCAGCCAGACGGCGCAAGCGCCGCGGGGCAGCGCGCCCTCGACCCTGCATTGAGTGGGCCGCGTCGGCGGTTGATCCGCTCGGGGCGCCTTCTCAGGCGGCGCCCCGAGCGCTCGACCCTAGCCGTTCATGTGGATGACGTCGCGCAGGACCGGATAGATCTCGTTATTCCAGCGCCGGCCGTTGAACACGCCGTAATGTCCGACGCCCATCTGCATGTAGTGGCGTTTCTTGTAGGGCCTGATGCCGCTGCACAGATCCTGCGCCGCGAGCGTCTGTCCAATCGCGCAGATGTCGTCCTTCTCGCCCTCGACCGTCAGCAGGGCCGTCCGTCGGATGGCACCCGGGTCGACGCGCCGGCCCCGCCACGTCAGCTTGGCGAGCGGCAGCTCGTGCTGCTGGAAGACGCGTTGAACCGTCTCCAGAAAGAACTCGGCCGGCAGATCCATCACGGCGAAATACTCCTCGTAAAAGGTCCGGATGGCCTCCGCCTTTTCGAGATCGCCCTTGACCGTGAGGTTGTACATCTCGATATGCGACTTCGCGTGCCGCTCGAGGTTCATCGTCATGAACCCCAGCAGCTGCAGGAAGCCGGGATAGACCCGCCGCAGAGCGCCCGAATGGCGCAATGGCACGCGGCTGATCAGGTTGTATTTGAACCACTCGATCGGCCGGCTGGTGGCCAACCGGTTCACCTGCGTCGGGTTGACTCGCGTATCCACGGGGCCGGCCATGAGCGTCAGGCTTGCCGGCTGTGCCGGATTGGCATCTTCGGCCATGATGGCGACCGCAGCGAGTGCCGCGACCGAGGGCTGGCAAATCGCGACCACATGCACGCCCTGGCCGAGGATCTCGGTGAACCTGATCAGATGATCGACGAAATCGTCGAAACCGAACGAGCCATCGCTCAGCGGAACGTCGCGCGCGTTGTGCCAATCCGTGATGTAGACGTCCTGCTCCGGAAGCAAGGTGCGAACCGTGCCACGCAGGAGCGTGGCGAAATGGCCGGACATCGGGGCCACGACGAGCACGCGCGGCTGTGTCGCCGCGACATCTTTTTTCCAATGCAGGAGAGTGCAGAACGGGGTTGAGTCGATCACCTCTTCTTCGATGGCGACCTCGCGGTTACCGATCGTGACGCGATCGATGCCGTAATGCGGGCGTTTGTGGCTCAGACGCGCCCGCGAAATCAGATCCCAAGCCGCCACCACGTCGCGCCCGGAGACCTTTTCGGAAAAACCCGACCAACGATCGGCGAATAAGGGGTCGCCGAAAAATGCGGCGGCCGCCCCGGCCATCAATTGGACCGGCTCCATTATGTCCGTATGCGCTTGATACGCTTCGTAAATCATACGGCACGTGCTCGAAAACGGAGCCTCGAGAATGAGGTCCCGCTGACCCCTGCGATGCAATATGCAAGCCAGCGCATGGAAAACTGGCACGTGCTTTGCGACATGCGATCAAGGAATTCGCACTCGCCGGCACGCGTGGCGCAGGCGGAGGCACGTCCGGCAGTCGGGAGAGACATTTGATGGCCAAAGCCAGCCTTACGATCAGCAGCAAGAACTACTCGTCGTGGTCGATGCGCGGCTGGCTGCTGGCAAAATTCGCCGGGCTGGACTTCGAAGAACGCCCGGTCCCGATCGACGATCCGTCGAACCGCGCCGAGATTCTGCTGCTGTCGCCGTCGATCCTGGTTCCCTGTCTGTCCCATGACGGCGCGACCGTGTGGGACACGCTGGCGATCGCCGAATATCTTAACGAGACCCGGCCTCAGGCCGGGCTGCTGCCCGCGGACCGCAAGGCGCGGGCGCATTGCCGTGCGATCTGCGGTGAAATGCATTCGGGTTTCAGTGCCTTGCGGTCGGCGTTGCCGATGAATCTCAAGGGCCATTTCCCGCGCTTCAACGTGTGGTCGCGGGCACAGGCGGACATCGACCGCGTGACCATGATCTGGCGGGACTGTCTCGCCACCTATGGCGGGCCGTTCCTGTTCGGCAAGCGGAGCATGGCGGACGCGATGTATGCGCCGGTGGTGACACGGTTCATGACCTACGACGTGTCGCTGGATGCGCCGTGCACCGCCTATTGCGAGACGATCATGGCGATGCCCGAAATAAAGGCGTGGATCGAGGATGCGAAGGCGGAGCCGCAGAATATCGAAGAGCTCGAAGTTGAGTTCTGAGGCGCTGCTGCCGCGGTTGCAGTTGCACCTCTGGTAGGCAGCGCCAATCCGATCCCCGCGGTCCGGATCGACACAAAGCGATAGATGTAAATCGGGGCCCGTCAGGCCTATCGCCTTGGCCCGTCTGCCTGATATGGCGCGCGCGTCACGCGCCATGTGATCGGCGCCCGCAAACCGCCGCTTGGCGTGATTTTCGCATCCGTAATCCTTGCGCATCTGTGGATCTGAGGCCGCGGAGGATGGCGATGGATCAGCTCGTCTCCACGATTTTCTCTCACATTCACGAAGGCGATACCGAGTACCGGTCGGACGGACTTCGAGATTTCTTTCTGTACCGGGATCTGGGGATCGCCGCTGCGACCAACGGCGACGTGCTGGCGCAGCTCGTGAAGGCCAACAAACCGCCGGAGGCCGGCACGGGCTGGCACCGCCATGAGGCGAAATTCCACATCGTCATCATGGTGAAGGGCTGGGCGCGCTTCATGTACGAGACAGAGGAGACGCTGGTGAAGGCGGGCGACTGCGTTCATCAACGCCCCGGCATCGTGCATTACCTGTTCGATTATTCGCCGGATATGGAATATCTGGAGATCGTCAGCCCGGCCGATTTCACAAGCATCGACGTGCCCGGCCCGTGCGCCGTGCCGGCGCCGACACCGTGGAAGTGACCCGCACGTAGCCTGGCGCGGCGACGACCCTGTTCAGAATAGGGGCGCCGAAGCTGCCGCTTCTTGTCAGCGGACGACGGTCGCGCTGTTCGTAGAACGGCCTATTTTGCCCATCCTATTTGCTATCGGCAGGGGACAACTGGGCGAAGATCAGCAGGGATGCACCGGCGAGCAGCGGGGCTACGCTGCTGATCTGGAACAGCTCGCCCGGCGACATGCCTTGCGAGACCAGCATGCCGCCCACCATCGGCCCGATCAGCGAGCCGGTGCGGCCGAACAGCTGCGACCAGCCGATGCCCGTGCCGCGGATCGCGGTTGGGTAGTAGTTGGTGATGTAGGCGTTGAGCGAGAGCTGCACCCCGATGATAAAGAAGCCGCTGAGGAAGATGGTCGCCATGATCGGTAAGAGCGCCGTCCCGGCGAAGCTGATCGAGAACACCGCGGCGCCGCCGATGAAATAGGCCGCCGTCAGGATCGCGATCGGGCTGCCCAGCTTCCGGTCGATGAGCTGCGTGCAGACGAGGCTCCCGACAATCCCCGCAAGGTTGAAGACGATCGTGCCCATCAAGGCATGCTGCAGCGGCAGGCCAGCCTGGCGCAGGAGCAGCGGAATCCAGTTGATGAACAGATAAACCAGCATCAGGCTCATGAAGAACGCGAGGCACAGGAAGACGCTTCCGACTGCGAGCCCGTCCTTGAACAGCGCCCCGATCTGGCCATGCCCCGGCCGGCTTTCGTCGAGGATGAAAACGCTGGCGCCGTCGAATTCCCCGCTCGGGACGATCTTGCGGAGGATCGCCGCGACCGCGGCGCCGTTGACCTTGGCGAGGGTCAGGAACTTGATCGAATCCGGGAGAGCCGTGACGATCAGCGGCACGATGCAGAGCGGCAGCACGCCGCCCGCGATGAACACAGACGTCCAGCCGAACCTGGCGATCAGCCCGACGCTGATGATGCCCCCGAGCACGGCGCCGAGCGCGAAGCCGCACCACGTGATGGCGACCAGGGTCGCGCGCTTGCGCAGCGGCGCATATTCCGAGACCAGCGCCATCACGTTCGGGATCGCCCCACCCAGGCCGATGCCGCACAGGAAGCGCGTGATCGTGAACGTCTCGATCGATGTCGCGTACGCGCTCGCGATGTTGAGCACGCCGAACAACGCCGTGCAAAGTGCCAGTGTCCGGCTGCGGCCGATTCGGTCGGCGAGATAGCCGAACAGGAAGGCGCCGATCATGGCGCCAAGCAGTACGGCCGCGAATACCGGGCCGAAGCTTCCCGGCGCCAGCTTCCACTCCGCGGCCAGGCTCGGGGCCACGTAGGCAACGGCCTGTGTGTCGAAGCCGTCACACATCATGATCAGCATCGAAATGAAAAAGATCAGGTACTGAAATCGGCCGATCGGGCTGTTATTGATCACCGCCGACACGTCGACGGTCGCTGCGCTGGCCATCCGGTCCTCCCCTCGCTCGCATTGTTCTGGGTGCGCCCGGAAATCCGCCCGCGTGAGCGATCGTCGCTCGTTCCCAGATGCGATGGACTCGCACAATGCTTAGCCAGTTTACCTGGCGATTCTAGTTCCCGCGCCGGCCATCGGACTCCTCGGCCCGGCGTTTGCCAGGCAGCGACGGAACCGCGGATGCGGCTCTGGAGGCCAGCGACGGCTCAGATTGAGACAGCTTAGTTTGACGGGGCGAGCTCCGCCTGCCGCGGGGCCTCTTCGATCTCATAGGCGGTGGACGGTTCCACCGGCAGCTCGATCGGCGGCAGGCCCACCAGGAACAGCTCCAGCGGCGCGGACGCCGTCATCGTCGCGACCTCGCCCGGCTCGATCTGGATCGCCGTCTCCGCGGCGATGTCCGTCCCGTCGACGCGTCCCGATCCCCGCAGAACATAGAGCAGACGGCGCCCATCGGGGTGGGCCGACGACCATGTGGCACCCCGATCCAGCCTTACCGCTTCGATCCACATGGCGCGCTCGGAGAACGAGCCCATGAACCGGTGCTGCACCCCCGGCGAACCCGGCATCGGAAGCCAATGAAACCGGTTGGGCTCGATGATGACTACGTCTTCGTAGCGCGGCTTTGGATATTTGAGCTTGCTCTTGAACACATGCTCCCAGATGACATTCAGGCCCCATTCGACCCGGCCATCCGGATGGTGATAGTGCGGGCCGACGAATTTGCCGATCTTCGACAGCTCGCTCCACGCCTTCTTGCGCTGGTCCATGCTCATGAAGCCGCAGCCGGACGCGCCGCCGAACTGCAGCACCAGCTGCACGCGCTCGCCGGGCGGTGCGGCGCCCAGGGGATCCTGCTGCGGGCCATAGGGTAGGCCCTCGGGGAAGTAGCCGACCTGCCCTTCGCCCAGCACCATGCCGTCGCCGATGTTCATGTCGCCGCAGAGCGGCAGGCGGATCTGCTCGAAGTTGTGACGATGGCGCGGCATGGAGAAGTCCGCGATCTGGCGTCCCAGGATGAACATGAAGTTGTCCGGCGCCAGCGGATCACCGGTCAGCAGGTACTTGAACTCGACTTCCCCGGTCGGGTGGTCCTTGTGCCAGCCGATCTGGTCGGCGCGAACGATTTTCATCGCAGGTCTCCTCTGTTCAGGGCTGCTTGCGCGTCCAAATTTATCTGGTAACATAGTCACTAGGTGACTTTCAAGAGCCCCCCAATGAGCGATGCTGCCGCCAGGATCATCCCCATCGAGCGGAGCCGGGTTGCCGACCGCATCACCGATGATTTGCGCATGCAGATCGCACGCGGCGATCTCCCGCCCGGCGCGAAGCTGCCGACCGAGCGCACCCTGGCCCAGCGCTACGGCGTCAGCAGCGCGACCATTCGCGAGGCCATCCGCGGCCTGACCACGATCGGTCTGGTGCAGACGCGCCATGGCAGCGGCAGCACTGTCAGCGCGGATGAAGACGCCTTGATCGCCATGTCGCTGGGCACCGCCATCCAGCTGCGCGACGCCGGGATTCCAGAGATCCTCGGCATCCTCGGCGTCCTCAACACCTATGCCGCGTCGCTCGCCGTGACGAACGCGTCAGCCGAGGAGGTGAATGACGTCGAGCGCGCCCTCGATCAACTCGACGCGGCGACAACGGTCGAGGCCCTCGCCGACTCGTTGAAGCTCTTCCTGAGCCGCCTCGCCGCCGCGTCGCACAACCCGCTCCTGGCCTCGTTGATCCGCTTCCTGGTCGATCTCCAGATCGGCATCGCGCTCGAATTTTGGGGACCATCGTTCGAAAAATTCCGCGCCGTCATCGCCAAGTTCGCCGGCGAACGGCGGCAGGTCGTCGCGGCGTTGCGCAAGCGCGACCGCGAGGCCGCCCGCGAGGCTGTCGAGCGCTATCACCGCCACGCGATGCGCGTGATCGGCAACAGGCCCGGATCGCGGACTCCGGGCTTGTCGGGCGTGCTGCAGTCGAAGATCGTGCCGGAGCTGTTGAGCCGCCGCAGACAATAAAGACTGGGACAAATCAAGACTGGGAGAAACGCCGATGAGAAACCGGCACTGGGCCTGGCTGGCCCTTGTTTTGACTTTCGCGGTCGCGCCCGCGACCGTCCACGCGCAAGGCTCTTCGGGGAAGCCGATCAAGCTCGTCGTTACCGTGGGGCCCGGCTCCGCGCCCGATGTCATCGCCCGCATGCTGGCACCTCTGATGAGCCAGGAGCTCGGCCGCTCGGTTCTTGTCGAAAACCGCACCGGTGCCGGCGGCAACATCGCGGCCGTGACGGTCTTGCACGACAAGCATGACGGCGCTGCGGCGATCATCGCTGGCAGTGCCACGATCACGCTCAATCCGCTCCTCGTTTCCAATGCCGGTTTCGAGACCAGGGACTTCAAGCTGGTTGTGGGCGTTGCCGACCTTCCGAGCTACTTCATCGTCGGAGCGTCGGTTGAGGCGAACACGGTCGCGGATGTCGTCGCGCTCCTGAAGGGAAATCCGGGGAAATTCGTCTATGCGGCACCGCCGGCGACCGTCCATCACATGGCGGCGGAACAGCTGGCTTACAAAGCCGGATTCGAATGGACGCGCATCAGCTTCCGCGATCCATCGCAGCAAACGAGCGAGCTGGTGTCGGGCCGGGTTCCGTTCGCCTTCGCCTCGCTTCCGTCGGTGCAGGCCTATATCGCCGATGGGACCCTGCGGGCGATGGGCATCGCCTCGCCGCAGCGCGTGGCGTCGCATCCGCAAATCCCGGCCATTGCCGAGACGTTTCCCGGCTACGCCGAGGGCGATTTCGTCGGCTTGTTCGTTCCGGCCGATACGCCCGCCGACGCCCTGGAGGCGCTCGCCGCCGCCACGATCAAGGCGCGCGAGGCGCCGGAGACGCGGCCCCGGCTCGATACCCTTGGCATGGACGTCCTGAGGCTCGACCGCGCCACGCTGGAATCACGGATGCAGCAGGACGTTAAGCGGCGTTCGGAGTTGATCCAGGCGCGGGGCCTCAAGCTCGACTGACGGGGTCTTCCCCAGCCTCGACTCCGAGGTGGTCACCGCGATCGCCGACTGGATCAAGGCCGTGCCGCGTCGACAGACCCGGTGCGCGTTCGCCCGCGAGCAGTTTGGGTGGCGGGCGGCAAACTGCGAGCGGGTCAGAAAAGAGAGGGTGAGGAACTAACGCGCCAAATCTTCTTGACGCTGCGAGAGCAATAACCACCGCTCCTCGGCCTCGTGCAGCGCCGCGGCCAGCTCGCCGTGCCGAGCCATGGCGGTGGCGAATGCCGCGCGGTCGTCGGCGAATCGCGCGGGATCGGCCAGGGCTGTTTCCACCGCGTGTTTCTCCGCCTCGATCTTGGCGATCGCCGCCGGCAGGCCGTCGAGCTCGCGTTGCTCCTTCCATGTCAACCGCGCCGGCCGCGCCGGGCGCGGCTCGCCTGCCTTGGTCGGCGCCCCTTTCGCCGCACTCTTGCTTGCAGCGCTCTTGCCGTCCACCGGCGTCCGGCGCTGCCGCAGATAGTCGCTGTAACCGCCGACATATTCATGCACCACGCCGTCGCCCTCGACGGCGATGATGCTGGTGACGATGCGGTCGAGAAAGTCGCGGTCGTGCGAGACCAGCAGCAACGTGCCGTCGTAGTCGGCGAGCACCTCCTCGAGCAGGCCGAGCGTCTCGAGATCGAGATCGTTGGTCGGCTCGTCGAGGATCAGCAGGTTCGACGGCTGCGCCAGGATCTTGGCCAGCAGCAGGCGGTTGCGCTCGCCGCCGGACAAAGTCGCCACCTTGGCGCGGAATTGCCGCGGGTCGAACAGGAAGTCCTTCAGGTAGGAGGCGACGTGCTTGCGCGTCTGTTGCACCACCAAGCTGTCGCCGCCACCGCCCGTCAGCGTCTCCCACAAGGTCCTGTCGGGATCGAGCGCGGTGCGCTGCTGGTCGAACGACGCCGGCAGCAAATTGGTGCCGCGGCGCACCGTGCCGCTGTCGGGCGCGACGCTGCCGGAAAAAATCCCGACCAGTGTGGATTTGCCGGCACCATTGCGGCCGATCACGCCGACGCGGTCGCCGCGCATCACCCGCGTCGAGAACTTGCGCACGATCGCCTTCGGCCCGGCGTCGCCCGAACCGGCGTCGCCGGGAAAAGATTTCGACACCGCATCGAGCTCGAACACCAGCCGCCCGCCGGAAGCGGCATCCGGCGTGCCGAGCTTCGCCGTGCCCAAGGTCACGCGCTGTGCCCGCTCGCCGCGCAGCGCCGCCAGCCGGCGCACGCGGCCCTGGTTGCGCTTCCGGCGGGCGGAGATTCCTTCGCGCGACCACAACGTCTCGCGCTCGATCAGCTTGTCGAGCCGCGCCGCGGCGGCGCTCTCCGCAACCAAAATTCCCTCCGACCATTCGTCGAAGCCGGCATAGCCCTGGTCGTGCTCGCGCAGCGCGCCGCGGTCGAGCCACAAGGTGCGGCGCGACAGCCGCGTCAGGAACGCGCGGTCGTGGCTGATCAGCAGCAACCCGGCGCGGTGCGTTGCCAGCCGCTCTTCCAGCCATTCGATGGCGGCGATGTCGAGGTGGTTGGTCGGCTCGTCGAGCAGCAGGATGTCGGGATCGCCGGCCAGCGCACGGGCGAGGCTGACCCGCCGTCCCTCGCCGCCGGACAACGTCGCCAGCGACTGGCCGGGACGGATCCCGACCTCGTCCAGCGCCGCTTCGACCAGATGCCGGTCGACAAGCCCCCGGCCCACATATTCGGCGGCCGTGAGATCCGGATCGAACGCCGGCAGCTGCGGCGCGTAGGCGATCCGCGCGCCTGGCTGCCGGAACACCGTCCCGGACTCCAGCTCGACCTCGCCGGCCAACGCCTTGAGCAGGGTCGACTTGCCGGTGCCGTTGCGCCCGACCAGGCATACCCGGTCGCCGAGCCCGAGCGCTACCGAGATGCCGGCGAAGATCGCCCGCCCGTCGAACTGAATGCCGGCATCGCGCAAAGCAACAAGAGGAGGCGTGGCCATGATGACGCGGCTGCGGGCTCGACGAGGGTGGGGGAATCGCCGGCAGGTTCTACAACATATAATTCTATTGCGTCATGCCCCCGTCGTTGCCCGTCCGTGCTTGGAAAATTCCGGACACAGTTAACGGCGCACGCCGCGCTGCCGCTAACGCTTTGGAGAGATTGGAGCGGGTGAAGGGAATCGAACCCTCGTCGTAAGCTTGGGAACCCGCTTTGGCTGTTTTCGAGCTTCAACAACTTAGTCGACAACGTCTTGATCGGACGAAGATTTGACTCACCGAGCCGACCAGTTCCGCCCCGTCGTTGACGGCGTGGCGTCTAGTTTCGCCGCAATGGTAAGCTGTGTCGGTCTATGCCCGATCGGCTGGCTATTTGGGGGTGGGGCGGATGTCACGTGTGCTGATCATCGACGATCACCCGGTCGTAAGGATGGGGCTGCGCGCGCTGTTGGAACAGGCCCACGCCTTCGAGGTCTGCGCCGAGGCGGGAACCGCGGCGGATGCGCTGCGCCTTCTGGCCGCTGAGAAGCCGGATTTGACTTTGCTTGATCTGATGCTGGGCGGGCGCGACGGGGCGGATCTCGTGGCGGAGTGTGTGCGCGTTCACCCGCAGACGCGCATTCTGGTCCTGTCCCAGCACGATGAAGCGCTCTATGCCGAACGCGTTCTCAAGGCCGGGGCGTACGGCTATCTGATGAAAGGCGAGGAGCTGGACGGGGTGGTCCGCGCCCTGGAAGCCGTGCAGCGGGGCGAAATCGTCGTCTCGCCGCGCATGAACGCCCGCATTCTGGCGCGGCGGTGTCACGGCGCGCCGGAAGAACGCTATGCCGAGCTGTCCAATCGCGAAATGCAGATCTTCCTGCTGATCGGCGCCGGCCGATCCACCGGCGAGATCGCGTCGGAACTGCGTCTCTCGGCCAAGACCATCGGCGCCCACCGCGAGAACATCAAGATCAAGCTGGGTCTCGACACCGCGGCCAAACTTGAGCGCGAGGCGCTGCTGCATGTCGAAAGACTGGGATAGCGACCGGCCGTCATTCGACGTTTATCTCAAACGGCGGAATGCGGGACGGTTGCATTTTGCGTCCTGGTATTTTGCCGCGGTCATGCTGGCGCTTCTCGTCGTCAACCTGTCCATAGCCGGGCTAAGGTTAAGGGACCTGGCCGTCGCCGAGATCGCCAGCGGTCTTTATTTCTGCGGCCTAGCCTGGTTGTGCCGCGGCGACCGGACCGCGACCTGGCCGACGCAAGCCTTGCCCCTTCTGTTCGGGACGGGAGTGACTCTCACGGGGCTTCTCTTCTCGCTCATTCTCACGCCGCGATTCGGTGCCAACCCGGCCTACGCCACCACCCTCTTCGTCGCGTGCCTGGCACCGCTATGGACGCGTGGCACCTTGCTATCGATGCTTGTTCCCGTTCATGGCCTCTATCTCGCGGCGGTCTTTGCCGAAAGCCACGACGTCATCTTCCGGACCGTCATGACCATGGGCGGCAGCGCCGCGCTCATACTCGGCGCGGCCACTGCCATTCTGGCCTTTCAGGGGCAGCGGCAAGCCTATCAGGACATGGCCGCCATCCACGCCCTGCTTGACGAACGTCGCGACATGGTGGCCGTGGTCGCTCACGATCTGCAAAGCCCGCTGGCGGGCATTCGGGCGCTGTTGCGAACGATGACCGGGCGGTCGGAGGCGGAGACCGGCAAGCTGGTGGAGATCGCGCGCACCTGCAGCGAAATGCACGGCGCGGTCACGCGGCTGGTCCAGGCGCATCAGCATGACGAGGCGGAGCCGCCCGAACTCGCCGTCGTGCGGGTCGACTCGGTGTTGCAGGACGCGCGGGCCAAGGCCCAGGCCATCGCCGCCGGGAAAGCGATCACCATGATCACGGAGGCCACTTCCCTCTCGGTCACCGCCGAGCCCTTGCTCTTGAGCGCAATGATCGACAATCTGGTCGACAACGCGATCAAGTTCTCGCCGCTCGGATCGGTCGTGCGGCTGATCGCCGAGCCGCGCGACAAGGAGGTGCGGATCTCGGTCGTGGACAACGGCCCCGGCATCTCGACGGGAGAGGTTCCGCAGCTCTTCAAGAGATTCGCCAAGCTGCGGCCGCGGCCGACCAGCGGCGAACCGACATCGGGTCTCGGCCTTTATATCGTGCGGACCTTGGCCGAGCGCATGGGTGCCCGTGCCGGTTTCGCGCCCAATCCCGGCGGCGGCAGCGTGTTTTTCATCGACCTGCCGCGCCCCTCGCACGGCGAGGCCGGCGCGGACTCCTAGATTTTATTCAGCAGCATCCCATACCAGAGATATTCCGGGTCGACCGTGAACGTGTGTTTACCGGCTTCGTGCGCGGCGTTGAAAAAGCCGGGCAGGCTGGTGAAGCGATTGAGGTTGACCTGGACGAAATCGGCAACGCCTTGCGAGATCAGGCGCTCCTTGCCCTCCCAGGCCACCAGTTGGTTGCACTCTCCCAGGGCCCGGGCCTGCTGCGTCTGGAACAGCGCCCAGACGGCGAAGGTCTTTTCGAACAGGTAGGGCTGCTCCGGAAAGAAGTTGAACCAGAAGATCGAGTCTGTCGTCGGCGTGCGCTGTTCTCCCAGGTGCCAGTGATCCGGTACGGGCCGCACGGGAAAGCCAAAAGGATAGGCCGACGATTGCGGCTCGACGTGATAGATGCCGAGCACGACGAAGTCGTGCGCCCGTTCCTTGAGGCGGTTGAAAGCGGCCGTGATGACGCCGTCCGACCCGATGGCGTAATGGACGAAGCACTGCTGGCCGGCAGGGACCCTCGTCTCCCAATAGCCCATATGCTTGTCGAGGGCGTTCTGGAACTTTCGGCTGGCGATCAGCTGCACAAACAGGTTGTGCGACTCATCGAACGCCCGCACGACATCCCGGATCGATAGCCGTTTGAAAAGCGAATAGGTGTCGGGCATGCCTTGCATCGGTCGCGGCGCCGCGCCGAACTCGACGGCCAACAAGATCTTCTGCGCATAGTCGAATTGTCTGTCCATGGGCGCCTTCCTCTATCCGGTCTGGGCGTCCGCACCACGGCGGGCGCCAGGCGCCGAACATAACGATCGCGACCCGAACGCCCATCGGTCGGCGCACCCCAATTTCGCCTAGGGGAATGACTTAGGCCTGCCGCCAGACGTCACCGACCCGGTGTCGGCGTTGAGGCGCAATCAGCCAAATCCAAATGCTGGATTTCTGATTTCTTCAGATGCGTTGTGGCCGCGGGCGACCGCGGCTGCCAACCGCTTGATCGGCATCGAAGGTAGCTGGAGCGGGTGCCGTCACGACCGGGACCTGCAACCGCGTGCGCGGATCCTGATGCTCGCAGTTTTCCGAGCGAACTTATCGTTTGTCTTGTCCGTCGCCGCTTCGCTTCTGTCGTCGTGTCGCTTCGAAGAAAATCAGCGCGACGGCTGCGAAGGACACGACGATTATGGCGCCGGCAAAGGCGTAGATCGTCGGCGAGGCGCCGGAATTCATAGCACCAAACATGTAGAGTGGAAGCGTGTTTTGGCGACCGATCAAGTAGTAGGCGCGCGCGTGCTCGTTCAGCGAGAGGAGAAACGAGAAAACGAAGCTGGAGATGAGACTTCCGCGCATGAGCGGCAGGGTCACGTCGACGAAGGCGCGCACTGGGCCGGCGCCAAGATCGCGCGCAGCCTCGAAGGCGCTTTCTTTGACTGCCGACAGGCCGATGAGCGACACCGTCACTGCAAAGGGCAGGGTCCAAAGAAGATGCCCAATCGTTACCGTGACCCAGGAAGGGTGGATGCGGCCAAGTCTCAGGATCACCGATAAGCCCAGGCCTTCGATCGCGCCGGGCACGAACGTCGCCGACAAAATGATGAGAAGAAATATGCTTCGCATGCGCGTCATCGCCCGATAAGCGAGCGCAGCCGATAGCCCGATTGGCGTTGCCAGCACCGCCGTTGCTAGTCCGACAAGGACGCTTTCGTCGAGCGCGCTCGCGAGTCGGCGATCGTCGATAAGAGCAACGTACGACGTAAGGCTGAAACGAATCGGCGCGACAAGTCGGAGCCATTCGTCTGGGCTCAGCGATGCGAGCAACAGGTACAGCGCCGGTGCGTACATGATTATCAGAGACAGGATCGTAATCGTCGTGAACAGCAGACGGCCGCCGTTTGTACCGCTCGAGACGGTTGAATCGGGTGTCATGTGCCGAGATGTTCGAAGAGGCGGGAAAGTTTGAGCGTGCGATCTGCGACGATGACGAGGGCGATCAGGAAAACGACGACGACGGTCGCGATCGCGAACGCGAGTGGGAAATTTACAACGCGCATCACGTCGTTGATCATGACGGAGATGGAAGAAGCGCCCGCGCCACCAAGAAGCTGGATCTCCATTGACGTGCCGACGGCGACAACAAAGACGAATAGAAAACCGGCAACGATTCCCGGCGTGATGAGCGGCAGCACAATGCTCGAGAACGTCATCCAGAAGCCGGCACCGAGGTCTTGGCTGGCGCGGATCACCGAAGGTTCGATCCGCGCGAATGCGAGCACGATGGGGACTATCGCGAAAGGAATGTCAGCTGCCACCATGCCCAGCACGACCGCGAAATCAGAGAACAACAACCACTCGACGGGCGTGCGCACGAGTCCGAGACCTGTCAGCGCGCCGTTGATGATACCCTCTCGGCCGAGCACAAGGCGCCAAGCAAACGCACGAACGAGACCGCTCGTGAAGAACGGAATGGTGAACAGCGCGACGAGCAGGGTGGCCCGCCGCGGCCCACTCAAGAGACCGACGACTGTGGCGGCCGGAGCGGCAAGGAGCGTGGAAATCGTCGCTGTCGCGGCAGCCAGGCCCGCCGTTCGGAGAAAAACGGTCGCTCGCCCGCCCTCGAGGAGCGCGGCATAGGAGGCGAGAGACCAAATGGGCTTGACCCAGTAAGTATCGGCGTCGAAGGTCCATAAGCTCCATGTCGCCATGAGCACGAGCGGAATAAATCCGATGCCGACGAAAACCACGAGCGACGGGAGCGCAAGAAGGAACGCCGTTCTCTGCCGTCGACGGGCGACTTCGTCGAGGCGCACCTACGCGTTCCTCAACCTCTGCCACCACTGTTCGTAAAGCTGGAAGTTGTCGGGCCTCGTGTTCTGCCAATAGACCCTGCCGGCAAACTTTGCTTTTACGTGCTCACCCAACTCCGCGACCTTGGCGGGATCGAAATCGTCGGAGTGGGCCGTCGCATAGGCGACGTTGTTGTCGGTCGGGACGAAATAGCCGCGCAGCGCGCCAAGCTTGCACCCATAGAACCCCGAGAGAAGAGCATTGGCGAATCGGTGGGCCGTCCTCGAGAGTCCACGGTCGACCGCGCCTTTGAGCAGCACCAAATTGTTGCCCCACGCCTCGTAGCCTTCCTTGGGCACGGCGTAGTAGCAATCGACACCCCGAGCTCGGGCTGCGTAAACGATAGGCTCCCAGCCGGTCATCGCCCAAACCTCTTGGCTTGCGATGAGCTGGAGGCCTTGTTCCCAGCCACTCCAAAACGTGCGGAACTGGCCATCCCTCTTGTGCTTGATCAGGAATTCCATGACCAGCCCGAGCTCTTCGGCGGTCAGATTGCCAGGCTCCGCAATTTTGGCGTTCTCGGAGTTCTTGAGATAGATTGCAGCAAAGGTTGCGCTGTTGATCCACGCGTCCTCCATCGCGGTCTTGCCCTTCAGCTTCCTGTCGAAGATGACGCCGTAGCTGTCGACGCTGCCGGCCTTGTCCCTGAGGGCGATGATCGAATCGGCATTGATGACGCTCGGAATCCCATAAACCTTGCCTTCGTAGCTCAAGTACGGAATGTCCTTCGCCGATTGCCACAAACTCGCATAGTTCGGGATTTGCGAAAGATCCCACGGTGCAATCAAGCCGCGTTTCGCCACCTCCTTCTCACTGCCCCCCTGGAGTCCCCCGACGTCATAGATGTCGTTGGCGTTGCCGGCGGCCAACTTGGCCACGACAGGGCCGGGGTCGTTGCCATTGTCTGAGAAGTTGACCTCAACTCCGCTCTCACGCTCAAAGGTCTTCCAACCGTCGTCACCGATGTCGAGTGTGCCGGTGGCCCAAAAATTGATCTCATCCGCCGCTCGCGCGGCGCGCGGCAGGCCTAAAGTCCCGGCCGCGAGCACGCTGACGCCAAGCGCCGCGTGCTGGAAAAGGCGACGACGCGTCAGTTGTGAGCGGATACGCCGGGAAAAGTCATCCCTGGTCATTGTTCGCACTCCCCTGCCGCCACCGTGGATCGGCACATTGTTCTACATCGTCACGACTCGACCATCGCCGCTTCCGGCACCAAAAGGGGTTTCATCGGCTGCCAGACAATCTCGATGCTGCTGCCTCGTCCGGGGACGGGTACATCCTGATCCGCGGATACGGGAAATTTGAGAAATTGACCGTCGGCCAGCCGCGTCTCAAGTTCGACGCCGCGGCCCTTATAGGAGGTGGAGATGACCGTGACGGGCCCGAGATCGCTCCCTTCATTGGCTCGTGCGATCCTGATCCGCTCCGGTCGCAGCAGCAGAACGTATCCCTCGCCCGAATCCCGGCGAACAGGCGGTTGGCAACAGATGTCTCTTCCCGCCACGTGCGCGCGCCAGCCGGTGGCGCCAGGTTCAACGCGCTCCGGCCGCAATATTGCGTCGACTCCGACAAACCGGGCGACGAAGGCATTGGCCGGTCGTTCGAACAATTCGCGCGGAGTGCCGCTCTGTTCGATCCTACCGGCCCGCAAGATGGTAATGCAGTCACTCAGCGAAAATGCCTCATCTTGGTTGTGAGTGACGGCCAGGAACGTTGCGCCAAGCCGGCGGTGCAGACGACCGATCTCGTCGCGCAGTTGCTGACGCAGCCGTTCGTCGAGCCCCGTCAGCGGCTCGTCAAGCAGGAGAACGGCAGGGTCCAAGATCAGTGCGCGGGCAAGAGCAACACGTTGACGCTGCCCTCCGGACAGCTGGTGCATGCGGCGCCGCTCGTAACCTTCAAGGCCGACGACACCCAGCATGTCGGTTGTGCGCTTCCGCCGCGTCACGGCATCGACACCTCGCACCTTAAGGCCGTAGCCGACGTTCTCCGCGACGGTCATGTGTGGAAACAGACCAAGGTCTTGGAAGATCGTATTGCAGGGTCGTTTGTGTGGCGGAAGCGCCGTCATGTCCGTACCGCCGAAAAGGATGCGGCCTGCGGTCGGCTGCAGGAAGCCGCCGATCATTCGCAAGATGGTGGTCTTGCCCGAGCCGGAAGGACCCAACAAAGTGACGAAGCTCCCCTCTTGCACCTCCAGCGAAACGCCGGACACGACAGGCTCGTCGTAGATCTTGGTCACACGGTCGAGCGCGATGGCGGCGGGCGAGCTCATCCGGCCGGCCGGGGTGCCGCCAGTGAGCGACTTGGTCTCCTGTTGATCAGGGAGCATCCACGGAACTTTCGCGATGACGACGCGAGGGAGGCCGATTTTGGCATGCCGGAACTCGGCGCCCCTATTGTCGATCCGGGAGGTATAGACCTTGCCACGACCCGCGCGTCGAGGCCAATCGGCGGTTCAAATCGCGGCCGCATGCTACATCGTTCGCCGACATCCCCGGTTCGCATAGCTGCGGACTTCTTGCCGCATAGGCACCCTTGCAACCAAAACAAAGCATGAATTTGGCAGAGTGTCTATCGCCCTGAAATCATTAAGGCATGCCCGAGAGATGCATGCGCGCAGGGCGAGCCAGGCCGATCAACCCAGCGGACGGCAAACCGCTGCGTCCGCGTGCTCATGCCTCATTAAGCCAAGCCGGCTTGCGGCATGTGACGGACGCTCAAAATCGTCGTCTTCGCTTGGCTGTCATCTCGGCGAGAGCAACAGCCGCGTGGACGTTGTCGGTTCATTCCGACATCCGATCCCACACGTCAGTGTGCGTGTTCCGTAAGTTCGATCGGCAGAACGAATTGGAATCGCGAGCCGCTCTTGCCATCTGACGACGCAGAAACTTGACCGCCATGACGCTGAACGATCATGCGGCAAATGGCCAGTCCCAGTCCCATCCCACGCGCCTTTGTCGTAACGAACGCGTCGAATATGGCGTTCAATTGGTCGGGATCGATTCCCCGTCCTGAATCCTCCACCGAGATCATAATCGCATCACCGCCATGCGGGGCTGTTTTCACCCACAGCGCCCGACCTCGACCCGCCGTGTCGTCCATTGCTTCGATCGCATTGTGGATCAGGTTCGAGATGACCTGTCGCAATTGACCCTGATGGCCGTACACAAGCGGCAGTCCGGAGGTAAGCTCCGTATGTGTCGCGATGCCGTGATCCGTCAACTCTCCTCGCAACGACTGCAGTACTTCACGGGCAATCTCGCTGACGTCGACCGGTACTCTGGCCTGATCGACTCTCCGGAACAAGGTTATGATGCCGTCGAACACGTCGCCCGCGTGGCGGCAGTCCCTTATGATGTTATCGAGAATTGCGCGCAGCTCGTCGACATCGAGCGGCGTCCGTCCAAGATATCGCCGTGCCGCACTCCCGTTTGTCGCGATGGCGGCTAAGGGCTGGCGCACTTCGTGCGCGATTGAAGCCGTAACGGCTTCGATGTTCAGTAGCTTGTTATCTCGCTCCCGCTCCAGCCTCGCGATCGCTTCTCGCAGGGCCAATTCGGTCTGCCGGAGGTGTGTGATGTCGGTTGAGATGCCGCAAATCCCCTCGATTTCGCCGGTACGCGAAACCAGCGGTACCTTCTTGGAGAGAACGACCCGTTCGCCGTGGGGCGCTTGTACCGTCTCCTCGGACTCGCACAGCTTGCCCGTCATCATGGCATTGACGTCGTTGCTTCGGTACTGCTGGGCGATGTCCAATGGAAACAGTTCGAAGTCCGTTCTGCCGATACCTTGCTCCCGCGTCACATTGCATGTGATTTCCATCTCGCGGTTGATGTAGATATACCGGCCATCTTTCCGTTTGGCGTAGATATTCGCCGCGCTGTTTTCCAGTACCGTCTCCAAAAGCAAACGGTTTTCTCGCAGCATCTCATAGAGAATTTCAATCCGCCGCCTGACATCGGCGAAGCGGCTGTGCGCCTCCGCATTTGCGAGATCCGCCTCGACGGCGTTGATCTCGCACATCAGCTCGGCATAGTGCTCTTCAAGTTCTCGTTGCGGCATTGGAGTGCGTACGGAACTTCCGCGGCTTGACGCTGAATCGGCGATAGGCACCCAACTTATGATCGTGCCAACAACGGTAATTTACGAAGATCGGATTGGCAAGGACCGACGAACGTTACCGCGTCGGTGTCCCCGTTCGGCCCGAGTGCGCCGCATCGCCCAAAGCCGGCCGCTTCTCCGGCGGAAGAAGCAACCTATGAGCGCGCTCGATCCTGCGCCGGATCAAATAAGCGTGGGCCCGCTCCTTGGCGAGACCAGTGCGGATGGTCGAGGCGCTCCGAACCAATCCCATTACCCGAAGGAAATAAACTTGTGTATAGTGGTCCCGCGCGGAACCTGACCCCAGGTCTTGCCAGTGCCTGCCATTCCTGCCATTCCCGTCGTGTCCATTGTCGATGACGATCGAGCCGTTCGCTCGGCTACCTGGACGTTGTTGCGCTCGCTTGGATATCGAGCGGCCGCCTTTGCATCGGCCGAGGCGTTTCTCAATTCGCCGGAGATCGACCTCACCGATTGCCTCATCCTGGACGTCCAGATGCCCGGCATGAACGGAATCGATCTGCAGCGGACCCTCGCCCATCAAGGCCGGAAGGTGCCGATCATCTTCATCACCGCGTTCCCTGAGGATCGCATCCGGGAGCAAGCGCTTGCCGGCGGCGCCGTCTGTTTCCTCACCAAGCCCTGCGACGGCGATCGCATCGTCGAATGCCTCGAGACCGCGCTGGCCCAGCGCGCTTAGCCTCATGACGAGGTCGTAGGAGAAACGATCATCCCGCTCGCCTACCGGACTCCGCTCGGAGCGGCGTTGGGATTTGGCAGGATTGAGGGATGGCCAAAATCGCGGTCGATTACGAAGCGTCGATCTTGAGATGGAGCGGGTGAAGGGAATCGAACCCTCGTCGTAAGCTTGGGAAGCTTCTGCTCTGCCATTGAGCTACACCCGCGCCGCTGATTTTTATAAGGAACCGCCGCGGTGCTGACAAGCGGGGGCGGCCGGCGCCCCCGTAGGCCCGCCCGAACACGCATATTTTATTTCGCCTGTTCCGTAACTTAGTGCGATGTTAGGGCGAAGTTTCGACGTTACACCCGACATTTTCGCCCGAGAGACTTGCGATGTCGCCGCCCGCCGTTGCCGAAAAGCCCCAGCTCGACCCGCGCAAGTTCCGCGACCCGGCCGTGACCGCCAAGGGCGAGCGCCGGGCGCGCGTGGCGCTGAAGCGCTTGCGGACCTTGTGGTTCAACACCGGCACTTTGTGCAATCTCACCTGCCGCAACTGCTACATCGAATCTTCGCCCACCAACGACCGCCTGTCCTATCTGAGTGCCGCTGACGTCGGCACCTATCTCGACGAGATCGCGCGCGACGGCCTGCCCACCGAGGAGATCGGCTTCACCGGCGGCGAGCCGTTCATGAACCCCGAGCTCCCGGCCATGTTGGAGATGTGCCTGTCGCGCGGCTTTCGTGTCCTGGTGCTGACCAACGCGATGCGGCCGATGATGAAAATGGCCGGGGCCCTTCTCGCGGCGAAGGATCTTGGCGGCGAGCGGCTGATCATTCGCGTATCGGTCGATCATTACACCCGGGACATGCACGAATATGAGCGCGGCGACCGCAGCTGGGCGCCGATGCTGGCGGGCCTGCGCTGGCTGGTCGCGGGGGGCTTCAACGTCCATGTCGCGGCCCGCAGCTTCACCGGCCAGACCGAGGCCGAGCTACGGCGCGGCTTCGCCCGTCTGTTCGCCGACCAGGCGATTCCGATCGACGCCACCGACCCCGTGCGGCTCGTGATCTTTCCGGAAATGGATCCGACGGCGGACGTGCCCGAGATCACCGAGGCGTGCTGGGGCATCCTGAACAAATCGCCCGACGCGATGATGTGCGCCACCTCGCGCATGGTGGTGAAGCGCCGCGGCGCCGAGCGCCCGGCCGTCGTCGCCTGCACCCTGCTGCCCGACGATCCGCAATTCGAGCTCGGCCACACGCTTGCCGACGCCGCGGGATCGGTGGCGCTCAATCATCCCCATTGCGCCAAGTTCTGCGTGTTGGGTGGCGGTTCCTGCACCCGCTCATGACGCTCGTAGATTCGCTGGGTGTGCTCGCCGGCCCCGTCCTTATCTTCGGCGGCCCATACGGCAATCTCGAGGCGACGGAAGCTCTGCGAAGAGTGGCGCGCGAGCGTGACATCCCGCCGTCGCAGACGATCTGCACCGGCGACGTCGTCGCGTATGGCGCCGATCCGCAGGCCGCCGTCGATCTGATCCGGGATTGGGGCTGCGCGGTGGTCATGGGCAATTGCGAGGAGGCGCTGGCCGCCGACGCCGCCGATTGCGGCTGCGGCTTCGAAGACGGAACCGCCTGTGCGGCACTCTCGGACCAGTGGTTCACCGCCACCCGCCGCGATCTCAACGACGACGCGAAGCGCTGGATGGGCGGCCTGCCGCGGCGCCTCGAGTTCACCCTCGGCGGCCGCCGGCTGGCGGCGGTCCACGGCAGCACGACGCAGATCAACAGATTCATTTTCGCGTCGACACCCGCAGCCGTGAAGGCGGCGGAGATCGCGGCCAGCGGCTGCGACGGCATTGTTGCCGGACATTGCGGCCTGCCGTTCACCGACATCGTCGATGGCCGGCTGTGGCACAATTCCGGAGCGCTTGGCCTGCCGGCGAATGACGGCACGCCGCTTGTGTGGTTTTCGGTGCTGGCGGCGGGCGAGGGCGGCCTGCGCATCGAGCACCACGCGCTGGCCTTTGACCACGCCACCGCCGCGGCGAAGATGCGCGCCCGCGCCTATCCGGCGGGCTATGCCGATTGTCTCGCCTCCGGCCTGTGGCCGTCCTGCGATGTGCTGCCCGCGGCGGAACGGGCGGCGCGCGGCCAAGCCCTCGTCCCGGCCACGCATCTCTGGCCCGCTTCCCTGCCGCAGGCCGCCGAATGAAACCTTGACAGTTTCGCCCTACCGTCCTATCCCTCGGTACTGTGGTGATTTGAGCCGACCGGCTTGCGGGCCACGTAAAAGAAACCGCTAAAAGGTCGGAGGCCATTGAAAGCCCTGACCCGACCGGTCGGGGTTTTTTGTTTTGGCCCTGCTTTGTTTGGCCCGGAGGAGTGTCATGGCGGACGGTAAAGAGCCAAGTCAGAAACGCGGGGCTTTGCGGGCGCGCACGCTCGCGGTGCGCGGCGGTCTGCGGCGGTCGGACATGGACGAGACCGCCGAGGCGCTGTTCCTGACCTCGGGCTACGTCTACGATTCCGCCGAAGAGGCGGAGAAGTGCTTTCTCCCCGGCGGCAGCGCCGGCCGCTTCGTCTATTCGCGCTACGGCAACCCGACCGTGTCGATGTTCGAGGAGCGGCTGCGCCTGATGGAAGGTGCCGAGGCGTGCCGGGCGACGGCGAGCGGCATGGCGGCGGTGTTCGCCGCCCTGATGTGCCAGGTGCGGGCCGGCGATCGCGTCGTCGCGAGCCGTGCGTTGTTCGGCTCCTGCCACTACATCTGCTCCGAGCTGCTGCCGCGCTACGGCGTCGAATCGATCTTCGTCGACGGCGCCGACCTCAACCAGTGGAAGAAGGCGCTCGACCGCCCGACCAAGGCGGTGTTTCTCGAAACGCCGTCCAATCCGATGCTCGACATCATCGACCTGCGGGCAGTGTGCGAGCTGGCCCACAACGTCGGCGCGCGCGTCGTCGTCGACAACGTGTTCGCCACACCGCTGCTGCAGAAGCCGATTCAGCTGGGCGCCGACGTCGTCGTCTATTCGGCGACCAAGCACATCGACGGCCAGGGCCGCACCTTGGGCGGTGCCATCCTCGGCCCGCGCAAGTTCATCGAGGACGAGCTGACGAACTTCTTGCGCCACACCGGCCCGTCGCTGAGCCCGTTCAACGCCTGGGTCCTGGTGAAGGGGCTGGAGACGCTCGACCTGCGGCTGGCCGCGCAGTGCAAATCCGCCCGCAACCTCGCGGTCTTCCTCGGCAGCCATCCGAAGGTGGTCCGCGCCCTCTATCCGGAGCTCCCGTCGCATCCGCAAGCCGAGCTGGCGCGCGCCCAGATGTCCGCCGGCGGCACCATGGTGACGTTCGAGGTCAAGGGCGGCAAGGCGGGCGCCTTCCGCGCGCTGAACTCGCTGGCGCTGATCGACATCTCCAACAATCTCGGTGATTCGAAGAGCCTGATCTGCCATCCGGCGACGACCACCCACCAGCGGGTGGGGCCGGAGGAGCGGGCTCGGCTCGGCATCAGCGATGGGGTACTGCGGCTGTCGGTGGGGCTCGAGGACGAAGCCGACCTCCGGGCCGATCTCGAGCAGGCCCTCGCTTCGGTTTAGATAGGTCCGCCAAAGGGTTGGTATCCCCGGCCGGGAAGGCCCTGCACTCTGTGGGGTGGACAAAGCCGGCGGTAGACATAATTATCTAGAGGCCGGAGCCTGGAAGGGTGCGCTGTCCGCATCGTCCGCCGGGTTCCCTCCGCAGTTCCGCCCGATGTTCCGGAAACGTCCATGTACAGCGCGGTTACCCGCTCGATCAAAATCACCGTGAAGCCGGTCTATCTCGAAGACCAGTCGTCGCCCGGCGACAACCATTACGTCTGGGCCTACCAAGTGCGGATCGAGAACCAGGGCGAGGACGTGGTGCAGCTGCGCAGCCGCTACTGGCGCATCACCGATTCACTGGGCCGGGTGCAGGAGGTCCGTGGCGCCGGCGTGGTCGGCGAACAACCGGTCCTGAAGCCCGGCGAATCGTTCGAGTACACCAGCGGCACGCCGCTGCCGACGCCGTCCGGAATCATGAACGGCACCTACCAGATGGAAACGCGCACGGGCGACCGCTTCGACGCGGACATCCCCGCCTTCTCGCTCGACAGTCCTCATCAAGCCGTACGGCTCAACTAAAGGCACACCCGTGAAAGCAGTGTCCGAAAAGTCCGCCGCGAAAGCCGGCGGCGGAAACCCCGAAGCGTCAACTCTCGTCAAGCCGTCCCGCAAAGAGGTGCAAGCGGCGGTCCGCGTCTTGTTGCGCTGGACGGGCGACGATCCCGACCGCGAAGGCCTGCTGGGAACGCCGGATCGCGTCGCGCGCGCGTACGAAGAATGGTTCTCGGGCTACAGCATCGACCCGGTGGATCTGCTCCAGCGCACCTTCGAGGAGATCGAAGGCTACGACGAGATGATCGTGCTGCGCGACGTGCGCTTCGAATCGCATTGCGAGCATCACATAGCACCGATCATCGGCAAGGTGCAGATCGCCTATCTGCCGGACAAGCGGGTCATCGGGATCTCGAAGCTGGCCCGCCTCGTCGAGGTCTTTGCGAAGCGGCTGCAGATCCAGGAGAAGATGACGGCGCAGATCGCCAACACGCTGAGCGAGGTGCTTCTCCCCAAGGGTGTCGCCGTCGTCATCGAGGCGCAGCACCAATGCATGACCACGCGCGGCATTCACAAGCCGGGTGTGACGATGGTGACCAGCCAGATGCGCGGCGCGTTCCGCGAGGATCAGGCGACGCGCCGCGAATTCCTGTCCATCATCGGCAACCCGGTGACCGGCCCGGTCGGGGACTAACTCGACGATCGCATGCGTGACGCACCCCCCACCCTAGCCCTCCCCCGCAAGGGGGGAGGGAAAAAGAAACGCCCCGCACTCTCTTGCTCCCTCCCCCTTGAGGGGGGAGGGTCGGGGTCGGGGTGGGGGTGACGCAGGGGCGCGGGCCGTGTCAGAGTCGGGAGACCAGGGGATGGCCGTGAATCACCCGCGCGTCCGCCCATGAACAGCATCGAAATGATCGAACGCCTGGTGGCGTTCGATACGGTCTCGGCCAAGTCCAACCGGGCCCTCATCGACGACGTGCGGGCGTATCTGGCCTCACACGGGGTCGCCTCGCGCCTGGTTCCCGATGCCTCGGGTACGAAGGCTAATCTGTTCGCCACCATCGGCCCCGATGCGCCCGGCGGCATCGTGCTCTCCGGCCACACCGACGTGGTACCGGTGGCCGGCCAGCCGTGGGCCACCGATCCGTTCACCGTGGTGCGCCAGGACGGCCGGCTCTATGGCCGCGGCACCGCCGACATGAAGAGCTTCATCGCCGTGGCGCTGGCGCTGGTGCCGGCGTTCCGCGCCAAGCCGCTCAAGCGGCCGATCCATCTCTGCCTGTCGCACGACGAAGAGGTCGGCTGTCTCGGGGTGCCCGCCGTGTTGCGGCTGCTCGGCCGCAAGCTGCCGCGCCCGGCGCTGGCCATCGTCGGCGAGCCGACCAACATGAAGGTGGTCAGCGCGCACAAGGGGATCTGGGCCCAGCGCACGACGATCACCGGCCGCGACGGCCACTCGAGCACGCCCGACCGCGGCGCCAACGCGATCCTCTATATGGGACACTTCATCGCGCGTCTTGAGCGCCTGGCCCAGGAGCTGCGCGAGGAGCGCGCAGGAAACGCCCCGCCGGGCCTCGATTTCGATCCGCCGTGGTCGACGGTCGGCCTCGGCCGCATCGAGGGCGGCACGGCGCTCAACATCATCGCCCGCACCTGCAGCCTGGACTGGGAGTTCCGGCCGTTGCCCGGGATCGATGCGGCGGCGATCCGGGCGCGCGTCGACGACTGGGCGGCCCGCGAGCTGGCGCCCAAGCTGCGCCAAGCTGCACCCGACGGCGCCATCACCACCGACTCTCTGTGCGCCGTGCCGGCGCTGACCCCCGAGGCCGGCGGCCTTGCCGAAGCAACGGCGCTGCGGCTCACCGGCGCCAACCGCACCGAGACCGCGTCGTTCACCTCCGAGGCCGGGCAATTCCAGGAGGTCGGAGTCTCGACTGTGCTGTGCGGGCCCGGATCGATCACCGAGGCGCATCAGCCCAACGAATTCATCACCCTGGATCAGATCGCGGCGTGCGAAGCTTTCCTCTTGCGCCTGGCCGACTGGGCCGCCACTTAGACGCGGTACTCGCCGGAGAAAAAAGTTAACAATCCGCGGCAACAAACGGCCGCCCCGTCTGTTGATTCGCCGGGATATGGCTGCTATGCGTCTTGCGGGATATCGCACCCATTTTGGGTTTTCTCATCCGGACGTCGTCCCGCCTGTGAACATCGCTGCCGTCTGCCACGCCCGCCGCTCTGGCGGGCGTTCGTCCTTGGAGCCCGATGACAACAACTGCCGCCATTCCTGACGTCGGAACTGTCGCGCCGAAGCGCCGGCAGGACCTTGTCCTCGCAGCACTTGGAGTCGTCTTCGGCGACATCGGCACGTCGCCGCTCTATGCGTTCCGCCAGTCGATGACCGACTACGGGGAGCACGGCGAAGACATCATCCTGGGCATCCTGTCGCTCATCGCCTGGTCGTTGACCTTGGTGGTCACGATAAAATACGTGCTAGTGATCATGCGCGCCGACAACCGCGGCGAGGGCGGCATTCTGGCCCTGACTGCGCTGGCGCTGCGCACCGCGGGCGGCTCTCCGCGCCGGCACTACTGGATCATGATGGCGGGGCTCGTGGGCGCGGCGCTGTTCTACGGCGACGGCATGATCACGCCCGCCATCTCCGTATTGAGCGCCGTCGAAGGCTTGAAGATCGCGACGCCGCTGTTCGAGCCCTATGTCATCCCGATCTCGCTGGTGCTGCTGATCGGCCTGTTCATGGTGCAGCGCCGCGGCACGGCGAAGGTCGGCGGGTTCTTCGGGCCGGTGATGCTGGTTTGGTTTGTCGTCCTGGCGCTCCTCGGCATCGTCGAGATCGTTCGCCACCCGCACATCCTGCTGTCGCTGAATCCCCTCTACGGGGTCGAGCTCCTGATCAACGATCCGTGGCGCGGCTTCGTCGTGCTGGGGGCGGTCGTCCTCGCCGTCACCGGCTGCGAGGCCCTGTATGCGGATATGGGACATTTCGGGCTGCGGCCGCTCCGGGTCTCCTGGCTCTACTTCGTGTTTCCGTCGCTGATGCTGAACTACATGGGCCAGGGCGCCATCGTGTTGGCCAATCCTTCGGCCGTCGAAAACCCGTTCTTCCTCCTGGCGCCGTCGTGGGCGCTGTATCCGCTAGTCATCCTCGCCTCGGCGGCAACGATCATCGCCTCCCAGGCCGTGATCTCGGGCGCGTTTTCGATCACCCGTCAAGCGGCCCAGCTCGGCTATCTGCCGCGCATCGAGGTCAGGCACACGTCCGAAGAAGAGATCGGCCAAGTCTACGTCCCGCGGGTCAATATCGGGCTGCTGGTCGCGGTCGTCATTCTGGTTCTGGGCTTCAAGTCCTCGGACAATCTGGGTGCGGCGTACGGCATCGCCGTCACCGGGACGATGCTGATCACGACTATTCTTGCGTTCGTCTATATGCGTGGCAGCCGGCAATGGAGCCTCGCCAAGGCCGGCGCGGTGTTCGGCGGTTTCTTGATCGTCGACCTGTTGTTCTTCGGCGCCAATCTCCTCAAGATCGTCGAGGGTGGCTGGTTCCCGTTGGTCGTCGCCGCCTTCATCGCCACCTTGATGGCGACCTGGTGGCGCGGGCGGCAGCTGCTCTTCTCCATGCGCGCGCGCGACGCGCTGCCGCTCAACGTGTTCGTCGCCGGCCTAAAGCCGGAGCGGCCGCTCCGCGTCCCGGGCACCGCCATTTTCATGACCTCGGCAATCGATCATGTCCCGAACGCGCTGCTGCACACGCTCAAGCACTATAAGGTTCTGCACGAGCGCGTGGTGCTGATGACCATGCATACCGAGGACATCCCGCATGTGCCGAAGGACCAGCGGATCGACGTCCGTGAGCTCGAGAAGGGGTTCTACACGGTCAAGGTCGGCCACGGCTTCATGGATCAGCCGAGCGTGCCACGGGCGCTGGCGCTGTGCCGCATGAAGAATCTCCGCTTCGACCTGATGGAGACGTCGTTCATTGTCGGCCGCGAAAAGCTTCGGCGCGCCAAGCGCTCGCCGCTCGGCTGGCGGCAGCGGCTGTTCATCCTGTTGTACAACAACATGCTGGGTGCCACCGAGTTCTTCGGCATCCCGCCCAACCGCGCCATCGAGGTCGGCGGGCATACGGAGATCTAGGGCCTCATTCCGTCATTGCGAGCGAAGCGAAGCAATCCAGTCCGGCGGCCCTGGATCGCTTCGTCGCTCCGCTCCTCGCGATGACGCTCTTCTCTATCTCAGGAACTGCGACAGGTTGGCGCGGATCTGGCGGTCGAGCTCGGCGTTGAGGTCGTTCATCGTCGCCTCGACCAGCTCGAACCACACCTGCTCGCGGCCGTTGACCGTGATGTTCTCGGGCACGGTGCGCGACCGCGTCGCCCAGGCGCTGGCTTCGCCTTCGCGCAGGTCGCCGCGCTCGGCGCGAATCCTGAGGCGTGCGGCGAAGGACGCGTCGTAGCGGTCGCTCTGGTCGGTGGTGAACGTACCGCGCAGGCCCGGCGTCGCCGGCAGCTTGGTGTCGGTCACCTTCGCGTCTTCGATGACGAACTGCGCCGTGCGGCCCGGCGTGCCGGTCGCGACCAGGCGGTCGGCCGCCCAGCGGCGCATGACCTGCTCGGGCGAGACCGGCATCAGATGCTCGACATTCGGCGCCGTGAACGGCGGTTTAAAGGTCGACACGACGTCGATCCGCGCCACGTCCAGACGGAACCGTCCGAGATGGGCGTAGGTCAGCTCGGGGGTGCGTGGCCGCGGCGGTGGGGTGTCGCAGCCGGCGAGTCCCACGGCGCCCAGCGCCGAGATGGAGATCACGGCCCGGCCGAATGCACGGCGGGTGAGGATTTTTTCTGCAGCCACGGGGGACGACTCCGATTGTTTGGCGCGATTCTGCTGGGGCCCCACCCACGTTTCAAGAGTGGCGCGTTTCAAGCCGCCGGGTCAGCGGCGCGCCCGAAGTGCCTTCAGGTCGTCGGAGTCGAAGACGTGCGCGCTGTTGCAGAATTCGCACCGCACCTCGATCTTGTCGTCGATCTTCAGCTCGTCGACTTCGGCCACGGGCAGGCTCCGCAGCACATCCGCCACGCGCTCGCGCGAGCAGCGGCAGCGATGCGTCATCTCGTGCGGCCGGTAGATCCGCACACCCTCGGCCAGGTATAGGCGGTCGACCAGCTTCCAGGCGGGCAGCTGCGGATCGACCAGCTCGGCCGAGGTGGCGCTGGCCGCCAGCATGAGCGCCCGGCGCCAGCCGTCTTCCGCCTCCTCCGCCGAAACATCGAGTGGCTTCTCGTCGCGGCCTTCGGCCGAGCCCTGTGCGCCGTCCGGCGGCAGGCGCTGCACCATCAACGCACCGGCGCGCCACTGCCGGCTGCCGTCGACGGCGATGTGCTGGGCGGCCGCCACCTTGAGGCCGGCCTGGAACTGCTCGGACTGCCGGAAATAGTGATGCGCGCATTCGGCGAGCGTGCTGCCGGTGAGCTCGACGATGCCTTGATAGCGCTCGGTGTGGACACCCTGGTCGACGGTAAATGCGAGATAGCCGGCGCCGAACAGGCGCGGGGCCGATGGCCGATCGGTGCCAAGGGCGGCGACGGTGGCTTCGTCGAACTGCGCATAGCCGCGCAGTGCGCCGTCGGTCGTCACATCGGCGACCATCAGCCGCACCGGCCCGTCGCCCTTCACCTGCATGGTGAACACGCCGTCGTATTTGAGCGTGACGGCCAGCGCCGCCGCGATGGCGACCATCTCGGCGAGCGTGGTCGCGACCGGGGTTGGATAGGCATGGCGGCGGAGGATGGTGTCGACCGCCGGGCCGAGCCGCACCAGGCGGCCGCGCAGCTCCGAGGGGGCGATCTGGAAGGGGAGAACGATGTCGTCGCCGGGAATGTTGAGTGCGTCCATGAACCCGTCTTACCGCAGTACTATCCCCATGGCGCGAAGTCCGCGGACTCCGCGCTTAGGGGCGTGAGTTTAGCCAATCGGGAGACGCCCCCCAAGGTTTCGCAAAACGCGCGAAACCTCGCGCCGTCATTCCCAGAGATGGCGGATGCCCACCTACGGCTCAAGGCCCGGGTCTTGGGCCCCGACCACTCAGGCCGCGGCGGTCATCGCTCCCAGAGCGGCAGCGACGACTGCCGGGCGTGGTCCTGCAGCGACGGCACCATGCACCAGGCGAGAATGCCCTTCTGCACATGCAGGCGGTTCTCGGCCTCGTCCCAGACGATGGATTGCGGCCCGTCGATGACGCCCTCGCTCACCTCCTCGCCGCGGTGGGCCGGTA
>DASWFO010000086.1:0-21233 GCA_036394195.1 Alphaproteobacteria bacterium | reverse complement strand
GGGGTAGCCCGCCTCGGCGATGGTCGGCACATCGGGGAGCTGCGGCACGCGCTGCCGGGACGCGGCCGCCAGCGCCCGAAGCTGGCCCGCCTGGATGTACGACAAGGCGGGAACCAGCGGCACCAGCGTGATCTGCGTCTCATTGGCGACCATCGCCGCCATCGCCGGCGCGCCGCCGCGATAGGCGACCATGGCGACCTTGACGCCGGCCATGGAGTTGAACAGTTCCATGGCGAGCTGCACGGCACTCGCCGCGTTGGCGTAGTTGAACCTCGCCGGGCTGGCTTTGGCGAGCGTCACGAACTCCTTCATCGTCGTCGCTGGAGTTTGCACGTTCACGACGAACAGCCGGGTCACGGATGAGATTTGCGTGACCGCGGCGAAATCATGCTCGGTGTCGTAGGGCATGCTGGCGAAGATGGCCGGGTTCACGGCATGCGATTCATTGTCCACCAGCAGCGTGTAGCCGTCCGGAGGAGCCTTCGCGACCAGCCCCGAGCCGATCTCGCCCGCCGCCCCGCTGCGGTTATCGATGACAACCGGCTGACCAAGCGCGTCCTGCAGCCCGTTCTGGACCAGTCGCGCCGTCGTGTCGACGATGCCACCAGCGGCGTACGGCACGATGAGCCGCACTGGCTTGTTGGGATAGGCCTGCGCCGCGGCATCGCGTGCTTGACCAAGACCCATGGCCGCGAGCACGGCGGCGCCGCACAACACCGCGATCCTTTTCGATTTCATCGCTGACCGTCTCCCCGTCGTGTTTCGCCGACGGTACGGAGATTTCTCGCGCAGCGCAACGCTGCTTAAGCGCGTGCGGAGCCCCGCGCCAAGGCGATCGCCAGCAGCACCGCGGCCCGACTTGCGTTCACGTTCGCGCCCCCCTGCCCCGCGATATCGTAGGCCGTGCCGTGCGCCGGCGTGCAGATCGGGAACGGAAAGCCGCCGAGGAGGGTGACGCCGCGCTCGAAGCCCATGAGCTTCATCGCGATCTGCCCCTGGTCGTGATACATCGTCAGCACCGCGTCGCAGGCGCCCCCCTTGGCGCGCAGGAACACGGTGTCGGGCGAGAACGGCCCGTCCGCCGCGATGCCGGCGGCCTTCGCCTGCTCGACGGCCGGCGCGATCACGTCGATCTCCTCGCGCCCGAAATTGCCGCCGTCGCCGGCATGCGGATTGAGGCCGGCCACCGCGATGCGCGGGCGATCGAACCCGGCGGCCCGCATCGTGTCGTGGGTCAGCCCGAGGCTCCGCAACACGCGCTCGACAGTGATCAACGAAGCGACTTGCGCGAGCGGCACGTGCGAGGTCACGCGTGCGTTCCACACCTCGCCCAGAACGTTGAACTCGCTGGCCGACGCGTTCGTGCCGATCACCTCGGCGGAGACCGCGATCTCGTCGTCATAGCCGGGGCGCGCCAGGCGCATCGCGTGCTTGTTGAACGGCGTGAAGCAGACGCTGTGGGCGCGGCCGGCTTTGGCCAGCCGCAACGCGCACGCATAATTCTCCAAAGCGAACCGGCCGCCCTCCAGCGCGGCGACGCCGCGGCGGACCTTTGACGGGTCGAGATTTCGCAGGTCAATGAAGAGCGGGCGATCGCCGGTCGGCCACGGATCGTCCGCCCCGATCACATCCACCTCGAGCCTGAGACCGGCGACCGCGGCGCCGCCATCGAGCACCCGCTTGTCGCCGATCACCACCAGCCGCGCCTCGGCGTGCAGCTCCTCCAAAGCCGCGAGCCTCGCCGTGAGCTCGGGGCTGATCCCGGCCGGATCGCCCATGGCCAGGGCGACGATGTTGTCATTCGAACCGAAGGTCATCCTTGATCCCCGTTCTGGCATGCCGGCCGCGTGATAAGTGCGAGAGGAGGCGGATGATCACCGGCAACACCAGGAGTGCTGCCGCCGCCAGCACGAGACTGGTCACCAGCGTGTTGCCGAAGAACACGCCGAGCGATCCGCGCGACATCAGCATGGCCTGGCGGAACGCATCCTCGGCCTTGTCGCCGATGACGATCGCCAGCACCAGCGGCGCGATCGGGTACCCGAGCTTCTTGAACAAATAGCCCAGGGCCCCGAACCCCATCATCAGCAGGACGTCGAGATATGAATTCGACACCGAATAGGCGCCAACCGTGCAGATCACCACGATCAGCGGCGCGATGATGTAAAACGGGATGCGCATCAGGGCCGCAAAGATCGGCACCGTGAGCAGCACCAGCACGACGGCGACGATGTTGCCGAGATACATCGAGGCGATCAGGCCCCACACGAAGTCCTTCTGCTCGATGAACAGCATCGGGCCGGGATTGAGGCCCCAGATCATCAAGCCGCCCATCATCACAGCGGCCGTGGCCGAGCCGGGAATGCCGAGCGACAGCATCGGCAGCAGGGCGCTGGTGCCGGCCGAATGGTCGGCCGCCTCCGGAGCGATGATCCCCTCGACTTCGCCCTTGCCGAAATTGGCGTGCCGCGGCGACAGCCGCTTGGCAAGGCCGTAGCTCATGAACGACGCGGCCGTCGGGCCGCCGGGGGTGATGCCCATCCAGCAGCCGACAATGGCGCTGCGCACGAGCGCCCAGCCGTAACGCGGCATGCGCGCCAAGGTGCGAAACACCTCGCGCCATTCGATCTTCGAATTGATGCCCTTGACGTGGATCTCCTCCTCCACCGCCACCATCAGCTCGCCGATGCCGAACAGGCCCATGACGGCGACGACGAAGCTGACGCCCTTCACCAGCTCGTCGATGCCCATGGTCAGCCGAACGCTGCCGGACACGGTATCGATCCCGATCGCAGCGGTGGCGAAGCCGATCGCCAGCGACACCAAGGTCTTGAACGCCGGCGCGCCGCCCATGCCGACGAAGCTCGCGAACGCCAGAAGATAGACCGCGAAGTATTCGGCCGGGCCGAATTCCAGCGCCACCTGGGCGACCCATGAGGCCGAGAATGTGATGAGCACGACGCCGGCCAGCGCCCCGAACGCGGCGGAGCTGAAGGCGGTCGCGAGTGCCGTGGTCGGCCGCCCGTCGCGCGCCATCGGGTAGCCGTCGAAGGTCGTGGCGACCGACGACGGCTCGCCCGGGATATTGAACAGGATCGACGTGACGGAGCCGCCGAACAGCGCGCCCCAATACATGCTCGAGAGCAGGATGATCGCCGACACCGGCTCCATCCCGAAGGTGAGCGGCAGCAGCAGCGACACGCCATTCGGCGCACCCAGGCCTGGCAGGACGCCGACAACGATGCCGAGCAGAACCCCGATCAGCATCAACAGGATGTGCTGCAGCGAGAGCGCGATGGTGAACCCATGCAGGAGCGCCTCGAGGTTCGCCATGGTCCTAGAACCCCAGGGCCATGCCGAGGAGACCGCGCGGCAGATCAACCTGGAAGATGCGCTCGAACACCAGGTACAGGAACGCCAGGAACAGGACCGCAAGCGCGACGCCCTGGGCATGCGGCCGCCGTCCCTGGACGGAGACGGCACTCCACACGTACAGGGCCGACGCAACGTACATGCCGATCAGCGGGATCGCGGCGACGAACACCGCCGCCGGAACGAACAGCCGGGCGAGGCGCACCAGCCTGGTGGCATCGAGCAGGATTGAGCGTTCCTCGGCCCAGCCGAAGGCGAGATTGACCAGGCTGCCGCCGAGAATCAGCAGCCCGGTAATGAACGGAAACGTCCCCGCGCCCACCCCGTCGGTCGACCAGCTGATGCCGTTGTCGAGACTCGACACCACCACCGCCGCCCCGAAGGCTCCGGTCAGGGCGGCGGTCGCCAGCTCTGTGGCGCGGCGGGAGATCATCGGCGCGTCATTCGCCGTTCACTGCACGAGCCAGCCCTGCTCGGCGGCGATCTTGCGGACGCGCTCGATGTCTTCGTTCATGAACTTCACGAACGCATCGCCAACGAGGAACGTGTCGGTCTGCGATGTCCGCTCGATGTACTCCTTCCATTCCGGCGTCCCCTGGACCTTCTTCATCATCTCGACGTAATACGCGACCTGGTCCTTGCTCACCTGGCCGGGCAGCCACACGGTGCGCGGCTGCTGGAACTGTACAACGTCGAGGCCGGATTCGACGCAGGTCGGGATATCGTGCCAGTTCTGCGTCGCCGTGATCTTCGGACCGTCGGGCAAGCGGTTAGGGCTGAACGCGCAGAGCGGGCGCTGCGTGCTGCCGCGCCACTGCCCCAGACTTTCGCTCGGATTATTGACATGAGAATCGATATGCCCGCCGGCGAGCTGCACCGCCGCCTCGGCGCCGCTCTTGAACGGCACGTAGATGAATTTCACGTTCGCGGCCTTCTCGATCAGGCGGGTCAGGACTTCGTCCGTGTCCTTCGACTGGGCGCCGCCCATCTTGAACTCGCCGGGCTTCGCCGCGGCCGCCTTCAGAAAGTCTTTGACGTTCTGATAGGGCGCGTCCTGCTTGACCCACAGCAGGAACTCGTCCTGCGCCATCATGGCGACCGGGGTGAGGTCGCTCGGCTTGTAGGCAATCTTCGCCACCATCGGCTGCGTCCACGTGTTCGAGGTGCCGAACACGACCTTATGCGGATCGCCGGCCTGCGCCTTCGTGTAGATATAGCCCTCGGCGCCGCTGCCACCCGCTTTGTTGACGACGACGACCGGCTGGTCGGTCAGCTTGTACTTGGTCACGATGCTCTGCACCGTGCGGGCGAGATTGTCGGTGCCGCCGCCGGGCCCCGCCGTCGCGATGAATTCGATCGGCTTGGTCGGCTGCCAGGCCGCCTGTGCCATCGTTGTCAGCGCAACCAGTGAACCAACGGCAATAGCCGCGCAAATGCTGGCCTTCAGAGACATACTTACCTCCCTTGTCCGACGGCTGCTTTCTGCGGCGCGCCCTCGGACACCACAACGCCCTCGCGCTCCAACGCCGCAATCTCCGCCGCGTCATATCCGTACTCGCGCAGAACCTCGCGCGTGTGCTCGCCATAAAGCGGCGCGCCGCGGCGCACTTTGCCCGGCGTCTTCGAGAATTTCACCGGCAAGCCGATGGTCTTCACGGGACCGAGCGCCGAATGCTCGACCTCGACCACCATCTCGCGTGCCATGGTCTGGGGGTCCGCCAGCGCCTGATTCATATCCTGGACCGGGCCGCAGGGAACCCCCTCGCGGTCGAGCGTCTCCAGCCAATAGGCCGCCGGCCGCATCTTGAAGCGCTTCGACAGCTCGGCCTCGAGCGCCCCGAGGTTGCCCATGCGCGCAGCATTGTCGATGAAGCGCGGATCGCGGGCGAGCTCCGAAGCTCCCATGGCCTCCAGCATCTTGCCCCAATGCTTCTGGCTGGCGCCGCCAACCACGATCCAGCCGTCGGCGGCTTCGAACGCCTGATAGGGCGCGTTGAGCGGATGCGCCGATCCCATGGCGCGCGGTGCCGTACCGGTGGCCAGCGCGATCGCCGACTGCCAGTAGGTCTGGACGAGAGCCGCCTCGAATAGCGAGGTGTCGACCCACTGGCCTTCGCCGGTCTTCATGCGATGCGCATAGGCCGCGGCGATCCCCATGGCCGCCAGGATTCCGGCGGTGATGTCCGACAGCGGCGCTCCGCATTTCAGCGGCGGCCCGTCCTGGCCGGTACCGGTGAACGTCATGATGCCGCTCATCGCCTGTGCCACCAGATCGAAACCGCGGCGCTCCTTGTACGGCCCCGTGCGCCCGAAGCCGGACAGCGAGCAGTAGATGAGGCCGGGATTGTCCTTGCGCAACGTCTCGTAGCCGAGGCCGAGCCGCTCCATCACACCGGGCGCGTAGTTCTCGACCAGGACGTCGGCGGATTTCACCAGGCGGCGCAGGATTTCGCCGCCCTTCGCCGTCTTGAGGTCGATCACGATGCCCCGCTTGTTGCGGTTCATCATCAGGAAGGACGCCGCCTCGTCGCCGATCTTCGGCGGGATCATCCGCCGCGTGTCGTCGCCCTGCGGCATCTTTTCGACCTTGATGACGTCGGCGCCCATGTCGGCCAGCATCAGCGTGCAGGTGGGGCCGGCCATGATATGGGTGAGATCGATGACTTTCAGGCCGGTGAGCGGTCCCATTCCTCCCTCGCGAGCCGCGCTGAACTGGCGCGTTTTTTAGGTCGATCGGGTCATTTTGAATGCAAAATTACGTGATCGCAATCGCTTTGTTTGCGGTCGCCGCCGGAAAAGGGATATTTTGAATTCAAAATCGCCAACGCATTTAAGATCTAGGGGCGCGCGGGCGGCCAAAACCCATGCTGCATGAAGACGTCGTCTCCCGGCTTCGGCACATGCTGATCGACGGCGATATCGCGCCAGGGTCGCGGGTGCCCGAGCGCGAGCTCTGCGAAGCGCTGCGCATCTCGCGCACACCGCTGCGCGAGGCCTTGAAGGTGCTCGCGGCCGAGGGCCTCGTGGTGTTGTTGCCCAATCGCGGCGCCCGCGCGGCGAAACTGACGCGCAAGGGCCTGCAGGATCTGTTCGAGCTCTGCGAGGGGCTGGAAGCGGTTGCAGGGCAGCTTGCCTGCGCCCGCATCACCGGCCCGCAGCTCGAGTCCATCAGCCAGCTGCATGCCGAGATGGTGGGCCATTACCGGGCCGGCGATCTGGTCCACTATTTCCGCTGCAACCGGCTGATCCACGAGGCGATCGTCGCGGCCGCGGACAACGCGGTGCTGGCGGCGACCTACGAGTCCGTGTCGGCCCGCATCCGCCGGGCGCGCTACATCGTTCCGATGACGGCCGACGACTGGACCCGCGCGGTGCGCGAACACGAAGGCATTCTCAACGCGCTCCTGCGCCGCGACGGCGAAGGCCTCGCGCATATCCTGCGCACGCACCTCGCCAATAAGCGTGCGGAGGTGGAGACCGCCGGCTTCATTGAAGCCGAGGCGCCGCCCGCTTCCGCCGCACTGCGGGTATCCGGAGCCAGCCTCCGCCGTGCCGCCAGACAGCCGGATACGTCACGCGGGTAGCTCGATGAAGCGCTCACCGAGCACGCGGTAGCGCTGCGTCTTCGGTTTTGCCGCGTCTTCCGGCAAGACATAGCGGATGGAACCGCGGCCCTTGCAGGCACGCGGCAGGACAAAGCAGCGCCCGAAGCTGGTCTCCGTGTCCTCCGACGTCGGCGCCCGCACCGGCGCCGAACCGATCTCGAACCACGCCTGGCCAGGCCCATAGGAGTGCACCTGCCCCTCGGTTTCGATGCGGATCCGCCCCTCAAGGCAGTAACGGATGCCCGGCCCCTGGTGGATATGCGTGTACGCGATACCACCCTTCGGGAAGGTGACGCGGTCGCAGCGCATCAGCCAGCCGAAGCCGGGATCGAGGTCGATCGATGTCGTCAGCTTTACCGCCGAGGCGCAATGCGGCGCGCTCCGCAGAATACCGGTGTCTCGGTCGGCGGCGCGCAGCAGCTCCCAGCGCAGGATCGTGGCGCCACCACTGCCGGGTACGATCCCCAGCGCCGCGTCGCCCAGCCACGCCGAGCCCGCTGCCTGATGCGAACAGCCGGTCGATGTCTCAACCGTGAGGTCGCCGTCGACGACGTAGAGCGCGCGCTCTGCGGCGGGCAAGTAGATCGGATCGCCGCCCGGTAAACGGTCCTCAATCAGTCGAAGTGTCAGCATGTCGTCTCGTTCCCTTTCAGCAAGTTCGCCGCCGCAAGTGTGGCAGCGCCGTGCCCAGCGAGCCAGCCGGCGGTACGTTAATTTTGTCCGCCTACGGCGGAACCGGGCAGCAGCCCATTTGTTCAATTCAGTAAGCGATCAAGTCACTGGGTGCGACACCGTCCAAAGCGCGCGGGGACTCCCGTGCGCCCTGAAAAAATTCAACCCCCATTGCGCAGCCTACTGCTATGAGCGTTATCCAAGACCTATACGACAACGAGATTAATTTCATCATCGAGGCATTCTGGGACGCCGGCTTCGAGGTGCGCCTGGGGGATGCCAAGAACGGCTTCCGGGCCCATGCCGTGTTACGGCGATGGACAGAGGTCGAAGAGTGGCTGATCGAAGCGGCGCGAGTCCATCATCCGAGCTCGCAGTTCACCGAGCAGTACAGGTCGGCGCCGGTGAATCTCGTATTCAGGATGCAGGTCCTATCGCAACCCGAGTTCCGTGAAGCTGGCTTGCCCTGAGGCGGCCTGCGGCGACCTCAGCTCTGACGGAACCAAGCCGTCACAAGGCCGTTGACCGATCATGGCTTTTCTCCTCGTCGCCGCGTTTTGAGTTCATCCATGTCGTCGCGGCGAATGCCGAAGAAGCGAAACGGCGAAAAGCTGAAGCTGAATGCAAGCCCGGCGGTCCTGAGCCACGGTGCCACGCAACTGCCGCTGGTCCGGGTCGACACCTATAACGACGAGATGCGCGACCCCGACGGCTTCGTCGGCGACCGCGCCAGCAACCGCGCATTCCACGTCATCCTCGCGGAGTTGCGCGAAAGGGTGCGCCGGGTCGGTGAGGACCCGCTCGGCTCCGCCGACAACGTCAAGAAGAAGAAACTCGACAAGCTTCTGGTCGAAGGCGATCCGGAAGAAGCCGGGCTTGTTCAGAGCGTCATCGAGGAGTTCGCCCAGGAATTCGCCACGGTGGTGCGCCGCTTCCTGCGGAGCAAAGCCTGGCGGGACACGCAGTGCATCGTTGTCGGCGGTGGTTTGCGGAAAAGCCGCGTCGGCGAGGTGGCGACCGGCCGCGCCGCGGTGCTGCTCAAGGCCGACGGCTGCGAAATCGAGATGAAGGCGATCCGCCATCATCCCGATGAGGCGGGCCTGATCGGCGCTGCAAACCTGGCGCCCTCGTGGATCCTCGAGGGCCACGATGCGATTCTCGGCGTCGACATCGGCGGCTCGAACATCCGCGCCGGCATCGTCGACTTGAAGCTCAAGAAAGCGCCGGACTTGACCAAGGCCGGCGTGGCGGAGATCGAGCGCTGGTGCTACGCCGATGAAAAGGAAAAGCCGAAACGCGACGAGGCGGTCGAGCGCCTGGCGAAGATGCTGCGCAGTCTCATCGACCACGCCGGCAAGAAGAAGCTGAAACTGGCGCCGTTCGTCGGCATCGGCTGCCCGGGGCTGATCCGCGAAGACGGCTCGATCGAGCGCGGCGCCCAGAACCTGCCCGGGAACTGGGAGAGCAAGAACTTCAATTTGCCGCACCAGCTGCACGAGCTGATTCCGACCATCGGCGAGCACAGCGCGGTGTTCATCATGCACAACGATGCCGTGGTCCAGGGCTTGAGCGAAGCGCCGTTCATGCGCGAGGTCGAGCACTGGGGTGTGATGACGCTGGGCACGGGGCTCGGCAATGCGCGGTTCACCTCGCTAGCCAAGGCGCGCGACGCGAAACGCGATTAGGCCGCCGCGATGGTGCGCGGCCTGCCTGGCTCAACCGGCTTTGTCGATCAGCTGGAGGAACGGCTCCTGGTCCGGAGCCCGGCGTTCGAACGCGCGCAGTCGCAGCTCGGCCTCGATGAAGTCGTCGAGATCGGCTTCCAGCCGGCCTTTCATCAGATCGACGAGCGACGCCGCCAGCGTCGGATCGTCGCGACCGGCAGCCGAGGTTTCCTTCATCCACAGCGTGAAGTGATCGACGAATGCGCGGACACGCACGATTCCCGCGCAAGCCTCAGGCTCCGAATGCATCATGACCTCCTCCTGGCGTCCGGAATTCTCCGGTGCCGGTCGCCGCGGCGGCTTCGATCGAGCCTTCGCCGTTCGGCAGACCGCAACGCCACAATTAATAAACAGCGCCGCACGCTGTCAACGGCACGGAACTCTGCTGGTGACTATAAGGTGTGCAGGTTTCCCATGGTCTTGTGAGCGAGTCTTGTCCCGCCTACTAGGCGCAGGCGGGAGTGGGACGTCACGATTGCTTTTGCTCCCGATGTGACAGGAGGCAGGCTCAAATTTGTCACAGCCTGCCCGAGTTTGTCGTCGTCCCGCCACTGAAAGGCCCCAGGACAATCCCAATATCGTCCCCATACGTTTGTCTCAAATGCCCACCGTCACGAGCCGGATCGGGCCATCATCTGCTCAGGAGGTTGCCATGAGTGACTCAGTCGTAGGTCGTGTCGGCGGCGGGCTGGGCCCGAACCAGATCGCGTGGTTGCGCGCGCACGTGCCAGCATTCGAGGACGCGTGGAAGGCCGTCAAGGCCTCGGATGCCCATGCCGCCCGCGTGCGGGCAAGGCTGGAAGCCCGCGCTAAGAATGCGCGAGAGGACGAGGAAGAAGAAGAGGCAAGCCTCGCCTGAGTAGCATCGACCATTTCGGCCCCGACGAGGGCTGACGATCGTTTTTCGGGCCCGCCGGCGATGCCGCGGGCCCGAGCCTTTTCAGGGCCTGCCCGCGAAGCCGCGTCCCGCCTATACTCCGGCCATCGTTACCGATGACCGGAGTGCACGCAATGCCGTCCCAACTCGCCACCTGCTCGCCCGAGCTGATCGCCGATCTGGTGGTCGCCAACTGGATTCTGTACGACGAAGACGTGCTCGACGGCTTCGGCCATGTCAGCGTCCGGCACGACAAGGACCCGTCCAAATACGTGATGGCGCGACACATGGCGCCTGGCCTGGTGACCGAAGCCGAGGTCCTGGACTTCGATCTCGACAGCCAGCCCGTGGTCGACATCGGCAAGCGCTACTACAGCGAACGCTTCATCCACGGCGAGATCTACAAGGCGCGCCCCGACGTGATGTCGGTGGTCCATACTCACGCGCCGCCGTTGATTCCGTTCGGCGTCACGTCGACGAAGCTGCGGCCGATCTATCACATGGGCGCTTTCCTCGGCGCCGGCGCTCCGGTGTTCGAGATCCGCGAAGCGGCCGGAATCACCGACATGCTCATCCGCACGCCCGATCTCGGCCGCGCCCTCGCCAAAACCCTGAACGGCAAGCCGTTCGTGCTGATGCGCGGTCACGGCGCCACGGTCGTCGGCAAGTCGCTGCAGCAATCCGTCTATCGCGCCATCTACGCGACGATGAACGCCCGCCTCCAGGCCGAGGCGCTGCGTCTCGGCGATGTGAACTATCTCTTGCCGGAGGAAGCGGCCCAGGCCGAACAGCGCAACGACACGTCCCTGCACCGGCCGTGGGACCTGTGGAAGCGCGAGGCGCTCGAGCGGCGCAACCGCCTATGAGCGCCGCCCGCCGCTTCTGCGATTAATTATCAGTTGCAGGTCGGTGGGCGCTCCGTTACAACCTCCGCATGCCGACCGACCCGCACACCGAGCTAGGCCGCTCCCGAGCCACGCCGGCCGCTCCACCGGTGCGGCGCCTGCCCCTGGACTCGATCATGGCGGGCAGCCGCGAGGTGATCATCGAGCATCGCGGCCAGGATTACCGGCTGCGCGTCACAAGCAACGGCAAGCTGCTCCTGACCAAATAAGCTGTATCCAGCGGTGCACCATCAGTCGCCGGCCTGGTGCACGACGCCGAAATCCTTTGAGCGCGCCGCAGAGTCGGCAAGCCCAAAGCCGTCGGCGGCGAGCCCTCGACGCAGGATCTCGCGGATCGCCGCGGCGCGCGTCGGCATGCGCTTCTGAAACCTGAAATCGTCCAGAGCGCGCAGTTCGTCCAAAGTGAGCATCACCTGCAGGCGGGTGACGCGCTTGCTATCGATCACGGTCTTTTTGGCCATGGCGGGTCTCCGGCGCCAATTGTTGTCCCGCCGCCAATCTGGCAATTATGAGTAGATTTGTCAAGAGACTGTGACGGCTGCATTAGCATGTGTTAAGTTAACGGTGCTGATTAGGCTTATAGCGGCAGTTGAGCCTCCCCGTTCAAGAGAAAGGCCATCTCACGCCTCGGCCACGCACTCGATCTCGAGCATCATCCCCGGGGTCGCCAGCTTCGCCTCGATCGTGGTCCGGGCCGGATAATTCCCCTCCGTGAAGTACGTTCGGTAGATGGCGTTCATTTTCTTGAAGTTGCCGATGTCGACCAGGATGACGTTCACCTTCACGACGTGGTCGAACGAGCTGCCCGCGGCCTCTAGGATGGCGCCGATATTCGCCATGACCTGGTGCATCTGACCCTCGAAGTCCGTCGCCATTTCGGTCGTGCCGGGCTTGAACGGCGTGGTACCCGAGACGTAGACGAGATTGCCGACCGTCACCGCGTGCGACAGCGGAACGCGCGGCGGTGTGACTTTGTCGGTCGTGACGATCTTGCGTGTCGACATGGGTCCCTCCCGATGGTTGCGAGCCTGCGGAACCTTAAGACGAAAAGTTCGGCTCGCTCCAGGGATTCATCTGCCGCCGTTGCTTGACACGCTGCGCGCTGCCTCTACCCTGATCGGCAGTTGCGGCGTGCACCCGACAGAACCCGCCGCGCGGGAGGCGACATGGTGGGCAGATTGAAGGACCGCATCGCGGTGGTCACGGGCGGCGGGCACGGCATCGGCAAGGCCTATGCGCGCGGATTGGGTCGCGAAGGGGCTGCCGTCGTCATCGCCGAGCTCGACGGCGACGCCGCGCGAGCGGTGGCCGACGAGCTGTCCGGCGATGGATTCAGGGCGCTGGGGGTGCGCACCGACGTCGCCGATGCGGCCAGCGTCGAGGCCATGGCGAGGCATGCAGTCGAGGCCTTCGGCCGCATCGACATCCTGGTCAACAATGCGGCGATCTTCGCCACGATTCCGATGTCGCGCGCCCCGTTCGACGAGATCGACCCGGCCGAATGGGACCGCATGATGACCGTCAACCTCAAGGGCACGTGGCTGGCCTGCCGCGCCGTGATCCCACAGATGCGCCGGCAGGGTTACGGCAAGATCGTCAACATCAGCTCCGGCACCGCGCTGAAGGCCGCGGCCAGCCGCATCCATTACGTGACGTCGAAGGCCGGCATTCTCGGCTTCACGCGGACGCTGGCGATGGAAGTAGGAAAGGACGGCATCTGCGTGAACTGCATCGCACCCGGCAGCACGCTCAGCGAGGAAAATCCCGACGCCGAGATTGTCAAATACCGCCAGGGCGCCGCCGCGGGCCGCGCCCTGAAGCGCATGCAGACGCCCGAAGACCTGGTCGGCGCCATCGTTTTCTTCGCATCCGCCGACAGCGACTTCATCACTGGCCAGACGCTCGTCGTCGACGGCGGCGCCTGCATGCATTGATGGCTGACACGCTGGCCGCGCTGGCGCCGATCGCGACGGCGCGGCTGCGCCTGTCGCCCTTGTCCGGCAATGACGCGCCGGCGGTGCGCGACGTGACCGACCATCCCGAGATCACGCGTCGCATCGATTTTCTCGCCAGCCCCTTCACGTTGCGCGACGCCGAGGCGCTGGTCGCGCGCAACGCCGGCGCCAGCGAGCGCATGCTGGGGATCCGCCGGGGCGAGGACGACGCCCTCATCGGCGTGATCGGCGCGCATCTCCACGGTGAGCATGAGATCGAGGTCGGCTACTGGCTCGGCCGCGACTGTCATGGCCGGGGCTACGCGACCGAGGCCTTGTGCGGGCTGGTCGACGCGCTGCGGCGCTGCCTGCCGGAGCGGCGGATCGTGGCCGAATGCGACCCGCAAAACCTCGCCTCCTGGCGCGTGCTGGCGAAAGCCGGGTTCCAGACGACCGGACAAGCCGGGGCGCGGCCAGGGCGCCGCCTGCTGGCGCTTTCGGGTCCGCCCGGCTGAGTGCCCCCGCGGTCAGCACGCGGCCGGAGCCCCGGTCAACATCGGTTCGATCGCGATCACCGCCAGCAGCACCGCCACCAGCGCCCACAGGCTCGCGATCACAATGACGTCCGCGGACGACGCCAGACGAGCGTCGGTGTGCAGCGATCGCGAGCCCAAGCTTTCTTCCATGTCGGCCTCCTGTATCGTGGCATCGTTGCCGGCAGGCTCAGCGCACCAGGTATTTCGACCAGTTGAACTGGCGCCAGCATTCCTTCTCGTCGCTGGCGGACGACGCCTGCTCCGCCAGATAGAGATGGGCCTTGGCGCTTTCGCGCGATGTATTGCCCACGTCGTGCTGAACGCGAAGTCCGATGTTGTCCCAAGCCTGCTTGACCGCTTCGCCGCAATTGGCCGGCGTCGCCGTGACCTGCTCCTGAGCGCAGCCGGCAATTCCGATCTGCGCCACCACTGCAAGCATCGCCACCGTCGCGCGTGTGGACCTGACCATTCTGTCCTCCGTTCATCGCGACCCCTCGATGACCCTGACCGGCGGCCGTGGCGACTTATTCCCGTAGAGGCTGCATGCCGAAGCCGGCACAAAGGCCCTTCGCACCTGCAGCACCGGGGCCGTGCAGGCGATTGGCGGCGGCGGCAACGGCTGACGCGAAACGGCCGACGCGAATCGGTTTTTCTTATGGGCGGTTCCGCGATACATTAGGCGGGAGCCGCATCGCGCCATTCCGGCCGCCCGCCGCGCCAGTTGGAGGAAATCATGGGAAAGCTGCGTCACATTGCCTTGTCCGTGCCTGATCCGTGGAAGGCCGCCGCCTTCTTTCAGAAGGCCTTTGGGATGAAGAAGGTCGGAGAGACCGATTCGGTCCTCGCCCGCGGCGTGTACCTGACCGACGGCACCATCAACATGGCGCTGCTCAACTACAAGAACGACGAGATGGCCGGCCATCGCGGCAAGGACTTCGTCGGCATCCACCATTTCGGATTTTGGGTGGACGACGTCGACCAGGCGCGCCAGAACATCGAGGCGAGCGGCGGCAAATACTGGATGGGCGAAGTGCCACGCAACAGCGACAACAGCAACGTGTTCTACGAAGTGAAATTCCACGACCCCAATGGGATCGTGGTCGACGTCAGCGCCCATGGCTGGGGCGGCGCTCTGAAGGACGTGGTGCCGGCGCCGAAGGCGGCGGCGCGCCCGAAGCTGCGCGCCGCGGCCGTCAAGCGCCGCGTCGCGACGGCCAAGGGCAAGCGGGCGAAGCCCAAGGCGCGCGCCAAGGCCCGCCGCTAAGCGGGCCTCCTCCATGGCGGGCCGGATGCGGCGCATCGCCCGCCCGACCCGGTGCCATCCTGCGCTGGCTCGTGCTGCCCTGCTGGGCGCGCTGGCGTGCGCGGCCGCCGGCCCGGCGGCGGCGCAGGAGTGGCCGCAGCGGGTGGTCCGCGTCGTCGTGCCCTACGCGCCGGGCGGCAATGCCGATACGGTCGGCCGCATCACGGCACAGGCGCTGACCGCCGGCATCGGCCAGCAGTTCGTGGTCGAGAACCGCCCGGGGGCGGCCGGCGCCATCGGTACCGAATTCGTGGCCAAGGCGTCCCCCGACGGCTACACGCTGTGCGTCTGCGCCTTGTCGCAGATGGCGCCCGTCCCGCTGACGCAGAAGGTCGGCTACGACCCGCTCAAGGATTTCGTGGCGGTCGCCGAAATCGGCGCGAACGGCTTTGTGATCACCGTCAGTCCGGCGGTACCCGCGGCCACGCTTCGGGACTTGGTCGCCTACGTAAAGGCGCGCCCGGGCCGGCTCAACTACGCGTCGGGCGGCAACGGCACGCTGACCCAGCTTTCGGCCGTGCTGTTCCTGAAGCAGGCCGGGCTCGACATGATCCACGTGCCGTACAAGGGTGGCTCGCAGACGATCACCGAGACGATGGCCGATCACGTGCAGATGTACTCGTCGAGCCCGTCGGAGGTGATCCCGTTCGTCGGCACTGGGCGGCTGCAGCTGCTCGGCATCTCCAGCGAGACGCGGATCCCGCAGCTTCCCGACGTGCCGGCGATCGCCGAGATCTATCCCGGATTCCGCGCCGTGACGTGGAACGGCCTGTTTGCGCCGGCGGGAACGCCGGCTCCGATCGTCGAGCGACTGGCAGCGGCGGTCGCCGGGGCGATGAAGGATCCCGAGTTCGTGGAGCGCCTCGCCAGGATCGGCATCGAGCCGACGCCGGGCACACCCAGCCAGTTCGCGGAGATCCTGCGCGCGGATTACGCGCTGTGGCGCGACGTCATTGCGCAAGCGGGGATCACCTCAGACTGAGGACCGGGGACTGAGGGGACCGGGGACTGAGGACCGGGGACTGAGCCGGGCGCCCGTCCTGACCTTGCGCCGGCCGGTCAAGCGGCCCAATGTCAGCCAGGTAAGACCCGGCTGCGGAATAATACAGCCGTTTTTGCGTTAATCCGTTGGCTAGGTGTCAACCAGGAGGAGATGAACCGATGTTCAAAGCAAGCCACTCGTATGCGTGTCTGGCGCTCGTCGCCGCCGTTGCCCTCGTGGCGGGCGGAACGGTCGCGCAGGCCGAGATGGTCAAGATGAAGGCGCCGCTCAGCGCGTCGACCGAAGTGCCGCCGAACAGCAGCAAGGGCAGCGGCAACAGCGACTTCACCTACGACACCTCGAGCAAGAAGCTGCAATATACGGTCACCTACAAGGACACCAGCGGTCCAGTGACCGCCGGCCATATCCATGGTCCCGCGGCACCCGGCGCCAACGCCGGCGTGGTCGTGCCGTTCCAGAACGCCGGCACGTCGCCGGTCAAGGGCGAAGCGACGCTGACCGACGCCCAGGCCGCCGACCTGATGGCCGGCCGCTACTACGTCAACCTGCACACGGATGCGAACAAGGGCGGCGAGCTCCGCGGCCAGATCACGAAGTAAATCAAACCCGCGATACGAACAGCCCGCGCCGGGGCGTCCCGGCGCGGGCTTTTCTTTCAGCGCCGCAGGCCCGCGCGCGCCTCGTCCACCAGCGAATTGTCGACATGCGGGCCGACGTCGAAGGTGGCGCGGATCTGGCCGAGCTCGGCCAGCTGATCGACGTTCTTCTGCAGCGCCTCCTGGTTTATGCGGCCGTCCGGCGCGTGATAGTAGTCCCTATCCTTAAGCAGCGCCCAGTCGACGAATTTGTCCTCCGATTCCTTGTTCAGCCGGGCGATGACCTTGATCACGCGGTCGCGGTTTTTGGGGTCGAGCACGAACTGAACGCCCTGAACATAATCTTCGAGATATTTGACCAGCAGGTCGCGCTTCGCGGCGATCACGTCCTCCTTGGCGGCGAAGAACAGGAACTGCGTCGTGCCCAGGCCGTCTTTTTGGGTGAACAGGGGGCGCACGTTTCCGTTCCGCTGGATGAACGCCCAGAACGGCTGCACGAGGCCCGCGACCTGAATCTTGCCCTCGCGCAGCATCGCCTCCTCGTTGGCGAAATTCGCCTCGATGAACGTGACATCGGCATTCGGCCGCAGGCCGTTCTTCAGCACCATGCTGCGCGCGGCCAAGTCCACCGCCCCGCCGAACGCGTTCACCGCGACGACCTTTCCCTTCAGATCCTTGACGCTTCGGATCGGGGAATCGGCGAGCACCGGATACACGGTCGAAAACCACGGTCCGTCCTGGGCCACGTCGGCCACCGCCTTGATCGGCAGATGGGCGTTCACAATCCCGGTCGCGAAGCTCGAATAGGCCAGCACGCCGAGATCGACCTCGCCCGAGGCGATCGCCTGGAGCTGCAACGCGCTGCCGCGGAAGCGGGTGAACTCGATCGTGTAGTCCTTCCCGTAATGCCGGAGCTCGTCTTTGAACTCGAAGATAACCGGTGCCAGATGCGTCGGAATCGTGTCGAAGCCGATTTTCAACTTCGCGGGCTCCGCGCGCGCGGCGTCTCCGGCGGCCAGGGCGAGCCCGAGAACCACGATGGCCAGGCTGAGATGCGGTCGTTTCATGAGATGTTCCTTCGCGTTCGTCCGCTCAATTGAGCGCAATTGCGCACCGCCGGCGACTGCCGGTCACGGCGCCAGACGCAAGCCGGTATCGCGCACCAGCTCGCTCCATTTGCGGATGTCCGCCGCAAGGCGGATCCTGAACTCCGGTGCCGGCAGCGCCGCCACGTCCATCTGCAGCGTTTCGAGGCGGCCGCGCAGATCCGGCAAGGTCAGGGCCGCGCGCGCATCGGCTTCGATCTTCGTCAGGATCGGCTTCGGCGTGCCGGCCGGCGCGAACATGCCGATCCACACCACGCTCTCATAACCAGGGATGGCACGCTCTGTGACGGTCGGTACATCCGGCAGCCGAGCCAGGCGGCTGGCGCTGGTCACGGCCAGCACCCGCACCTTGTCCGATTGCAGTCCGGCGTTGGCCGATGCGATGTCGGCGAGGCACAGCTGCGTTTCACCCGCCATGACGCTGGTGACCGCGAGTGCCCCGCCCTTGTAGACGACATCGACGACGTCGATCTTGGCCATGTGTTTGAACAGCGCGAATGCCATCTGGCTCGCCGGGCCGCCCGAGGCATGGTTCAGCGTGCCGGGATTGCGCCGGGCGAGGTCAAGCAGCTCCCCGGCCGATTCCGCCGGCACGGACGCGTTGGCCATGAGCACCAGCGGCAGCGAGCTGATCAGCGTGATCGGTTCGAAGTCGCGCAAGGGGTCGTAGGGCAGGCCCGGCGTCGTCGCCACGTTCATCGCCATGGCGCCGTCATGGGCGACCAGCAGCGTGTACCCGTCGGGCGGCGACTTGGCGGCCAAATCCGTCCCGATCACCATATTGGCGCCGGGCTTGTTGTCGATGACCACCGGCTGGCCCCAGCGCTCGGCGAGCTTGGCACCCACCGCGCGGGCCACACCGTCGATCGCCCCGGCGGGTGCCGTCGGAACGACGAGGCGCACCGCGTGGTCCGGATAGGGCCGGCCCGCATCTTCCGCAAGAGCAGCCCCCGAGATGACGGCCGCCATGACAACCGAAGCCGCCAGAACGCGCGCGATGGAATAAGATGGGATCGTGCGGACCATGAGGCGGCGTTGGTCTCCGCGGGTCAGTCGGCCGTGAGCGCCGCGGCGCGCACGACCGGCGCCCATTTGGCGATCTCGCGGGCGATGAAGGCGTCGAACTCCTCCGGCGTATTGCCGGCGGGTTCCATCCCGACCTCGCTCATGCGCCGGCGCAGATCGGGTTGCCGCAGGACCGCGTTGATATCGGCGCTGATCTTGCGCACGAGCTCGCGCGGCGTCGCCCGCGGCACCACCACGCCGGTGATGCTGAGCACGCTGAAGTCGGGGTACGTCTCGGCAATGGTGGGGATATCGGGTGCGGCGGCGGCGCGTGCCGGGCTGGTGATCGCGATCGGCTTCACCTGGCCGCTGGTGATGTTCTCCATCATTGCATAGAGCGGATCGAACTGAAGCTGCACGCGGCCCGTGATGACGTCCGGGTAGGCCGAGGCGCCGCCGCGATAGGGAACATGGGTCATCTCGATGCCGGCGCGGGCCTTCAGCAGCTCGCCGGCCAGGTGCATGGCTGTTCCGGCACCCGGGCTCGCATAGCTGAGCGAACCGGGATTCTTCCGCGCCAGATCGATCACCTCCGGAAGCGTGTTCGCCGCCAGCAGCTTCGTCGCCACGAGGACGATATGCGACATCGAGACCGTGGTCACGCCAGCGAGATCCCTGACCGTATCGAACGGCAGGTCCGGCCTGAGGCTGGGATTGATCATATGCGCGGTGATCACGATCCCGAGCGTATAGCCGTCCGGCGCGGACTTCGCGACCGCATCGGTCCCGATGACGGTGCCAGCGCCCGGCTTATACTCGATGACGACCGTCTGGCCCCAGATGTCCTGCAGCTTCTGCGACAACATCCGGGCGACGATGTCCGTCGCGCCGCCCGGCGGAAACGGCACGATGAGCCGCACCGGCTTTGCCGGAAACGTCTGCGCATCGACCCCGGCCGCGGCGAATCCAGCCGCAATCGCCAGTGCCACGCATGTGCCGCGCAGCATCGCGATGATTTTCGTCATCGACACGCCATGCGCTGCTCCGGATGATTGTCGGCGCCGTTCACGACTCCTCCCTGCCCGAGCCTAATACCCGCGTTCACTAATTGCGACAATACGGGTATTCTCGGGCGTGAAACAGGAGACTGCCATGAATGATGCGGCCATCGCCGAGACAGCCGATCTCACCGCGCACACGCCCCACATGCCGGGCGAGGATAAGCTCGCGCCGCTGGCGTCGCGCTATGTCGACGTGGAAGGCCTGCCGTGGGCGCCGACCCCCTGCCCCGGGATCAAGATGAAGATCCTGCTCAAGGACGAGAAGACCGGGCTGATGACGGCGCTGTTCAAATGGGAGCCGGGGGCACGCCTGCCCATGCACCAGCACGTCGAGATCGAGCAGTCCTGGATCCTCGAAGGCAGCCTCGCCGACGACGAAGGCGAATGCATGGCCGGCAATTTCGTGTGGCGGCCCAAGGGCAACAGCCATTACGCCTACGCGCCGAACGGTGCTCTGGTGCTGGCGATGTTCCTGCGGCCCAACGTGTTCCTCGAGGAATTTCCGGGCCAGCGGCCGGCCTGAGCGCCTGGACCCGGGTCCACGGCGGCCTGTACACTGCCGGGCCTATCCTTGTTCCACGGGTGAGACGATGAAAATCCTGGGCGTCGATACGGTGGTCTACGGCGTCGACGACGTCGCCACCGGCATCAAATATTTTGATGATTGGGGCGTTCCGGCCGGCGAGCGCGGTGCGCAGGGCGCTGACTACCGGCTGGCGAGCGGACAGACCATCCGGCTGCGCTCGGCCAAGGACGCCGCGCTACCCGCGGCGGTCGAAGGCGGCTCGACGGCGCGCGAGATCATCTGGGGCGTCGACGACAAGGCGATGCTCGAGAAACTCGGCGCCGAGCTCGGCCGGGACCGCGAGGTGAAGCGCGATGCGGACGGCACGCTGCACACGACGGACGCGATCGGCTGGGGCCTCGGCTTCAAAGTCGCGGCGTCGCCGACGATCGGGATCAACGGCGGCTCCCGAGGCGGCGGCAAGCTGAATGACTCGTTCCAGGCGCCCAGCGGCGCCGCGCCGCGCCGCATGGGGCACGTCGTCTTCCACGTGCCGCGCGACAAAGCCGATGCGGCGACGTCGTTCTACACCGACCGGCTGCAGTTCCGCTTTTCCGACCGGTCGAAGGGGTTCGGCGATTTCATGCGCTGCCCCGGCTCGAACGACCACCACAACCTGTTCTTCCTGTACGGCGACAAGCCGATGTTCAACCACGTGGCGTTCGAGGTGAGCGGCTTCGACGAGATCATCGTCGGCGGCAAGCACATGGAAAGGCGCGGCTGGAAGGCGGACACGCGTCCCGGGCGCCACATCCTGGGATCCAACCTGTTCTGGTATTTCAAGAACCCGTGCGGCGGAAAGACCGAGTACTACGCCGACATGGACCTTCTGGACGACAACTGGAAGACGCGGGTGTGGGACAAGCACCCCGGCTTTGCGTTCTGGATGATGGACTAATCCGCGGGGAAGGATCGGCGGTCCCCGCGACCGGTCAAAACTGCTCGGGGTCGCCGGAAAATTCGGCGGTG
>DASWFO010000085.1:0-1506 GCA_036394195.1 Alphaproteobacteria bacterium | reverse complement strand
GCCGGTGAAATCCGGCGACGTTCTCGCGGAGATCGAGACCGACAAGGCGACGATGGAAGTGGAGGCGGTGGACGAGGGGAAGCTGGGCAAGATCCTGATCCCCGGCGGCACCGAGAACGTCAAGGTCAACACCCCGATCGCCGTGATCCTCGGCGAGGACGAGGACGCCGGCGCGATCAAGGCGAAGTCGACCATTCCGGCGCCGGTCGCGCCCAAGACGCCGGCGCCGACCGAAGCCCAGGCGCCCGTCGCCCCGCCGGTGCCGCCGACGGATGCCGCCCCCGCGATTGCCAAGCCGACGCGGCCCGCCGCTGCGGCGCGTCCGGCCGAGGAGAAGATCTCCGGCGAGAAAGTGACGCTGTCGGTCCGCGAGGCCCTGCGCGACGCGATGGCCGAGGAGATGCGGCGCGACCCGAACGTCTATCTGATCGGCGAGGAAGTGGCGCAGTACCAGGGCGCCTACAAGGTGAGCCAAAACCTGTTGCAGGAATTCGGGCCGCAGCGGGTCGTCGACACGCCCATCACCGAGCACGGCTTCACCGGCCTCAATGTCGGTTCCGCGTTCATGGGGCTGCGGCCGATCGTCGAATTCATGACCTTCAACTTCGCCATGCAGGCGATGGACCAGATCATCAATTCGGCGGCCAAGACCCTGTACATGTCGGGCGGCCAGATGGGCTGCCCGATCGTCTTCCGCGGTCCCAACGGGGCCGCGTCGCGGGTCGCCGCCCAGCATTCGCAATGCTACGCGAGCTGGTACGCGCACTGCCCGGGCCTCAAGGTCGTGTCGCCGTTCTCGGCCGCCGACCACAAGGGCCTGCTGAAATCGGCCATTCGCGACCCCAACCCGGTGATCTTCCTGGAGAACGAGATTCTCTACGGCATGTCGGGCGAAGTGCCGACCGATCCCGAATTCGTGGTGCCGCTCGGCCGCGCCAAGGTGGTGCGCGAAGGCAAGCACGTGACGATCAGCGCGTTCTCGATCATGGTCGGCAAGGCGCTGCAGGCCGCCGAGATGCTGGCCAAGGACGGCATCGAGGCGGAGGTGATCGACCTGCGCACGATCCGGCCGCTCGACATCGAAACGATCGTCGAATCGGTGAAGAAGACCAACCGGCTGGTCACGACCGAGGAGGGCTGGCCCTTCGCCGGCATCGGCTCGGAGCTGGCCGCCGTCATGATGGAGAACGCCTTCGATTGGCTGGACGCGCCGGTGATGCGCGTGACCGGCGTCGACGTGCCGATGCCGTACGCCGCCAATCTCGAGAAGCTCGCCCTGCCGCAGCCCGAAAATATCGTCGAGGCGGCGCGCGCGGTGCTTTACCGGACCTGAGACGGAGCGCCCGGCCATGCCCGCCAAAGTGTTGATGCCGGCGCTGTCGCCGACGATGACCGAGGGCAAGATCGCCCGCTGGCTGAAGAAAGAGGGCGAGCCGGTGAAATCCGGCGACGTTCTCGCGGAGATCGAGACCGACAAGGCGACGATGGAAGTGGAGGCGGTGGACG
>DASWFO010000084.1:0-19664 GCA_036394195.1 Alphaproteobacteria bacterium | reverse complement strand
GGTCCGATAGGCCTCTTTGGCGGCGGCGATTGCTGCGACCGTGACGTCTTCCACGAACACATGCGGCGCCATCAGGACCAGTCCCGCCGCCGCAAAGCCGCTGCCGGCGGCGATCAACGCGATCGAGGCACCGTCGCTGTGCCCGACCATGATCGGCCGGCGGAGGCCGAGACTTGCGACGAGCTGCGGCAGCACGACGCGTGCTTCGTGATGCATGTAATCGACGGTCCGCGGTCGCGCGAGCTGCGCCGAGCGCCCGTAGCCGCGCCGGCTATACACCACGGTCTCGGCGCCGGTGGCGGCCGCGACCTTGGTGGGAAAGTCGCGCCACATCGCCACGCTGCCGAGCCCTTCGTGGAGGAACACCAGCGGCGGCGCCACACCGCCCGGGATGCGCAGGAATTCGAGCCGCGCCCCGTCGATGTCGATGAATTGCGACGTCATGTCATCGAGGTCATACGCCAAGATGGGTGGTGAGCAGGTCGGGCTGCGCCTTGAGCTCCGCCGCGGTACCGGAAAACACAACGCGGCCCTTGACCAGTATGACCGCATGATCGGCAAGATCCAGCAAGGTGGTCGTGTTCTTGTCCACGACCACCGTCGCCAACCCGGCTTGCTTGACGCGGCGGATCACCCGCCAGATCTCCTGGCGCATCAGCGGCGCCAGCCCCTCGGTCGCCTCGTCGAGGATCAGCGCGTCGGGATTGGTCATCAGGGCACGGCCGATGGTCAGCATCTGCTGCTCGCCGCCGGAAAGCCGGTTCCCGAAATGGCTGAGCCGTTCGGCCAGCCGCGGGAACAGCTCGAGCACCAGCGGCAATGTCCAGGCCTCGCGGCCGCCGCGCGCCGGGGCCGCGGCCATGACCAGATGCTCGCGCACCGTCAGGTTCGCAAAAATGCCGCGGCCCTCGGGCACGAGCGCGATGCCCGCGCGGGCGATCTTGTGGGCCGGAGCGCCGGTCATCACCGCACCGCGAATACGGACCTCGCCGTGCCGCGGCGGCGTCAGGCCCATGATCGAGCGCAGCGTCGTCGTCTTGCCCATGCCGTTGCGGCCGAGGAGGGCCACGGTCTCGCCGGGGGCGAGCGTGAAGTCGACGCCGCGCAGGATATGGCTCTCGCCGTAATACGTGTGCAGGCCCCTTGCTTCTATGAGAGGGGCTTCGATGCCAGGCGCGGAGCTCACGCCGCCTCCGTGCCGCCGAGATAGGCGTCCTGCACCGCCCGGCTTTCGCGGATCTTCTCCGGCGGGCCGCTCGCCAGCACCGCCCCGTTGACCATGACGGTGATCACGTCGGCGACCGCGAACACCGCGTCCATGTCGTGCTCGATCAGGACCAGCGTGTGGTCGCGGCGAAGCCGGCGCAGCAGGTCCACCATGCGGCTCGATTCGGCGGCACTCATCCCGGCCATCGGCTCGTCGAGGAGCAGCAGTGTCGGCTCGGTGGCCAGCATCACGCCGAGCTCGAGCTGGCGCTGCTCGCCGTGGCTGAGCGACGCCGCGACCGCATCGGCGCGTCCGCCGAGGCCGACCATCGTCAACGCAAGGTCGGTGCGCGCCGCCACCGCCGCGATCTTCTTCGCCGGCCGGACGAAGCGCATCGAGCTCGGCAGGCGCGACTGGGCGCCGAGCCAGCAATTCTCGTGGACGGTAAACTCGGGAAAGATGTTGGTTCGCTGGAAGCTGCGGCCGAAACCGAGGCGGGACAGCCGGTGCGCGGGCAGCCCCGTCACGTCGCGGCCGTGGAAGCGCACGCGCCCGCCGCTCGGTGGCAGGGCGCCCGAGAGCAGGTTGAGCAGCGTTGTCTTGCCGGCGCCGTTTGGGCCGATGATCGCGTGAACCTCGCCGGCCGCGACCCGCAAACCCACCCCGTCCACCGCCACCAGGCCGCCGAAACGCTTGGTCAGGGCTTCGGTTTCCAGGACCGCGTCAGCCATGCTGCGGCGCCTTGCGATCGCGCCACGGCCGATGACTGGCCAGGTCGGCCAAACCGTTCGGCAGCAGCAGAACGGCCAGGATCACGAATACCCCGATCGCGATCAGCCAATTGTCCGTGAGCGCCTGCAGGGCTTCTTCGACCAGGACCAGGGCGAACGCGCCGATCGCCGGTCCCAGGCGCGCGCGCAGGCCACCCAGGATCACCATCATCAGCACCAAGCCCGACTCGCGCCAGCTAAACAGCTCCGGGTTCACGGACCGATATTGGGTCGCGTACAGGAACCCGGCCAGGCCGGCTATGGCGCCGGCCATCGCGAACACGACCAGCTTGTAGGCGTAGACGTTGTAGCCGAGAGCCTCCATCCGCTGCTCGTTCGCCCGGATGCCGAGGATCGTGCGCCCGAACGGCGCGTTCAGCAGCATCCCGATGGCGAGATACGTGGCGACCATCAGCCCGAGCACCACGTAGAACAGCGTCGGCCGGTCATCGAGCGACAGCAAGGTGGTGCCGAAAGCAGTCACGGTCGGTCGGAAATCCACATAGATCCCGTCGGAGCCGCCGAGGACTTTCCAATCGTGGAACAGGTAGAACAGCATCTCGCCGAAGGCGAGCGTCAGCATGATGAAATAGATGCCGCTCGTGCGCACGGCGAGCGCGCCGGTGACGAGCGCGGCCGCCGCGACGATGCCCATGGTCGCCGGCACCGCCCACCAGATGCTGACGCCTTCGCCGGCCGGCGACAGCAGCACCAGCAGATAGGCGCCGAGCCCGAAGAACATGGCATGGCCGAGGCTGACCAGCCCGGCGCCGCTCACCAGCAGGCCGAGGCTCATGGCGAAGATCGCCGAGCTCATGATCCGGGTCAGCAGCTGGATGTAATAGCGGTCGGCGAATTGCGGCACGAGCGCCAACAGAATCACGGCGGCCAGAGCGACCCAACCGAGGATGCGGGGTGTCGGCGTCATCCGGCGCGGCCGAACAGGCCTTGCGGGCGCCACAGGAGGATCGCCGCCATGACGGCGTAGACCGACATGCTGGCGAATTCCGGGACCGCGATCTTTCCGAACGTGTCGGCGAGGCCGACGAGCAGGGCCGCGATGAACGCTCCCTTGATCGAGCCGATGCCGCCGATCACCACGATGACGAAGCAGATGATCAGGATGTGCTCGCCGATTCCCGGATAGACGGACGACAGCGGTGCAGCAACCATGCCGGCGAAGGCGGCAAGCCCGGCGCCCGCGGCGAAGACCAGGGTGCACAGCCGCTGCACGTCGACGCCCAGCAGCTGCACCATCTCGCGGTTGACCGAGCCGGCGCGGATATACATCCCGAGCCGCGTCGTCTGGATCACCACCATCATCAGGATGACGAGGATCAGGCAGATGCCGGAGACGGCCAGCCGGTACACCGGATAGGACAGGGTGTCGGTCAGCTGGATCGAGCCCGCGAATATCTCGGGAACCGGCACGCCGTGCACGTCGCTGCCGAAGATCAGCCGCTGCGCCTCGTTCAGGATCAGGATCAGGCCGTAGGTCAGCAGCACCTGGGTCAGGTGGTCGCGCTTGTACAGGAAGCGGATCATCAGCCGCTCGACCGCGAATCCGAGAAGCAGCGCCAGCGGCAGCCCGCCGAGGATCGCGATCCACAGGCTGCCGGACCGGGCGGTCAGCCAGAACGCGAGATACGCGCCGATCATGTAGAACGAGCCGTGCGCTAGGTTGATCACCTGGAGGATCCCGAACACCAGCGTCAGGCCGCTTGCGATCAGGAACAGCAGCAGCCCGTATTGAACGCCGTTCAGGACTTGGATGAGGAAAAACAGCGGATCCATGCGGCCGTCAAAAGAGGACCGCGCCGTCCATTATGGACGGCGCGGCTCGCGTTGCGGTCGGCAGAGTAATCGAACGGCGGACGAAATCACGCCATTTTGCACGCGTCCGTGGGCTCGGCGAGGGCCTTCACGGCGATCTTCTGATAGCGGTTCTCGCCGCCCACGACCTTGCGCAGATAGAAATCCTGCACCGGATTCTGGGACTTCGAGAACGTCCATTCACCGCGCGGGCTCGGCACCTTGTAGCCCTTCATGGCGGCGTAGAAGTCCTTCTTCGCCGCGGCGTCGCCTTTGACCGCCGTGAGGCCGTGCACGAGCACCTGCCCGGTGTCGTAGCCCTGGACGGCGTACACGTCGACCGGTCGGCTGGTTGCCTTCTGGAAATCCGCCTTGAACTTCTGGTTGATCGGGTTCGGCAGGTCTTCGACGTAATGGAGGGTCGTCAGCAGGCCGTCGGCCGAGGCGCCCTGCGCCTGCAACGTGCCATCGGTGAGGAAGCCCGGGCCATAGAGCGGGATGCTCTTCTTCAGGCCCGCGGCGTCATAGTCCTTGACGAACTTCACGGCACCACCGCCGGCGAAGAACGTATAGACGCAGTCGGGCTTGATGCTGGCGATCTCGGTGAGCAGCGCCTGGAACTCGACATCCGGGAAGGGGACGCGCAGATCGTTGGTCACCTTGCCGCCGCCGGTGGCGAACCCATCCTTGAAGCCCTGCGTCGATTCCTCGCCCGCGGCATATTTCCAGGTGATCGTCACCGCGTTTTTGTGGCCCATTTCGGCCGCGACCTTGCCCATCGGGAATCCCGGCTGCCAGTTGCTGAACGAGGTGCGGAAAATGTTGGGCGCGCACAGCTTGCCGGTGGCGTCGCCGACTCCGGCGTTGGGGATCAGCAGCGTCGCCTGCTCTTCGCGCGCCACCTGCACCATCGCGGCGGCGACGCCGGAATGGACCGTGCCGACCAGGATATCGACCTTCTCGCCGACGACGAGCTTGTTGGCGTTTTGCGCGCCCTTGGCGGGCTCGCTTTCGTCGTCGAGCTTGACGTACCGCACCTCTCGGCCGCCGAGCTTGCCGCCCTTTTCGTTGATGGCCAGCATCATGCCGTCGGCGATGTTGTTGCCCAGCGCCGCATAGGTGCCGCTATAGGGCAGCATCAGGCCGATCTTGATCTTGGCGCCCTGGGCCCGCACGGCCGGCGCCGGGAAGGTGCTGGCGGCGGCGGCCGCGGCGGCGCCGCCAAGGACGGCGCGGCGGCTCATCGGCAGGGTCTTGTCGCTCGAGTGACGTGTCATCGTGAATCTCCCCTTTTTATCCCTGTGTGTCGGCGCCCGGCGGTCAGGCCGCCGCCTCGCCCCGCTGCGCCTCGCGCTGACGGAGCTTGAAGCGTTGGATCTTGCCGGTCGCGGTCTTCGGCAGCTCGGCCACGAACTCGATCCAGCGTGGATATTTATACGGCGCCAGCCGGTCGCGCACGTGCTGTTTCAGCTCCTCGCCGAGGCCGCCCGCCGCGGCGTAGCCGGACTTCAGCACGATATATGCCTTGGGCTTCACCAGGCGGTTCTCGTCGTCGACCCCGATCACCGCCGCTTCGAGCACCGCCGGGTGGGTGACCAGGGCTGCCTCGACCTCGAACGGCGACACATAGATGCCGCCGACCTTCAACATGTCGTCGGTCCGCCCGCAATAGGTGAAGAAGCCGTCCTCGCTCTCGACGTATTTGTCGCCGGTGCGCGTCCAATCGCCGTGGAAGGTGCTGCGCGAGCGCGCGCGGTTGTTCCAATAGAACGCGGCACTGGAGGGGCCGTTGACCATCAGCTCGCCGACGTCGCCGGCCTTCACCGGCTTGCCCTCGTCGTCGACCAGCTTCAGCTGATAACCCGGCACCGCCTTGCCGGTGGTGCCGTAGCGCAGCGCCCGCGGCCCGTTGGTCAGGAAGATGTGCAGCATCTCGGTCGAGCCGATGCCGTCGTAGATGTCGACGCCCGTCGCCTTGGTCCAGCGCTGGCCGAGCTCCTCGGGCAGCGCCTCGCCGGCGGAGACACAGGCGCGCAGGCGATGCTCGCCCGGCCCCGGCAACTCGCCCGAGGCGAGCAGGGCCGCGTACAGCGTCGGCACGCCGTAGAAGACCGTCGGCCGGTGCTGCGTCAGAACCCGGCAGACGGATTGCGGCGTCGGGCGCTCGGCCATGAGGACGGCCGTGGCACCGGCGCGGAACGGAAAGGTGAGCGCGTTGCCGAGGCCGTAGGCGAAGAACAGCTTCGCCGCCGAGTACACGATGTCGGTCTCGGCCAGCGCCAGCGTCGGGCGGGCATACAGCTCGGCCGTGGTCACCAAGCTCGACTGGACATGCACCGCCCCTTTGGGCGTGCCCGTCGAGCCCGACGAATACAGCCAGAAGGCAGGGTCGTCGCAGGTCGTGGGCGCCGGATCGAGCCGGTCTGACGCCGTGGCGAGAAGTCGGGCGAGCGACTTGCAGCCGCGCACCTCACCGCCGGCAATGACCACGCTCGTGAGCCACGGCTGGTTCTTCAGCGCCGGCTTCACCTTGTCGAACAGTGCCGACGAGACGACCAGGATGCGGGCGCGCGAATCGCGGAGCATGAATGCGTAGTCGTCGGCAGTGAGCAGCGTGTTGACCGGCACCGGCACGGCGCCGAGCTTGATCGCGCCGAGGAACAGGCTGGGGAAATCGACCGTGTCCTGCAGGATCAGCATCACCCGCTGTTCCACCGCGAGCCCGAGCGATTTCAGCGCGTTGCCGCAACGGTTCACGTGACGGACGAGGCCGGCATAGGTGGTGCTGCCGCGATCGTCGATGACCGCGATGCGCTTGCCGCGGCCGGCGGCAAGGTTGGGCTCGATCAGGTCGACGGCGGCATTATAGAGGCGCGGAAACTCGATCCGCGGCGGCGACAGAGCATGATCGGCTGTCGAAAAGCCGGGCGCCTCGCGCCGCGGTCGGGCGCGGGTTGTCGCTTTTGCGACGCGGGTTCGAGCGGGCCCGGCCTTCTTGCGGTGATGTGTTCGCACAGCTGAGCCGCGGCGCGCCACGGAAAGTCTCCCCAGTTGCCGCCTCTGTCGCCGGGCGGTTGCTCTCGGGCCATTGTGACCGGCAGCTTGATGCAGTCAAGCCCAATCGGCACAATATTGCATCATGGCGCCGCTTCCCGTATGGTGCCGAAATATAATTCCGGTCGCGGATGAAGCGTAAGACAGCCGCCAAAACCGTTCCCAGCAAGCTGCGCAACGGTGCGCCGCTCACCGAGCGCGCCTATCTCACGGGCCTCGGCGAGCGCGTCCGCCAGGTTCGCGCCCGGCGCGGCATGACCCGCAAGATCCTCGCCCGCGACTCCGGCGTGTCGGAACGCTATCTGGCCCAGCTCGAGACCGGGGCGGGCAACATCTCGATCCTGTTGCTGCGCCGTATCGCCGCCGCCATGGGACTGCCGCTGAGCGACCTCATCCAGGAAGGGCCCGAGCGGCCGGTCGAATACGCCTTGGCGCGCCAACTCCTGGACGGGCTCAGCCCGGCCGAGCTCGCCTTGGGGTACCGGGCGCTGGCGCACAGCCTGGGTCGCAACGGCGATTCGGTGCGCGCTGAGCGCATTGCCCTGATCGGCTTGCGCGGCGCCGGAAAAACCACGCTTGGGCGGCGTCTGGCCGAGCATCTCGGCGTCCCGTTCGTTGAGATGGCGAGCGCCATCGCCGAGGAATCCGGCACCAGCCTGAGCGAGATTTTCTCGCTCTATGGCCAAGGGGCGTACCGGCGTTACGAAAAGCGGGCCCTCGAGCGCGCCGTGGCCGCGCACGACCGGGCGGTCATCGCGACCGGCGGCAGCCTGGTGTCGGAGCCGGCGACGTTCGAGCTCCTCTTGCGGTCCTGTCATACGGTGTGGGTAGCGGCGAGTCCGGCCGAGCATATGAGCCGGGTTATGGCCCAGGGCGACCTGCGGCCGATGCAGGCCAGCCGCGAGGCGATGGCGGACTTGAAGCGCATCCTCGAGAACCGTCGCTCGCTCTACGGCAAGGCCGATGCCGTGATCGACACCACCGCCAAGCCCATCGACCAGAGCTTTGCCGAACTGGCCGAAATCGCACGACGGCTCCTGGCCGGCAGCGCCGCCGCCTGAAAAGGGCCACATGCATTATCTTGCATGTCGGGTCCGGCCGGCGTAGGATACGGGCAAGAAGAAGAACCACGTGCTCACGAGACGACGGATGATCCGCACATGAGCGAAGGAGAACGCCCGCGGCCGGTCGAATTCGAGACCGATCCCGCCCGGTACCGCCATTGGAAGCTGAGCTTCGACGGGCCGGTCGCCACCCTGGCGCTCGACGTGGCCGAGGACGGCGGCATTCGCGACGGCTACAAGCTGAAGCTCAATTCCTACGACCTGGGCGTCGACATCGAATTCCACGACGCCGTGCAGCGCATCCGCTTCGAGCATCCCGAGGTGCGCACGGTCGTGATCACGAGTGCGCGCGAGCGCATGTTCTGCGCCGGCGCCAACATCTACATGCTGGGCACGTCCAGCCACGGCTGGAAGGTGAATTTCTGCAAGTTCACCAACGAGACCCGCAACGGGCTCGAGGATTCGAGTGCTGCGTCGGGTCTGAAATTCCTCTGCGCCGTAAACGGCGCGTGCGCCGGCGGCGGCTATGAGATCGCGCTGGCCTGTGACGAGATCGTGATGGTCGACGACCGCTCGACGACCGTGAGCCTGCCGGAAGTGCCGCTGCTTGGCGTGCTGCCCGGTACCGGCGGCCTTACCCGCCTGACCGACAAGCGCAAGATGCGCCGCGACCTCGCCGACGTGTTCTGCACCTCGGCCGACGGGGTGCGTGCCGAACGGGCGCGCGAGTGGAAGCTGGTCGACCACATCGCGAAGCCGGCGGATTTCTCAAAGGCCGTCCGCGCCCGCGCCGAGGCGCTGGCCAGTCAGAGCGACCGGCCATCCGCTGCCAAGGGCATTGCGCTGGCGCCGCTGGCCAAACGGGCGACCGCTGACGGCTGGCAATATTCGAGCCTGACTGTCGCCGTCGACAAGATGGCGCGCACCGCGACCTTCACACTGAAGGCGCCGGAGGGCGCGCTTCCCGGCGATGTCGAATCGATCGCAGCGCAAGGTGCTGCGTGGTGGCCGCTTCGCTTCGCGCGCGAGCTCGACGACGCCATCCTGGGCCTTCGGGTCAATCACCCGGATGTCGGCCTGTGGGTGTTGAAATCGGCCGGCGAGACCGACAAGGTGCTCGAAGCCGGCAGCCTGATGCTCCGCCACAAGGACCACTGGCTGGTCCGCGAGACCATCGGCTTGTGGCGGCGCACCTTGCAGCGCCTCGACGTCTCCTCGCGCAGCCTGTTCGCGGTGATCGACGCCGGCTCGTGCTTCGCCGGGCTGTTTGCCGAGATCGCGTTCGCCGCCGACCGGACCTACATGCTGGATAGCGCCGAGATCAATGCGCCGTCGCTCACCCTCGACGAGTTCAGCTTCAACGGCCTGCTGGCGACGCCGGCCGCGCGCACGCGGCTCGCCTTGCGCTTCCAGGACGACGCGGCGGCGCTGGCCGCCTGCCGCGGCCGGCTCGGCCAGGCGCTGGCCGCCGGCGAGGCGCTGAAGCTCGGCGTCGTCACCTTTGCACCCGATGAGCTGGACTGGGACGAGGAGATCCGCCTGGCGCTCGAAGAGCGCGCGGCACTGTCGCCCGATGCGCTGACCGGCCTCGAAGCCTCCTTGCGCTTCGGCGGTGCCGAGACCATGGCGACCCGGATCTTCGGGCGGCTGTCGGCGTGGCAGAACTGGATCTTCAATCGGCCCAATGCCGTCGGTGAAAAGGGGGCGCTGAAGCTGTTCGGCACCGGCAGCAAGGCCCGATTTGATTGGGAGCGCGTGTGATGTCGATTTCCTACGCCGAACGCATCCCCAACAATGTCGGGCTGTCGGACAATCGCGTCCTGCAGCGGGCGCTGGAGCACTGGCAGCCCAAGTTCCTCGACTGGTGGCGCGAGATGGGGCCGTCCGACTTCAACGCCGCCGATTGCTATCTGCGCACCGCGACCAGCGTCGATTCGAAGGGCTGGGCGACCTACGGCTCGCTCAAGATGCCGGACTATCGGTGGGGAATCTTCCTTGCCGACAAGATGCCGGATCGCAAGATCGGCTTCGGCGATTTCATGGGCCAACCGGTATGGGAGCAGGTCCCGGGCGAGCACCGCTCGACCTTGCGGCGCCTGATCGTCACTCAGGGCGACACCGAGCCGGCGTCGGTCGAGCAGCAGCGCCTGCTCGGCCATATCTGCCCGTCGCTCTACGATTTGCGCTCGCTGTTCCAGATCAACGTCGAGGAAGGCCGGCATCTGTGGGCGATGGTCTATCTGCTCCACGCCTATTTCGGCCGCGACGGCCGCGAGGAAGCGGAAGCGCTGCTCGAGCGGCACTCCGGCAACCGCGACAATCCGCGCATCCTCAACACGTTCAACGAGCCGATCGAGGACTGGCTCAGCCTGTTCATGTTCACCTATTTCACCGACCGTGACGGCAAGTATCAGCTGAAATGCCTGGCCGAAAGCGGCTTCGATCCGCTGTCGCGCACCTGCCGGTTCATGCTGACCGAAGAGGCCTATCACATGTCGGTCGGCATGCTCGGCGTCGGCCGGGTGATCAAGCGCGCGGTCGAGGTGATGAGCGAGATCGGCAGCGACGATCCGGAGGCGGTGCGGCGCGCCGGCGCCATCGACCTGCCGATCATCCAGCGCTATCTCAATTTCTGGTGCTCGTCGTCGCTCGACCTGTTCGGCTCCGAGGTGTCGAGCAACGCGGCGACGACGTTTGCCAACGGCATCAAGGGCCGGGCCGACGAGGCGACCGCCTACACCGACCACGACGCGCGCACCCTGACCACGAGCTTCGAGGCGCCCGACGGTCACGGCGGTGTCCGGCGTGAAGAGGTGCCGCTGCGCAATGCGCTGAACGAGATCGTCCGCGAGGCGTACATCAAGGACTGCGAGGTGGGCCTCAGGATCTGGAACCGGATGATCGCCAAGGCCGGCGTGAAGGCGGAAATCCGCCTGCCCAGCCCGCGCTTCAACCGCACGGTCGGCGTGTGGGCCGGCCGGCATGTCGACCCGGCGGGCAACTTCGTCTCGGAAGAGGCGTGGGCCGCGCGCCGCGCCAACTGGCTGCCGACCGAGAGCGACCGTTCGTTCGTGCGCAGCGTCATGCAGCGGGTCATCGAGCCCGGCAAGGTGGCGGCGTGGATCGCCCCGCCCGAGCGCGGCGTCGACGGCAAGCCGGTCGAATACGAGTACGTGCGGCTGCAGACCTGACGCGCCTTCAGCGCAACGGCGGAAACCGCGCCCAGTTCGCGTCCACGAACTGCCGCGGCAGGAGGGCCTCTGGCCATGCCCGCTCGGTCACGTGCAGGATCAGGTCGCCGTTCTCCCCCTTGTAAAGCTCGACCGCGAGCGGCCGGATCAGCGCCCGCCCGGGCGCGCAATCGAGCCCGCCCGGGGATTCGGTAAATCCGCTCTCACCGATGATCTCGGTGCCACGATAGGCGCGGACGGTCAGCGTGCGGTCGGCGTCCAGGATCAATTCCACTCGCTCGACGCCGGCCAATCGCGCGCCATCCGGCAGCAGATATCGGGCGAGCTCGGGACTGGTATTGGGCCGCTTCTCGGCCAGGTCGGCCTCGCCCCGATTGGCATAAGTGCCCGGGACAGGCGAACACCCGTCCTTTGCCCACACGGCGGGCGAGAATTCCCATGGATAGACCGCGTTGGGGGCGTAGCATCCGGACACCAGGGCGGCCACAGCCAGGCTCAAAAGACATCGCGCGCGAGATTTTGGCATAAGCAGTTTTTCGGCCTGGCCGATCGATCGCGGCTCCTATGGCAGAATGTGGAGACGCAGTTTCGAATGACAATGGAGTTTCCGTGATCACGCGCCGCAGATTCGCCGCGGTCCTTGTTGCGATCTTCCTGCTGGCGGGGGCCCCGGCCCGCGCCGCCGAATGGCTAATCGCGTTTCAGGCGGTGCCCGACAGCGCCGATGCGGTCTACAACCAGCAGGCGGCGCTGACGGCCGGCGTGGTCGCCGAGCTTGGCCCGCCGGTCCTGGGCGCCATTGGGCTCGATCCCGGCACGTTTGACGCCGAGATCGTCATTGGCGGCTATCGCGGACGCACCAGCCCATCCGTGGTGGTGCATCTCGACGTCGATGCGGCGACCGCCGACCGTGCCGCCGCCGCGTTCGGATTTGTCTGCGTCCAGACGAGCGTGCTCGCGTGGAGTGAGACGGGGAACGGCGACACGCTCGCGGTCTATGTCGCATTTCCATCTTTGACCCCGACACTCGCTGATTTCTTCTTCCGCAACGCGATGGCGGTGAATCTCGGTCTCGCGGGCGGGTACACGGCGCGCGACAGCCGACTGATGTTCCTCAACCTCCGCGGTCCCGACGGCAAGCCGCTCGGCGGCCTCGACGATGAGCAATTCACCGCCGCCCTGCGCCAGGCCGCGAAGGCCTTCGGCGATATCGCGGTGGTGACCACCGCACGGGTGACCGCGCACCTTGTGGCGCGCGAGAGCTATGCGACGATCCTGGAGCCGGACAAACTGGCGACGCTCGACAAGCTGAGGGCGCGCCGCGCGGCCCTCATCGCCGCCCCGCGATAGGCGTCACACCGCCCGCCGGCTGGCGGGATTTGCCGGCGGCTGGACGCTGCTGAAGCGCAGCAGGAACTGGCGCGCGCGGTCCGTCCGCGGATGGGCGAAGAACATCTCTGGGGTCGCGGTCTCGACGATGCGGCCCTGATCGATGAAGACCACGCGGTCGGCCGCTTCGCGTGCGAAGGCCATCTCGTGCGTCACCACGACCATCGTCATCCCGTCCGCCGCGAGATCGCGCATCACGGTCAGCACCTCGCCGACCAGCTCCGGATCGAGCGCGCTGGTCGGCTCATCGAACAGCAACAGCTGTGGCCGGGTGGCAAGGGCGCGGGCGATGCCGACGCGCTGCTTCTGCCCGCCCGAGAGACGAGCGGGATAGTCGTCCCGCTTGTCTTGCAAGCCGACCTTGGCGAGAAGCGCCTCCGCCTCGAGCCGTACCTCGGCGCGGGGCCGCCGCTGCACATGGAGCGGCGCCGCCATCACGTTCTCGATCACCGTCAGGTGCGGCCACAGCGCAAACTGCTGGAACACGAAGCCGATCCGGGCGCGCAGGCGCGCGAGCTCCGCGTCCGACATCGGCACGTGGCCGCCCGCGCGCAAGCCCACCCGCTCGCCGGCCAGATAGACCGCCCCGCTGTCCGGCACCTCCAGCCAGTTCACGCAGCGCAACAAGGTCGATTTGCCGGAGCCCGACGGCCCCAGGATGCACAACGTCTCGCCCTCGTAGACCGACAGGTCGATGCCGTCGAGAACCTGACGGTCCTTGAAGGATTTACCGAGGCCGGTGATCTGCAGGACCGGCGTCGCGTCCTCCGCCACCCGGTTCATGTCTCCGCCGCCTGCTTCACCTCGCCGTCGCGATACTGGCCCCAGGCGGCCCGCATCGCGGCGAAGGCGACCGGATCGAGATCGAAGCGCGGCAACGGATCCGTCCCCCAATGGTGGAACTGGTCGACCCCGCGCACCAGGGTCGCGCTGCGCTTGCCGGTGGTCGAGCGGACATGCGTCGGGATATAGAAGAATGCGAAGCCGATGCGGCGCTGGCCGGTCTTGTTGGTCTTCGAGCCGTGCGCGGCCCGCTCGTGATGCAGCGAGAACTGGCCGGCCTCCAGCTCCATCATCACCGCCGTGCTCTCGTCGATGTCCTCGAGCGACTGGCCCCGCGCCAGCATGTTGTCGGGCGCGTAGGTCTCGATGTGGCGGAGGTCGGGTCCGGTGTGGCTGCGCGGCAGCACCTGCAGCGCCCCGTTGGCCGCGTTGCTCGGCGTGAACGCCACCCAGGCGGTGACCTCGGCGTGCGGCTCGAGGCCGAAATAGGCGCTGTCCTGATGCCAGGACACGTAGGCGCGGTCGTTGCCCTCCTTGGCGAAAATCGAGGCGCCGAACAGCAGGATATCCGGCCCGATCAGGTCCTCGACCGCGTCCAGGATGCGCGGGTTGCGGCCGAGCTCCACCAGCCACGGCATCGCCAGATGACCCTTGATCTTCAGGCTGCGGTTGGCGTTCTCGCCCAGCTTCGCCTCATAGGCCTCGATCTGCTGGGCGCAGCGCCGCGCTTCGTCCGCATCGATGGCACGAAACGGCGCCAGCCAGCCCTCGCGTCTGAAATGCTCGACCTGCGTATCGGTCAGAAGTCGGCCCATGATGTTCCTTCCCGCCCGCTCAGCGCCGCAGCTCGGCCACGCGGACGACCGCGCGGACCCCGCTCTCCACGACCAGGCACAGCGACCAATAAAGCAGAACCGCGCAGACGAAGCTGGCGAACGGCACATAGTACGTGGCCTGGATCTCGTTCGCGGCGTAGGTGAGCTCCTGCACGGCGATAATCACCAGGAACGCGCTGTCCTTGATGATCTGGACCACCTGGTTGCCGAGCATCGGCACCGAGGCGAGCACCACCGGCGGCAGGATGATGCGCACCACCAGGCGCCAGCCATGAAAGCCGAAGGCGTGCGCCGCCTCGACATTTTCGCGCGGCAAGGCCTGGAACGCGCCCCGCAGGAGCTCGGCGATGTAGCAGGCGTTGTACAGCGTCAGCGCCAGCACGCCGGCGGCGATGTTCTCGATCGTGATGCCGAACACCGGCAGCGCGTAGTAGATCATGTAGCAGAAGAGCATGAACGGCAGGCAGCGCATGAGATCGATCACTGCCGAGAACGCCTGCGGCACGCCGCGGACACGCGAGATCAGCATGGTGAAGATGGCAACGCCGAGAAGGGCGGCGAGCACGGCGGACACCGCCGCGATGAGCAGCGTCGTGACCAGCCCGTTCAGCATCAGCTCGCGCTGCTCCCACACGACCGCGATGCCGTGGAAGCTCATGCGTACACTGCCACCTGTGGGCGGCGCTCCAGTGCCCGCTGCGCCATCACAAAGCCGCCGATGACGATCATGTAAATGACCAATGCCACCAGGAAGGGCAGGATCGGGCTGTAGGTGCGGGCACCGATGCGCACCGCCGCCCGCGTCGTCTCGACCACGCCGATCACCGCGACGGCGGGGCTCACCTTGATCAGCAGCGTCATCTCGTTGACCAGCGCCGGCAGGGCGGCGCGCGCAATCTGCGGCAGGAGGATCAGCGAGAACCGCAAGCGCCGGCTCATCCCGAAGGCAAGTGCCGCGTCGAGCTGATCTTTCGGGAACGCGAGCAGGGCCCCGCGCCAGATCTCGCAGTTATAGGCCATCGAGCCGAGCGACAGGGTGGCCACGGCGGCGCCGAAGCGCGGGATGTCCCAGCCCACGGTCGGGAGCGCGTAATAGACGAGGAGGACGAGCGTCACCGAGGGTGTCGCGCGCAGGATGCTGACGGCCGCGGCGACGAGCGGATCCAGCCCGCGCACGCCGGCCCAGCGGATCAGCGCCAGCCCGAGACCGAGCGGCGTGCCGATCGCGATCGCCAGCAGCGAAATCGCGATCGTGACGCCCGCCCCTTCGATCAGCGACAGAAGGTCGCCGACGCCCATCACACGTTGGCGACCGCACCTTCGGGCATGGACTCGAACGTCGTGTCGAACCACTTCTTCTGCAGCGCGTACATCGAGCCGTCCTTGCGCGCGCCGAGCAGGAAGTCGTTGAACAGGTCCAACAGCGCCGTGTTGCCCTTGAGCAACGGCCACGCGATGTAGGTTGGCTTCGAGACCGCCTCGCCGAGCTCGAACACGTCCGGCTTCTCTTTCACGATGGATTTGAGGCTGAGGTCGGTGTTGACGACGAAGTCGATGCGGCCCAGCGCCAGGTCCTGATAGGCCTCCGGATAGCCCTGGTAGGGCACGACCTTGCCGAGCTTGCCGCCGGTCGGCTTCAGCATGTCGTCGAGCTGCGGCAGCATCTTCAGCATGGCGCTGCCCGCTTCGACACCGAGGGATAGGCCGCTCAGGTCCTTGAGCGCCTTGATCTTCGGATCGCCCTTGCGCTTCAGATAGTAGTCGACCGTTTGCGCGACCGGGCTGCAGTAGTCGAGTGTCTTCATACGCTCGGCCGTGACCAGAACGGCGGTCACCGCGGCGTCATATTTGCCGGTGGTGACGCCGGGCAGGATGCCGGTCCATGGCACGATGTCCTGGCGAATCTCGAAACCGACCTTCTTCTTGAACGCCTCCAGCAGCTCCTGGTCGTAGCCGGTGGGCTTGCCGTTGTCGGTGAATTCAAACGGGCGGTAGTCGTCTTCGGTCGCGACCATCATGTAGCCGCGCTTCTTTATTTCATCCAGGGTGGCCGCGTGCCCCATGCGGGGCATGCCGACCAAAGCCGTGGCGGAAGCATAGGCAGCGGTTTGAAGAACCTGCCGCCGAGTTAGGCGGGAACCCACGGGCTGGCGCATCTTTGATCTCCCTCGTGTGGCCTGAGGGAGCAATCGAGCAAACCGCATGCCATGAGCCCGGCGGCCAAAGCGCCGGTACGGCCCGGAGGGCTTGCTAGGGGACCGACGCCTGCCAGCGTCACTTCTTCTCGGTCTCGCCCTCTTTCATGTGCTCGATACCGCCGACGTCGATATTGAAGATATCGCGCATCAGCCGATGCACGTCGACGATCTCCGATTCCGAGAGCTTGATCCCGTGGTCGAGGAAGTCCTGGCCCTCGGTGACGGCGCGAATGCCGCCCGCGATGTAGATGTCCATCAGCTCGCGGATGCGGCGGAACGCCGGCGCCGGGACGCCATCGGCGCGCATCTGGAACACCGCCGTGATCGAGCCCAGGCGCTTCAGGAGCCCGTCCAGCTCGTTCTTGCGTATCGCATCAAGCTTGGCCGGTGCCGCGCCGCCGGCAGCCTTGGCCTTTTCGGCGCGCAGATCGGCTTCGGTTTTCCACAGATTGCTCATCGCGATCTCTCCTTGGGCGCGTCTGCAACCTAGACAGTTCGCCGCGGCGGAGCAACGCCGCGCGCCGCTGGGTTAGGGCTCGACGACCAGGCGGTTGATATAGCGGTGCCGCGGTGTGTCGGGAATGCGGCCGGCGAGGGCGCCGCGCGGCAGCGGCTCGATCCTGTCCGTCAGATGCGCCACGTTGCGATATAGCCCGTAGCGCACCCAGGCAAGCAGGCGCGGCGTCTTGGGGACGTCGCCCTTGTGCAGGCCGTAGGTGTCCTCCAGAACGACGGTGCCGGGCGGACCGCCGACGGTGGTGATCTGCGGGCTGAAGACGTCGAGCAACGCATCGTCGATGATGGCGAGCTTGGCGAAGAGCTGCTCCATCCGCGCCGCCACCGCCTCGGGCGGTCCCATGCCCTGCATATGGCGCTGCATGAGATCGGGTCGATGCGTGCCGCGGATGTAGTAATGGGCGCCGTCCGAGGGGCTGGCCCCGGTGAGAAAAATGAACATGGTGCAGAAGCGGAAATCGTCGAAATCGCGATGAAACGTCTGCAATCCCGGGATCAGTCCCGGCGCGCCGGGAAACGTCCAGAACGCATTCATCGAATAAATGGAGGGCACGCAGCCGAGATAGCTCTCGGCCAGCGCGAGGATGTCGTCGCGGTTGGCCAGTTCGATCAGGTGCGGCGCGCGGATGATGTCCGCCAGCCGGTACGACGCCTGCGGCCCGAGCGCGGCACACTCTTCGACGGTTCGTTCCTGTCCGTCGCTTTTCGCTGCCACGTGCGCGGCAAAACACGGACGGGACGCGAAATAGGCCTGGACCTCCGCGACTTGCCGGCTGTCGAGGGCCGTCCCCAGGTCGGCGATGCCCTGGTTGCGCAACAGATGAAGCTTCGGGTCGTAGGCGTCGGGTTTCGGGCCGGCGAATTCGGGGACGAGACGTGCGGTCGCCGCGGCCAGGCTCTGGGCCATATAGGGCCACACGGTGTAGGGCAGGGCCACCTGCAGCTCGTTCAACGCGACCGAGAGACGCCGGATCTCCAGCGCCTCGAGCGCGTGGACCGCTACAGGATCGGCAGCGCTGGGATTCGACATGCCCTTTTGCGGACGACTCCGCCCCTCGCCGTTTCCGACATTTTAGGGAGACACTTCCGCAGGGGCTAGATATAACGGCTGCAAGACAGGGAATCGGCGCTGCCCGAGCCGTTGGCCGCGCCGGGGGGCCATGAGCAGCGACTTCTTCAGCAACTTCCAGGCGACCGGACAGATCTGGACGCGCACGCGTCCGCTAGTGCTGCCGTTCCTCTACAAGCCGCTGTCGCCACGCGTGGTGGGGAACGGCTTTTACGCCGCCCTTGGACAGGGCCTCGTGCGCGACAAAAAAGACGCCTGGATCCTGGTGAATCCCTATTCGCTGGGCGACACCTATCTGCTGGGCGCGCTGGGCGAGGCGTTCCGGCGGGTTCACTGCGCGGACGGCAAGGAACTGGTCCTCGTGGTCAAGTCGTCGGCGTTCCCCGCCGCGCTGATGTTCAAGCGGCATTTCGACCGCATCATCGGGCTGGAAGACCTTTACCTGAACGCGGTTCACATAGAGCTGAGTTCGCTTCGCCTGCCCTCCCGGCTGGTTCTGAACGAGGCGTGTTTCCCGCATCCAAATCACGTCACTGACGCGCGGGCGGATTTCTTCACCGCCCTCGAGCATGTATCGCAGGCGAGCATGTACATGCTCCTCCTGGGTCTGCCGCTGGACTCATCGCTGGCCCTGCCCGAGGTTGCGCCCGAGGCGCGGGCCGCGGCCGCCACTCTCGCAGGCGAGATTAGACTCCGCCCCGGACGGTCGGTGCTGTTGTTTCCGGACGCCAACTCTTGGCCGGCGGTGGCGGACGAGTTCTGGGCGACGGTGGTGCCGAAGCTGCAGGCGGCCGGATGGGACGTCTACACCAACGGCTCCGGGTCGTGGCGCGGCGCCCGCACCGAGCCGATCGCCGGGACCCGGCTGATCCAGGTGCCGCTCGATGTCGTGCTGCCGTTTCTCGAGCACGCCGGCTGGGCGGCGGGGACCTTGTGCGGGCTCATGAACATGATCGCCTCGTCGCGCACCCGCTGCCGCAAGACGATCGTGACCCTCGGCATCGGGCCGGGCTCGGCCCATCAGTTCCAGCATCCGCTGGCGGTGCGCCGAACCTATCCGTACGCGTACCAGCGGAAGTTCGACGGCATGAACTACGACATCGAGGAGCTGCAGGTCCTCGGCGCGCAGGATCACGACCCGGTTGCGGCGCGCATCGCCGGCGGTTTCAACGCCCTGTCGGCGGCACCGCCCTCGGCCGAGCCGGTCGTGCGGCTGCCGGTCGATCTGGCGCCCGGCGAGTTGTTCGACAAGATCTCGATCCTCGAGATCAAGCGCGACCGGCTGCCGTCCGAGAAGCGGGTGCAGGTGGAGAAGGAGCTCGCGGTGCTCAACGAGATCGCCCGGCCGCTGCTCGAGACGCGGCCCGGCCTTGACGCGAAATACGCCGACCTGAAACAGCTCAATGTGCAGGGCTGGGACCTCAACGAGCACATCTTCAAGCAGTTCGACGATACTGATTACGGCGACGAAGGCTGGCGGCTCGATCCCAAAGACGCCGGACAGCTCCAGGCGGTCGAGCGGAGTGTCCGCGAATTCCGCCGCTCCCAGCAGACCAACCGTGACCGCGTTCGCCTGAAGAACGAGATCAACGCCATCTGCCGTGCCGCCTGGGACGAGATGAAATCGTTCGACGTCGGGCCGCTCCGGCTCTAGATCATTGAGTCGACATCGGGCGCCGTTGCGCGGGACACTCGCGGCGAGGAACAGGGAGGGACCCCATGAAAGCGACGGTTGCGGCAGGGCTCATCGCGGCGATGGCCGCCGTCTGGTTGCC
>DASWFO010000083.1:0-35732 GCA_036394195.1 Alphaproteobacteria bacterium | reverse complement strand
CGTGTGCTCGAGCACCGGCTTGCGGGCGATGATGCCGGCATTGGCGATCAGGATGTCGAGCCGGCCGCGCTCGGCGACGATCCGCCCCGTCGCGGCGATGACCGCCGCCTCGTCGGTGACGTCGAACGGCGACGCCGCGGCGGCGATGCCCGCCAGTTGCAGCTCGCCGCATTTCGCGGCGAGCGCTTGCGGATCGCGGGCGTTGAGCCACACCGCCGCGCCCGCCTCGCCCAGCGCCCGCGCCATGGCGAAGCCCAGCCCGCGCGACGCGCCGGTGATCAGCGCGGTGCGGCCGGAGAGGGAAAATTTTGCCACTCGCTGACCCTTCTTGAGCTACCGGCTGGGTCGCCGACCGACATCTATCAATTTGCGGATCGCCGCCGTGGGCAGAGGATGCTGCCGTCGTTCGCGAATGATCTCTTCAGCCGCAGCTTCGACGTCCGCCCGCGCGAAGGTGGCGGAACGGCGAATCACCATCTGCCGGCCATGCACCTCAATATCGAGTTGCTCGCCCTCGGTCAGCGACACCGCTCTTGCCACATCGGAGGGTACCGGGATTACAAGATTCTTGCCCCATCGAACGACCTTTGTGCGGGACATCGACACCTCCAGAAGGCGGGAGATTCTGCCATAACCGGCGATTCTCTTCCCCCTCATTCCGCCAGGAAGCGCCGGATCGGCTCCGCCGCCTTGGCGATATTGAACACGCCCTCGAGATGACCGCGGTCGCCCTCGAGCTCGAACAGCTCGGCCGCCTTGCCCTGCTTGCGCAGGCTGTCGACGGCCTGGCGCGCGTAGTCGGGGACGAGCAGCAGATCGGACTTGGCCGGGATGAACAGCACCTTGGCCTTGATCAGGGCGAGCCCGGCCTCCAGCGAATCCTTGTGGCCGGCGATGAACAGCTGGTTGGCGCGCACGAGATAGAGGAAAGAGTTGGCGTCGGCGGTCTTGGCGCGGCCGGCGCCGATGCCATCGAAGCTGGCCTCGATCGCGAATTTGTTGTCCCAGGACGCGAGCGGGCTCTTGCCCTCGGCGGCGAGCTTGCGGCCATAGGTCTTCTCGGCCCATCCCCAGTGTCCCGCGTCGAGCGTCACCTCCTTCAGCGCCACCGCCAGGCCGGCCGTGGGCTCGGTCTTGCCGTAATAGTCGCCGTTGTTCCAGTTCGGATCGACCAGAATCGGGGCCGACCACAGCGCCAGCCGCTCGATGCCGAACGCGTTCATCTCGCCGATGCCCAGCACCGGCACCGCGCGGGCCACGAAGTCCGGATAGGCCGCCGCCCATTCGAGCGACTGCAATCCGCCCATCGAGGCGCCGATCGCCGCCTGCACCTTGCGCACGCCGAGCGAGTCCAGGAGCGCCTTCTGCACGTTCACGAAGTCGCGGATGGTCACGATCGGAAAGCTCATCCCATAGGGCTTGCCGGTGTCCGGGTCGATCGATGCCGGGCCGGTGGTCGTGGTGTTGGGATCCTTGGTGTTGAGATTGACCAGCGAGTCGACGCTGACCACGAAATACTTGTCGGTGTCGATCGGCTTGCCTGGCCCGATGATCGACTCCCAATAGCCCGATGCGGCGTCGTCCGCCTTGTATTTGCCGGCGGCGTGCGAATTGGCGGAGAAGAAATGCGGCACGACCACCACGTTGTCGCGGGCCGCGTTCAGTTTGCCGTAGCTCTCCCACCCGACCTTGACGTCGCGGATGGTGCGGCCGCCGAGCGTGGAGTAGCTCGGCATCGCGAACACCTTCTTTTCGACGATGCCGACGCTCTGCGCCGCGGCGGCGCCGATGAAGACCACCATCGCAGCACTTGCGGCGATCGCGAGGCGCGGACGAAAACGGACCATGCGGATCCCCCCGGTTGGAGTGTCTTGCGCCGAGGGTACGGGCAACCGGCGATGATGGGAAGAGCGCGCGTCTTTAAAGAAAAACCTCGCCCCCATTCTGATGGGGGAGAGGCCGTGAGCGCTGGCGGATGCCTGCGCGAACGAGAGAGGGGGGCTCATAGACGTAGCGTGAGGGGGCATTCAGGCAGCGCAATGCTTGGCGGTGAGCGCGGCGCTGAAGCGCTGCCCCTCACCCGACCGCTATCGCGGTCGACCTCTCCCCACAGGAGAGGTGAAGCAAAGGCGCCCGCGCAATTGCTAGCGCTCCGCGATGGGCGTCGGGCTGAACAGCTCGTCGTCGCCCAGCTCCTCGCGGCGGCGCGCTTCGAGCTCGGCGTTGTAGCGCCTGAGCGCCTCGGCCTCCTCGACGAAGCCGAGGATGTGGCGGTCGATCTGGTTGTCGACCACCGCCAGCGCCTCGGTCGCCGCGGCGAGGAACAGGTCGAGGGCGACCCGCACCGGCTGCTGCGGCGTCAGCAAATGGGCTGCGCCGTGCGCGACGTCCTTGGCCGTGAGCTTGTCGAGCTTCGGGTCGAGGTCGGTCGCGTGGACTTCCTGCAGGTCGATCATGCCGGCATAACGGTCCGCCTCGTCGATCACGAACACCCGCTTGTTGGTTCCAACCGGGAACTGGCGGCGCAACTCGGCCAGCGGCAGGATCTCCGGGACCACCGCGAAATCCCGGTGGATCAGCCGCTCGACCGTGAGGTCGTGCAGCCAGCCGATGTCGTGGGCGCCGCGCAGCGGCACGCCGCGGACGTGGAACCGCCAGGTCGCGAAGGAGTAGCCGAACCAGGTCCGGACCCCCAGCGAGGCGATGATCACCGCCGCGGTCACGCCGATCGTCGCCGAGAAATCCGACGTCGCTTCCAGCACCAGCAGGATCATGGTCACCGGTGCCCCGACGATCGCGGCGGCGACCGCGCCCATGCCGGCCAGCACGAAGATCGCCGGGTTCGGCGTCATCCAGGGGACGAGGTCGACGACCCTGGCGATGGCGCTGCCGAAGAGCGTGCCGAGGAAGAGCGCCGAGCTGAACATGCCGCCGCGAAAGCCGCTGCCGATCGAGATCGCCGACGCCGCCGTCTTGGCGGCGATCAGCGCCAGCAGCAGCACCAGGTCCATGCGCGACGACATCACCGTCACGATGCCGCCATGGCCGCTGCCGAGGACTTGCGGATAGACGAGCGCCATGGCGCCGAGGACCAGGCCGCCGATGGCGGGACGCAGCCACGCCGGCAGGGCGACGCGGCGGAACAGGGCTTCGACCTTGGTGACGCCGACCATCGCCGCGATGCCCAGCAGCGCCGCCAGGACCCCCTCGAGGCCGAGGAAGATGTAGTCGTGCGCCATCAGATCGATGTGCTCGTAGCTGACGAAAATCGGATTGTCGCCGTGGAGCTGGCGCTGGACCACGGTCGCCGCCAGTGCCGCGACCGCGATCGGCGCCAGGGTCGCCAGGGTGTAGCTGCCGATGATCAGCTCGAATGCGTAGAAGGCGCCCGCCAGCGGAGCGTTGAACGCGGCGGCGATCGCCGCCGCGGCCCCGCAGCCGACGAAGGTGCGCAGATCGGTGCGCCGGAGACTGAGCCAGCGGCCGATCCGGGACGCGGTGCCCGCGCCGATCTGCGTATAGGCGGCTTCGAGGCCGACCGAGGCGCCGACGCCCGCGGACAGGACGGTCAGCACCGCCAGCCGGATACTGTCGTTGAACGACATGCGGCCGCCGTACAGCGCATTCGCCTCGATGGCGTCCACGATGTCGCGGGGTCGCCAGCGGCGAAGGAGAGCGGCGACGATGCCGTACACAAGCCCGCCGGCGGCGGGCACGACCAGGAGACGCCACCACTCGACATCGGCGCCGCTGCTGAGATGGGTCTCGAACGAGATGCCGAACAGGAGCACGTGCAGGACGGCGACCGCCTGCGGCAGGCCGGACACGACCGCGCCGACGATGATGCCAAGCACGGCCGAGATGACCACGAGGCCGAGGTCGCTGTTGCGGATATTGGCCCGGGTGAGCGCCTTCAGGCGGGTGCGAATGGCACCGGCGAGGGTTCGCCGCCGCGGAGTCCATTCGGGAGCGCCGGTCTGTGGAATCGACGCGGCGGCGGGCGGGGATTTTGCCGGAAAGAGGAACATCGCTGGAGAACGAACAGGAGCGGGACTTATGCGCCGGTGATCACGGCGGAAATATGGTGGCAGGGTGCGGCTTTATCGCGCGCCGACCGTGGCTTTTTGATGACAAGCGCACGCGAACGGAGGCTGGTCCTCCGAGGAGTCGATGAGGTCACGTCACATGGTCGCGCCGAGGACCCACGGCGCGAATTCGTCGTCGCCGAAGCCCATCTGCTCGCTTTTGCTCTTTTCGCCCGAGGCGGTGCGGAGAATGAGATCGAAGATGCGCGCGCCGCAGTCCTGGACGGTCTCGGTGCCGTCGATGATCGTGCCGCAATTGATGTCCATGTCGTCGGTCATCCGCTTATACAGCGGCGTGTTGGTGGCGAGCTTCAGCGACGGCGCCGGCTTGCAGCCGTAGACCGAGCCGCGTCCGGTGGTGAAGCAGATCATGTTGGCCCCGCCGGCCACCTGGCCGGTCGCGGAGACCGGATCGTAGCCCGGCGTGTCCATGAACACGAAGCCCTTCGCGCTCACCGGCTCGGCGTAGCCGACCACGTCGACGAGATTGGTCGAGCCGGCTTTCGCGGCGGCGCCCAGCGACTTCTCGAGGATGGTGGTGATGCCGCCGGCCTTGTTTCCCGGCGACGGATTGTTGTCCATCGTGCCGCCGTGCTTGGCCGTATAGGCCTCCCACCACTTCATCACGGCGACCAGCTTCTCGCCGACCTCGCGGCTCACCGCGCGGCGCGTCAGCAGATGCTCGGCGCCGTAGGTCTCCGGCGATTCGGACAGGATCACCGTGCCGCCATGGCGGACGATCAGGTCGGAGGCCGCACCGAGCGCCGGATTGGCGGAAATCCCGGAATAGCCGTCCGAGCCGCCGCATTGCAGGCCGATCGTGATGTGCGACGCCGGCACGCTCTCGCGCCGGGCGCGGCCAACATCCGGCAGCAGCTCCTGGATGCGGGCGACGCCTTCCTTGACCGTCTTTGCGGCCCCGCCGGTGTCCTGGATCGTCATCGCCTGGAAGCGGCCGTTCTCCGCCAGCCCGTGCGCGCGCATGATGCCGCCGATCTGGTTCGCCTCGCAGCCGAGGCCGACCACCAGCACGGCCGCGAAGTTCGGGTGCCGGGCGTAGCCCGCGATCACCCGGCGCAGCAGATCCATGCCTTCGCCTTCGCCGGCCATGCCGCACCCGGTCTTGTGGGTGAGCGCCACGACTCCGTCGACAGTCGGGTAATCGGCGAGGGGGCCGCCGCCGGCGAACGGATTGATGCGGAACGCCTCGGCGATGTAGCGGGCGACGGTGGCCGAGCAGTTCACCGAGGTCAGCACGCCGATATAGTTGCGCGTCGCCACGCGGCCGTCGTCGCGGACGTAGCCGGCGAACGTCGCCGGCGCATTCACATATTGGGTCGGCGCGGCGAGGGTGCCGTAGGCGTATTCGCGCTGAAAATCGCGGATCTCGCAGTTGTGCGTGTGCACATGGGCACCGGGCTCGATCGCCGCCGCGGCGAAGCCGATGATCTGGCCGTAGCGCCGCACCGGCTCGTCCTTCGCGATCGGCCGGGTGGCGATTTTGTGCCCGGAGGGGATGCGCGACCGGGCCACGATACCTTCGGCGGCGATCGCCGTTCCCGGTCTGAGGTCGGCGCGCGCGACCACGATGTTGTCGGCCGGGTTGAGCCGGATGGTGAGCTGCGGCGTTTCGGTCATGGTCCGACTATAGACCCGGCGGTCCGTCGGCGTCACGGCTTGCGGGCCTCAGGCGACCTTCCTAAATTGAGCGCTTGAGCTGTCCTCGAGAGACGGGAGGAAATCGTGGCCGGAAGACTGGAAGGCAAGACGGCGATCATCACCGCGGCGGCGGCCGGGATCGGACGGGCCAGCGCGCTCGCGTTCGCGCGCGAGGGCGCCAAGGTCATCGCCACCGACGTCGACGAGAAAGGCCTCGCCTCGCTGTCCGGCGTCGCCGGCCAAACGGAGAAGCCGCTCCAGCGCATCGCCGGCATCACCACGCGCCGGCTCGACGTGTTGGACAAAGCCGCGATCGAAGCGACGGCGAAGGAGGTGGGAACGGTCGACGTGCTGATGAACTGTGCCGGCTACGTGCACCAGGGCTCTATTCTGGAGTGCGACGACAAGACGTGGGAGTTCTCGAACAACCTCAACGTCCGCTCGATGTTCTGGACGATCAAGGCGTTCCTGCCCGGCATGCTCCAGCGCGGCAAGGGCTCGATCATCAACATCTCGTCGGTGGCGTCGTCGCTGCGCGGCCTGCCCAACCGCTTCGTCTACGGCACCACCAAGGCGGCGGTGATCGGACTGACCAAGGCGGTGGCGATCGACACCATCAGCAAGGGCATCCGCTGCAACGCGATCTGCCCGGGCACCATCGAAACCCCCTCGCTCGAAGGGCGCATCAAAGCCTTTGCCGACCCGGACAAGGCGCGCAAGGACTTCATCGCCCGCCAGCCGATCGGCCGTCTCGGCACCGCCGAGGAGATCGCGTATGCAGCCCTCTACCTGGCGTCGGACGAGAGCTCCTACACCACCGGGACCTACCTGATCGCCGACGGTGGCGTGACTCTATAATCCGGCCGGCTCGCGCGCGGCAGTCCAGCCGCGGGTGACTCACGGCAGTCGCTGCGCCCCGGTCGCTCCACGGCGTGACGCGCGGCTGCGCTGCGCGCCCCTGGAGAATATGAAGCCGCTAGCGCTCGAGCCCGTTGACCCGACGGCCCTGGAAGCGGTCCGGGAATTGGACGGTGGCCGCCGACAGGGCGGGCTCGAGGGGTTCTTTTTTCGCCGGAGCTGCTCGCGCGATGTCCTTCGGCCCCGGCCAGCGCGCCATCGTCGCGGCCAGCTCGTCGCAGCGCGCGGCCAGCGCGAAAAGTTGCCGGCGCATTTCAAGGCTGACCTCGGCGCGCGCCAGCTCGCGATACTTGGTGGCCTGCTTCTGAAGATACGACGCTTTGATCATCGGTGATCCTTGTGCCTGGCTGCCGGCGGATAGGGCTGCCGGCCTCGCCCCCGTCCCCTCGTTCCGCGCGAATCGCGTGGGAGGATGGCGAAGGCTATGCCGCCGCGGGACGGCAGCGCATGACCAGATCGTGACGAGTTTGATGTTTGACGCGCGCTCGAGACCCCATCCCGAGTCGCGGCGTCAGTAGGTCGCGCGCCCGCCCGAGATGTCGAACACGCCGCTGGTCGAGAAGCTGCACTCCTCGGACACGAGCCAGGCGGCGAGGGCGGCGATCTCGTCGGTCTCGACGAAGCGGCCCATGGGGATCTTCGACAGCATGTATTGGATGTGCTGCTCGGTCATCTGCTTGAAGATGTCGGTCTTGGCGGCCGCGGGCGTGATGCAGTTCACCAGCACGCCGGTCTGCGCCAGCTCCTTGCCGAGCGATTTGGTCAGGGCGATCAGCCCCGCCTTGGCGGCGCTGTAGGCCGGAGCGTTCGGGTTGCCCTCCTTGCCGGCGATCGAGGCGATGTTGACGATCCGCCCGTATTTCTGCGCGATCATCCCCGGGACGATGGCGCGGCTGCACAGGAACGGCCCGGTCAGGTTGGTCTCGATCACCTTGCGCCATTCGTCGACCGGATATTCCCAGGTGGCCTTGTTGGCGCCGGAGATGCCGGCGTTGTTGATCAGAATGTCGACCTTGCCCATCTGACCGATCGCCGCGTTCGAGGCGGCGGTGAGCGCCTTCGCGTCGGTCACGTCGACCGCGGTCTTGTGCGCCTTGCCGACGGGTGCGAGATGCTTGACAGCGGCGTCGAGCGCCGGAGCGTCGAGGTCCCACAGGCTCACTTCGGCGCCGGACTTGATCAGCCGTTCGGCAATGGCCAGCCCAATGCCGCGGGCCCCCCCTGTCACGACGGCCTTGCGGCCATCCAGATCGATCCGGTTCATCGCGTCTCCGCCCTTAATGATTGGGCCATTATCGGCCGACGCCGCGCTCCGGCGCAATCGCCTCTCTTGGCCATATTTTACACAGCGTTTACATCGCGTTCATCGCAGGTTTGCGGCCGCGCCGTCTCATAAGAGCGTCGGACAGCCCTGTGGCTGCTCCGCGGGTCATGAGGAAGGGGTTTAACCATGGATGCGACGGAGAGACTGCCAGGCACGCCCGAACCGGGGACCGCAGTCGCGGCACGCGAGGGTGCGATGAAGAAGTCGTTCGAACAGCGGTTCGCCGAAGCGCTTCGCCGCCGGCTTTATCCCAACACCCGGCTGCGGTTGAAGACGCTGTCGCGCGACACCGGGTACTCCGAGGATACGATCACGCGATGGACGCAAGCCAAGCACCGGGTGTTCGCCGGGGCGGTAGAAGACGTCGCCGGCTATTTCGCCAGCCGCTTCGGCGACGACGGATTGCTGCATGAGGTGTTCGCCAGTACGGCGGGATGGGCAGGGCCGTCGCCCGCCGCCGACGCCAGGGCCGCCTGGGCGCTGGGGCACCCGTCGATCACCACGGGGTCCCACTTGCGCACGCCGCATGCGCCCATCGGCGAAAAATCCGGGACCGCGTAACGGCAGCACCTGAGATCGGGCGGCGCGCCCTCAATTTTTCAAGGGGCGCCGCCGATCTTGGTGACGGGCGGCCTCGAACTCAAGCGGCGGCCGGCGGCAGCCGGGCCGCGAACTCGGCCGCCACCCAGTCGATGAAGACCCGCACGCGGGGCGAGAGCTGACGGCTCTGCGGGTAGAGCACGTAGACCGGCGACCGCGAGGGCGGAAAATCCGGGAGAACGTCGACGAGACGGCCCGCCGCGAGATCGGCGGCTAGCCGATAGCGCGGAACCTGGATCAACCCCAATCCCTGCCGGCACGCGGCCACATAGATCTCGGCGCCGGTCACCGAGACCGGGCACGGCAGCATCGCCTGCCGCAGCTTGCCGTTCACCGTGAACTCCAACGGGAAGATGTTGCCGGTATTGGTCGAGATGAATCCGACCATGCGGTGGCCGTCCAGATCGTCGGGGGTACTGGGCGTGCCGTGCCGGCCGAGATAGCCCGGGCTGGCGAAGGTGCCTTCGTCGAGGATGGCGATCTGGCGTCCGACCATGGTGCTGTCGCGCGGCTGGCCGACGCGCAACGCGCAGTCAACGCCTTCGCGAACCAGGTCGACAAGGCGCTCGCCTTCGCCGATCTGCAGCTGGATGCCGGGATAACGCTCCAGGAAACCCGCGAGCCCCGGCAGCAGGAAATGCCGGGCCAGGGTCCCCTGCACGTCGATCCGCAGAATCCCCCGGGGCGTAGCGCCGGTGAACGCCGCCTCGGCCTCTTCGAGGTCGGCTATGATCGACAGGCAGCGGCGGTAATAGGCTTCGCCGTCGAGCGTCGGGCGGACTCGCCGTGTCGTGCGCTGAAGAAGGCGGACACTCAGCCGCGCCTCCATCTGCTGCACGGCCTCGGTGACGGTCGAGCGCGGCAGGCCGAGATCCTGCGCCGCCAGCGTGAAGCTGCCCCGCTCCATGATGCGCGTGAACACGCGCATGGCTTCGAGCTTGTCCATGGCAGATTGTTCGTAAATACCGAATTATATTCCCGGATCAGAGCAGATTATCCGGCCTTTGGGAAGGTTCATGTTCATCCCCGCCGACAGCTGTCGGCGATGGAGGACGAAATGACCAAGCAACCGAGCAAAGTGGCGATCGTCACCGGCGCCTCGCGCGGCATCGGGGCCGCGGCCGCGGCGCGTCTGGCCACGGACGGTTTCACCGTGATCATCAATTACGCCGGCGACGCCGCTCCGGCCGAGGCTCTCGCCGGCAAGATCGAGGCGGCCGGCGGGCGGGCTGTCCCGCACAAGGCCGACGTCAGCGATCCCGCCCAGGTCCGCGGCATGTTCGATGCGGCCGAGACGGCATTCGGCGGTGTCGATGTGCTGGTGAACAACGCCGGCATCATGCAGCTGTCCACTGTCGCGGAGGCGAACGACGCCCTCTTCGACCGCCAGGTGGCAATCAACTTGAAGGGCACGTTCAACACGCTGCGCGAAGCGGCGCGGCGGGTGCGCCGCGGCGGGCGGATCATCAACATGTCCTCGAGCGTGCTGGGCCGCGGTCCGCCGGGCTATGCCGCCTACGCGGCGACGAAGGCGGGCGTCGAGGCGCTGACCAACGTGCTCGCCCAGGAGCTGCGCGGGCGCAACATCACCGTCAACGCCATCGCCCCCGGGCCGACCGCGACCGACCTGTTCCTCAGCGGCAAGTCGCCCGAGCTGGTGGACCGCATGGCCAAGGTCCCGCCGCTGGAGCGGCTGGGCACGCCCGACGACATCGCGGCGGCGGTCGCGTTCCTTGCCGGCGCGGACGGCGGCTGGATCAACGGACAAGTTCTGCGCGCCAACGGCGGCTTCATCTGAGCCGCGGGCGCCCCTGGGATTCCACGCCTTCCCCTGCTACGCTGACGGCACAGAAGAATTGATGCCGGGCTGTCGCAGGCCTGAAGCCAGATAGGGAGAAGACAATGACAGCGTTCACGATCAACGGGCGCGCGGTCGATGTGGCCGCCGAGCCCGATACTCCGCTTCTGTGGGTGATCCGCGAGCACCTGAAGCTCACCGGTACCAAGTTCGGCTGCGGCGTCGCCCAATGCGGCGCCTGCACCGTCCATATCGACGGCGAGCCGACGCGCTCCTGCCAGACACAGCTCCAGGACGTGGCCGGCAAGAAGGTCACGACCATCGAGGGCCTGTCGCCGAAATCGAATCATCCGCTGCAGAAGGCGTGGATCGCCGAGCAGGTGCCGCAATGCGGCTACTGCCAGTCCGGGCAGATCATGCAGGCGGCGGCGCTGCTCAAGAAGAATCCCAAGCCGACGCGCGAGCAGATCGTCGAACACATGGACGGCAACATCTGCCGCTGCGGGACGTATGTGCGCATCATCAGCGCGATCCAGCGCGCCGCACGGGAGGCCTGAGCCATGACCGAGACATTGCAGCTTCACACCAGCGCGCTCTCGCGGCGCAGCTTTCTCGTCACCACCGGCGGGGCCAGCATCGCTGTCGCCTTTGGCGGCCTGCCCGATGACGCGTTCGGCGCCACGGTGGCGCCGGCGGCCAAGGGCAACTACAAGCCGAATGCCTGGGTAACCATCGCGGCCGACGGGACGGTGTCGATCATCTCGCCCGCCTCGGAAATGGGACAGGGCGTCATGACCTCCATGCCGGTGCTGGTCGCCGAGGACATGGATGCCGACTGGCGCAAGGTCCGCATCGTCCAGGCGCCGGCCGACGCGAAGAACTACGGCAACCCGGGGTTCGGCGGCGCCCAGGTGACCGGCGGCAGCCGAACGACCCCCGGCTATTACCAGATGCTGCGCCTGGTCGGCGCGCAGACACGCAAGATCATCCTGGCCAGTGCGGCGGGGATGTTGAACGTACCGGTGAGCGAGTTGACGACCGAACCCAACAAGGTCGTCCATAAGAGGTCGGGGCGCACGCTCGGCTACGGCGACATCGCCAAAACGGGCAAGCTGCCCGATCCCCTGCCGCAGGCGACCGCGGACGATCTGAAGCCGGTCGCGCAATGGCGCTATATCGGCAACCCGAAGATGACCCGCATCGACGTGCCGTCGAAGGTCGACGGCAGCGCCAAGTTCGGCATGGACATGCAGCTGCCGAACATGCTGTACGGCGCGGTGCTGCGCGCCCCCGTCCAGGGCGAGAAGCCGGAGACGATCGACGACGCCGCCGCGAAGGCGGTCAAGGGCGTGATGCAGATCGTTCCGCTGCCCTACGGCGTCGGCATCATCGGCCAGACGGTCGAGGCGACGAAGAAGGCCAAGGATCTGCTCAAGGTGACGTGGACGAACTCGTCGAAAGTCCGTAGCTACACCAGCGATAAGTTGCTGGAAGAGTATCGGAGCATCGCCCGCGACCTCGGCAAGACGGGTGTCGACGTTCACAAGGAAGGCGACGCGCCGGCGGCGATCGCCGGCGCGGCCAAGGTCATCGCCGTCGATTACCTGAGCGACCACGTCTACCACGCGACGATGGAGCCGATGAACGCCACCGCCCTGGTGAAGGGCGACACGGTGGAGATCTGGGCGCCGACGCAGTCGCCGTCGATCACCCAGGGCTTCGGCGCGCGCATGGCGGGGACCACGCCCGACAAGGTCAAGGTAAACACGACGCTGCTCGGCGGCGGATTCGGCCGTAGGACCGAGGGCGATTTCATCGTCGACGCGGTGTCGTTGGCCAAGGCCGTGCAGGGCCGGCCGGTCAAGGTCATCTGGAGCCGCGAGGACGACGTCCAGCATGACAAGTACCGGCCGCTCGAAGCACAGCACGTGCAGGTCGGGCTCGATGCCAACGGCAACATCGTCGGTTGGCGGCATCGGATCGTGGCACAGTCGATCTTCGCCCGCACCTTCCCGGCGCAGTTCGAGAAGGGCGGCGGCCAGGACGGTTCGGTGACCGAGGGCCTCGAGTTCAACTATCACGTCCCGGCGCATCTGGTGGAGTACATCCGCCAGGACAACGGCCAGGACGTGGGCTTCTGGCGCGCGGTCGGCCCGGGCTACACCAAGTTCGGCGTCGAATGCGTGATCGACGAAATCGCGGCCGCCAAGGGCGTCGACCCGCTGGCGTTCCGGCTGGAGCTGCTGAAAGACCAGCCGCGGGCGCGCAAGGTCATCGAGACCGTCGCCAAGATGGCGGAGTGGGACCGCAAGCGCGACGGCCGGGCGCTGGGCATCGCCTATTCGGATGCCTGGGGTGCGCATTGCGCGCAGATCGCCGAGGTGTCGCTCAACCGGCAAAGCGGCGAGATCCGCGTCCACAACGTGTGGTGCGCCGTCGATCCGGGTGTGGCGATCCAGCCGCTCAACATCGAGGCCCAGATGATCGGCGCGATCACGCACGGCGCCAGCCATGCCCTGTTCGAGCAGATCAACTTCGTCAACGGCGAGGTGCAAGAGTCTAACTTCGACACCTATCGCGTGATGCGGATGTCCGAAACGCCGGACATCAAGGTCACGGTCATGCCGACGCCGGAGAACCCGCCGACCGGCCTCGGCGAGGTCGGCCTGCCGCCGACCGGCCCCGCGATCGCCAACGCGGTGGCGCGGCTGACCGGCGGGGTGCGGCTGCGGCACTATCCGTTCCTGCCGGAGCGGGTGAAGGCGGCGCTCAGCGCCTGAGCGTCCGAGACCTGCGCAATGCAACGGCCGCGTGGTTCGCCCGCGGCCGTTTGCTTTACTCGGCCGCTTTTTCCGGCAGCTCGGCGCGCCGCAGAGCGGCCTCCGCGTCTTCGATGTAGCCGCGGGTGACCGGGACGGCGTCGATCTGGCGCGCGATCTGGATCTGGAACACCATCGTGCCGAGATGGCGGAAATCCATCTCGCACGCCGCCAGGTAGAACTCCCACATCCGGCAGAACCGCTCGTCGTAGAGCCGGGTCGCGATCTCGGCGCGCCGCGCCGCGAATCGCTCCGCCCATTGCCGTAACGTCCAGGCGTAATGCAGGCGCAGGATCTCGATGTCGGTCACGTAGACGCAAGCGCGCTCGACGATGGGCAGGACCTCGGACAGCGCCGGCGCGTAGCCGCCGGGGAAGATATATTTGCGCAGCCACGGATTGGTGGTGCCCGGCCCGTCCACTCGGCCGATCGAGTGAAGCAGGGCGACGCCGTCGGGTGCGAGGAGGTCGCGCAGCTTCCGGATGAACGTCCCGTAATGCGGCACGCCGACATGCTCGAACATGCCCACCGACACGATGCGGTCGTAGGTCGAGGTCTCGTCGCGATAATCGCGCAGCACGAAGCGCACCCGGTCCGCCACGCCGGCCTCGATCGCGCGCCGGGTGGCGAGAGTCTGCTGCTCGGTCGACAACGTGATGCCGGTGACGTCGGCGCCGGTCGTGCGCGCCAGGTAGATGGCGAGACCGCCCCAGCCGGAGCCGATGTCGAGAACGCGCAGGCCCGGCCGCAGGAGCAGCTTTGCCGCGATGTGCCGCTTCTTGGCCAGCTGCGCCTGCTCCAGGCTCGCCGCGGGCGATTCAAAATAGGCGCAGGAGTACTGCCAGTCATCGTCGAGGAAACGGCGATACAGCTCCTCCGAAAGGTCATAGTGGTGAGCGGCATTGGCGCGGGCGCGCCGCAGCGGATTGTATTGCTGGACGTAGGCGGCCAGACGTTCCAGCCGGTGCGGAATCGATTTGAGGCCGGTGGCGCTCACCATTCCAGTGTTCAGCGCCAGCACGTCCAGGAAATCGTGGAGGGTTCCGCGCTCCACCACGAGCGTGCCATCCATATAGGCTTGGCCGAGATGATAGGCGCCGTTCACGGCGAGCTTGAGCGGAACGAGCGGATCGGTGATGCGCATCGCCGACGCGGGTCTGGCACCGGGTGTCCCGAACTCGTAGCGGTGCCCGTCGGGGCCGGTGATCTCGAGATCGCCCTCGCGGACCAGCCGCCGCAGGCCCCAGGCCAGAACGGACATCGGAGTCACGAGCGCCAGATCTCTTCGGTGATCGACGCGTACCAGCCGTCGGCGTAGCGCGCCTCCTGCGCGCGGAACGCCGCGTCGGCGTTGCGGCGGCTGCCGCCGCCCGCGCCAGGTACGCTGACGATGCCCTGCGCCGTCGCGCGAAACACATCCATGACCGAAAACCCGTAATCCGGCGCCACCACGGAATAACAGCTGCTGAGATAGGTCGGTGTCGCCGGCGGTTGCCCGCGCGTCGCGTTGACGATGGCGAGGGCGGCGACCTTGGCCTGGGTGTTGGCGGCGAACGCGCCTTTGGGCATCGCGCCGGCAATGCAGGCATCCCCGATGACGTGGACGTTCTTGTGGATCGTCGACTCGAACGTCAGCGGATCGACCGGACACCATCCGGTCTGATTGGCGAGCCCGGCATCACGGGCGATCTTTCCGGCGTATTGCGGCGGGATGATGTTGATCACGTCGCCTTTGTGCGGCTCGCCGAATTCGCTGACCAAGGTCATCTCCGCCGGTTTCACCTCGGTGACTCGCCCATCCTGCGACAAGGGCACCCATTCGATCATGCCCTGATACAGCGCGTTCCACCCGTCCTCGAACAGGCCCTGCTCGGAGAACTGGTCCTTCGCATCGAGGATCAGGATCTTCGACCGCGGCTTCGCGCGCTTGAAGTAATGGGCGACCAGCGACGCCCGCTCGTAGGGCCCCGGCGGGCAGCGATAGGGCGCCGGCGGTGCCGAAATAACGAAGACGCCGCCGTCCGGCATCGCCTCGAGCTGCCGGCGCAGCAGCAGGACCTGGTCGCCCGATTTCCACGCATGCGGCAGGCGCTGGACCGTGTTCTCGTTATAGCCGTCGATCGCCGACCAGCGGATGTCGATGCCGGGCGACACGACGAGGCGGTCGTAACCGAGCGTCGTCCCGTCCGCGACGCCGACCACGCGATTGACCGGGTCGATGCTGACCGCCGCCTGGTGCACGATCCTGACGCCGTGGCGCTCCGCCAGCGTCGTGTACTCCTGGGTGAGATCCTCCATCCGCCGCAATCCCACCAGGACGTGATTGCTGAACGGACAAGTGATGAAGCGCCGGTTCGGCTCCAGCAAGGTCACGGCGATGTCGGGATCCGCCAGCCGCAAATACTTTGCCGCCGTGGCGCCGCCAAAGCCGCCGCCGATGATCACCACCCGCGCGCGGGCCGGCGGGTCGATGGCCGCGCACGCCCCGACCACGCCGGCGGCGGCGGTGGACATGGCCAGGCCGGCGAAGCGCCGGCGGGAGAGGGGCAGAGCCATAGCTATTTCCAGCTTGCGGCGATCTCTTGCGCCAGGGCGTCGATCTCGGCGTCGTTGTAGCCTTTGGCGATCCGCCCCATCACGGTCGACGGCAACCGGTCGGCACGGAACGCGCGCATCGTATCTGCGATCGACCCGGCGGTCCGGCCGTAAAGGGACGGGATCGTGCCCGGGCTGTGGCCGCTCGGCCCGTGACAACCGGCACAGGACAGGCTCAGCAGCCGCGGATCGGCGTTCTGCGCCCGAGTCTCAGGTGACGGTGAAAGCGCTAAGGCGGCGGCGAGCAGCATCCACGGCCGTCGAGTCATCGGAGTCGCCCAGTCAAAAGTATTAGAAGTCGCCGCGACGATACCGCGAGCATCGTATTTGTAAGCTGAACGTAAGCAAATAGTTAACCATCCTGTCAATTTCTCGCGGTTTTTGCTTCCTGAGTCTTAACAGTACCGTTCCGTGCTGCGACAAGAAATCCGTCGAGCCGCGTTTTGGATGCAATGCGTGTCATTTAGGCGGATTTATGTTACTTGCTCCACCTCCGCATCGCGGCGACGATGCTCGACGTGATGGGGATGATGAACACCAGGGTTGGGGTCGGCTCAGTCTGATGTCGAGCTGGAAAATACTGTGCGATTTCGACGGCACGATCGTCCCCGACGATGTGACCGATTATCTCCTCGAAACCTTCGCGGCCCCGTCCTGGCGTGATCTCGAACGCCAGTGGGAGCGCGGCGCGATCGGCGCGCAAGACTGCATGCGCGGCCAGGTCGCGCTGCTCGACGCCGCCCCGGCGGTGCTCGACAAGGCGGTCGCCAAGATGACCGCCGATCCGGGATTTCGCGGGTTCGTGGAAACCGCGGCCGAATTCGGTCTGGAGCTCACGATCGTCAGCGACGGGCTCGATCGCGTCATCAAGGACGTGCTGCGCCGCGAGAAGCTGCTCGGCATCGAGATCAAGAGCAGCCGCTTTGAATATGTCGGCGACCGGAAATGGCGGCTCGACTTTCCGCATGCCGCCCCCGGCTGCCGGTCATCGGCGTGCACCTGCAAATGCGAAGTGGCGCGACGCGACGCGCGGCGCACGCTGCTCGTCGGCGACGGCCGCTCGGATTTCTGCATCGCCGACACCGCCGATTTCGTCTTCGCCAAGCACAAGCTCCTGGCCTATTGCCGCGACCGCGACATCGCGCATGCGGCGTTCAAAGACTTCACGGACGCGCAGCGCCTGCTGCGGCGGTTCGTTGCCTCCGCGATTGCCCCATCGCTCGGCTCGGAGTCGGTGATTCATGGATGAACGCCAGCTTCTCGCGGATGAAGCGGCGTACTGCTCTTTCGGCGATACGGTTCACTATCAGGAGCCGCCGAAGATCTTCGACCGCTGCGAAGGCAGCTATCTCTACGACGCCGCGGGCACGCCGTTTCTCGACCTGCAAATGTGGTACTCGGCGGTCAATTTCGGCTACGCGAGCAAGCGCCACAACGATGCGTTGAAGCGGCAGGTCGACAAGCTCCCGCAGATCGCGAGCCAGTACCTGCACCGTGAAAAGATCGAGCTCGCCACGGTGTTGGCCAAACGCACCGAAGCAGCCTTCGGCCTAAAGGGCCGGATCCATTTCAACGTCGGCGGCTCGCAGTCGGTCGAGGATTCGCTGAAGCTCGTCCGAAACGCCACCGGCGGCAAGAGCCTGATGTTCGCCTTCGAAGGCGGCTATCACGGCCGCACGCTCGGCGCCTCGGCCATCACCTCGTCCTACCGCTACCGGCGGCGCTACGGCCATTTCGGCGACCGGGCGCAGTTCGTTCCGTTTCCCTATTGCTTCCGCTGTCCGTACGGCAAGAAGCGCGACAGCTGCGACCTCTACTGCGTCAGCCAATTCGAGCGCCTCTTCGACAGCGAATATCACGGCGTCTACGATCCCAAGGCCGATAGCGCCGAATACGCCGCGTTCTACGTCGAGCCGGTTCAGGGAACGGGCGGGTATGTCGTGCCGCCGCAGGGATATTTCGAGCGCCTGAAGCAGATCCTCGAAGCGCGCAAGATCCTGCTGGTGGACGACGAGATCCAGATGGGCTTCTTCCGCGCCGGGCGACTGTGGGCGATCGAGAATTTCGGGGTCAAGCCGGACATCGTCGTCTTCGGCAAGGCGCTGACCAACGGCCTCAATCCGCTGGCCGGCGTCTGGGCGCGCGAGGACCTGATCTCGCCGCAGGCGTTCCCGCCGGGCTCGACCCATTCCACCTTCGCCAGCAATCCGCTGGGCACCGCGGTCGGGCTCGAGACGATGCGGATGCTCGACGAGCAGGACTACGCGGCGATGACCGCCGCCAAAGGCGCGCATTTCCTGGCTGGCCTCCGCGATCTGAAGAAGCGGTACAAGGTGATCGGCGACGTCGACGGTCTCGGCATGGCGCTGCGCGTCGAGGTCTGCGAAGCCGACGGCTTCACGCCGAACCGCGCCCTCGTCGACCGGATGTGCGAGGTGGCGATGAGCGGCACGCTGAGCGCCAACGGCAAGCGCTACGGACTCGTGCTCGACATCGGCGGCTACTACAAGAACGTGATCACGCTGGCGCCGGCCCTCACCATCACCACCGAGGAGATGAACTTGGCGCTGACGCTGCTCGACCAACTCTTTGAGCGCTGCACACGCGCATGACCGCGACCGACGCCAGTTTCTGGTTCGACGGCGGGCGCGACGGTGTCCTCCTGATTCACGGGCTGACTGGCACGCCGGCCGAGATGCGCTTCGTCGGCAAGGAGCTCGCGCGCGCCGGCTACACGGTATACGGCATGCAGCTCGACGGCCATTGCGGCAGCGAGGCCGACCTGCTCGCCACCGGCTGGCGCGACTGGTACGGCAGCGTGGAGCGCGCCTATCGCCGGCTGGCGCATGGCTGCGATCGCGTCTTCGTCGGCGGCCTGTCGATGGGCGCCTTGCTCGGGCTGCATCTCGCCGCGCACCTGCCGCGTCAGGCGGTGTCCGGCCTCGCCCTTTATTCGCCGACGCTCTGGTATGACGGCTGGAACACCAATCCGTTCCGCTTCCTGCTGCCGCTGGTACTCAGGCTTCCCTTCGGCCATCGGTTCAGCTTCCGCGAAGAGCCGCCCTACGGCATCAAGGACGAGCGGCTGCGCCAGGTCGTGGTGTCGCGGATGCTGGCCGGCGACAGCGCCGGCGGCGGCCTCCCGGTCGTGCGCGGACGCAGCATCAGCGAGCTCCATCGTCTGATCCGGCGGGTGAAGCGGGAGCTGCACACCATCAGCACGCCGGCGCTGGTGATGCATGCGGTCGATGACGACATGACCAGCGTGCAGAGCAACGCGGACTACATCGAGAACCGGCTCGGCGGGCCGGTCCGCAAGATCCTGCTCGACGACTGCTATCACATGATCACCGTCGACCGGCAGCGCCACGAGGTGGTGTCGCGCACGGTCGATTTCTTCCGTTCGGCGCCGGCGCCGTTCCACCTGCCGCGCCCGGCCGACGGGGAGGCGGATCCCTCCGCCGGGTTCCCCAAGCCGCATCCCGCGATCCGGCGCTCCGCCGGCTGATCGTCCCACCCTGATTTTTGCCGCGGCCGCGCGTGTCGAGCGGTGCCGCTCGTAGAGTTGCGCCGCCTGACGGCAGCGACAATACTGTCGGCCGGTCATTTGAGGGGAAACGATGCTGAAGTACGCGTATCTGGTCATTGCCTTTACACTCGGCATGGCGGGCGCCGCCGCCGCGCAGACGCCCCAGCGCGGCGGCACGCTGATATACGGTCTCGATGCCGAGCCGCCGAACTACGATTGCCAGGCCACGACCACCTTCGTCGAGATGCAGACCGTCGGCACGCATTATTCGCGGCTGATGAAGTTCGATCCCGACAAATACCCAGCTATCAAACCCGACCTCGCGGAAACGTGGACGGTGTCGCCGGACAAACTGACTTACGGCTTCAAGCTCCGCTCCGGTGTGAAATTCCACGACGGCTCGCCCCTGACGTCGGCGGACGTGAAGGCGACCTTCGAGCGCATCCGCAAGCCGCCCGAGGGCATCGTCTCGGTGCGCCAAGCCGATTTCGAGGACATCGCCTCGATCGAGACGCCCGACGCGCAGACCGTCGTTTTCAAGCTCGCGGCCCCCAATTCGTCGATGCTGCTGACCTTGGCCTCGCCGTGGAACTGCGTCTACAGCGCCGCCAAGCTGAAGGAAGACCCGCGCTGGCCGGAGACCCACATCATGGGGACCGGCCCCTACAAGTTCGTCGAGCACGCGCGCGGCTCGCATTGGACCGGCCAGCGGTTCGAGAACTATTACGAGCCGGGCAAGCCCTACCTCGACGGCTTCCGGGCCGTCTTCATCAAGGGCCCTGCGATGGTGAATGCGCTGAAAGGCGGACAGATCATGGCGGAGTTCCGCGGCCTCACTCCCGCCCAGCGAGATTCGATCCAAAGCGGGGCCGGCGACAGGTTCAATGTCGCCGAGTCGCCATGGACCTGTAAGCTCGACCTGTTCTTCAACTCGCAGAAAAAGCCTTACGACGACGTCCGGGTCCGGCACGCCCTCTCGCTCGCCATCGACCGGTGGCGCGGGGCGCAGGCCTTGTCCAAGGTCACCTTCGTCAAAGCGGTCGGCGGCGTGCTGCGCCCGGGAGCGCCACTCGCCATCCCGGAGGACGAGCTCGTCAAGTATCCGGGCTTCGGGCGCGACGCCAATGCGGCGCGGGCCGAAGCCAAGCGTCTGCTCAAGGAGGCCGGTGCGGAGGGGCTCAAGTTCAAGCTGGTGACCCGGACCGTGCCCGACCCGTTCTCGCCCGTCGCCGTGTACCTGATCGATCAGTGGCGGCAGATCGGCGTCTCGGCCGAGAACACGCCGCTCGACGTGGCGCAGCAGAAAGCCACGTATCTGGCGGGTAATTTCGACGTCGGGCTCGACGCCACCTGCTCGGACATCGACGAGCCGAACAACCTCCTGGCGCTCTATATCTCGTTCGACAAGTCACCGCGGAACTTCAGCCACTTCACCGACCGCACGCTCGACGACTTGTTCGACAAGCAAAAGCGCACCACGTCCGACGAGGAGCGCGCGCGACTGATCCGTCAGTTCGAGGCCCGCCTGTTCGAGCAAGGCTGGACGGCACCGGTCCTGTGGTGGCAGCGCATCGTGGCGACGTCGAAGGCCTTGAAGGGTTGGAAAATCCTCCCCAGCCATTACATCAACCAGGATCTCACCGATGTATGGCTGGCGCAGAACTGACGCGCGGGTACATGAGGGAGTAGTCATGAACCGACGGTTGTTTCTGCTGGGCGCCTCGGCGGTGACCGTGCTGCCGGCGGCCGGCCGCGCCGCCGATCCGAAGCGGATCGAGCCGGTCCTTCTCGACGACGGCCGATACGCTCAGTCGTGGTTCCTGACCAGCTTCCTGGTTCTAAAGGACGACCTTGCGGAGTCGACCGCACAGGGCAAACGGCTGGCCCTTCTCTGGGATCAGCGCGGCTGTCCGTATTGCAAGGAGATGCATCGGGTCAATTTCACCGACCCGGCGGTCAACGCGTATATCCGCGAGCGGTTCAACATTCTCCAGCTCGATCTGAACGGCGCCCGCGAGGTTACCGATTTCGACGGCCAGGTGCTGTCGGAGAAGGAGCTCGCGAAAAAGAACGGCGTGATCGGGACGCCGACGATCCAATTCCTTCCCGCCTCGGCCGACGCGGTCGAAGGGAAGAGCGGCCCCGCGGTCGAGGTCGCGCGCATGCCGGGCTACTTCCAGCCGGGCCTGTTCGAAGGCATGTTCGCATTCGTCTACGACCGCGGCTACGAGACCGCCACGTTCCGCCAATACATGCAGCGGCGGGCGGGCCGGCCGGACGGCTCGGACAAAGCCGGCGGCTAACGACTTCAGGCCGTCTGATCGACGCGCGTCGGCGACACCGCGGGCGCCGTGTCGCTCTTTATATCTGTCTTCGGCGTCGCAGCCGCGGGGGCGGGCGTCGCCCCGGCGTCAGCCTGTTCGCGCTGCCGGCGCTCGCGCTCCTGGCGCACCTGTTCCAGCGTTCGCAACGGTTGCTGGAGATAGGGACTGACGTTGGGCTCGATCGGCTTCACGGTTGGCCTCGCGGCGCCCCCCGGCCGCCTGTGGATATAAGCGCGGATATATCTGTGGGTAAAACCGGGAGATCCGATGGAAAACCCGCGCAATCGTCAAATAGTAGATGAGTTTTTAGGCGGGTCAACCATATCTATAAAAACATGGTTAATAACAGCTATTTAGTAAAATTGTCTGCAACCGGCAGTCGTTCTCGGGGCCGATCAGGAATTGACGACTTTGATCGCGCGGCTCGGCGCGAGCCGGACGGTTTTCCGGGCGGCGATGTGGCGGGATAGCACGTCCCAGACCGGCGGCCCTTCGACGCCTTCATTGACCGAGGCCCAGCCGGCGACGACGTAAGGCTTGGCGGCATCGATCGGCTCGCCGTCGCGCGCCCGCCGCAAATCCACAATTCGCCGCCCGATCTTCGCCCGCACGTCCATGGTGTAGGTCAGGCCGCCGACCCGAACCATGTCACCGCCCTGCTGATAATAGGGATCGGCATTGAACAGGTTGTCGGCGACATCCTCCAGAATCTGCTTCAGGAAGGCGCCGGTCATCTCGGAGCGATAGGCGTTCGGGTAGGTGATCGCGGTCTGGTTGTAGATGTCTTCGACGGTGATGTCGGAGCGCGGCAGGAGCGAGGTGCCCCAACGGAACCCCGGCGACAGCGCGATCTCCGCATCGCGCTCGGCGAGCAGGGCCTGGCAGATCAGGTCGTCGAACGTGCCGGCGAAGTTCCCGCGGCGATAGAGGAGGCTGTCGGTCCGCCCCACCACGCGACCGAGCTCCTGCGCATAGGGTGCGCGCACCTCGCGCACCAACGCCGCCATCTCGGCATCGGGGGATATGACATCGGCGAAGACCGGCAGCAGACGGTAGCGCCAAGCGGCCACCCGCTTGTTCTTCACTTCGACGTCGAGGCGCGAGAGGAATTTACCGTGGCTGCCCGACGCGACCAGCAGCGTGTCCTTGATCCGCACCGGCTCCGGCAGCGCATCGTGCGTGTGGCCGGAGAGGATGACGTCGATGCCGCTGACCCGGCCGGCGAGCTTGTGGTCGACATCAAATCCGTTATGCGACAGCAGGACGACCAGCTCGGCGCCGTCGGCGCGAACCTTATCGACGCGCTGCCGCACCCGGTCCTCGGCGATGCCGAACGACCAGTCGGGAATCATCCAGCGCGGATTGGCGATCGGCGTGTAGGGAAACGCCTGGCCGATCACCGCCACCTTGACCCCACCGCGCTCGAACATCGCATCGCCGGGAAACACCTCCTCTTCCCAGGTCGTGTCGCGGATATTTCCGGCGAGAAACGGGAACTTGAGCTTCCGGATCAGCTCCGTCACCCGTGCCTGTCCATGGGTGAACTCCCAATGGCCGGTCATCGCCTCGACACCGAGGCCGTTCATGACCCGCACCATGTCCTCGCCGCGTGTGGCCAGCGCCGTATAGGAGCCCTGCCAGCTGTCGCCGCCGTCGAGCATCAGCGTCCGGCCGGGCCGCTCGGCGCGGATGGCCTTGACCAGCGTGGCGATCCGGTCGATGCCGCCGAGCCGGCCGTAGCTGCGCGCCAGAGCCACGAAATCATCCGACGTCAGGGCGTAGGCGTCGCGCGTGTCGGTGCGCAGTCCGTAATGCCGGAGGAAGGCCTGACCGGTGAGATGCGGAACCTGACCGCGCGCCGTGCCGACGCCGAGGTTCCAACTCGGCTCGCGGAAATAGACCGGCAGGAGCTGTGCGTGGATATCTGTGAAGTGGAGGAGAGTGACCTGCCCGGTCGCTGGAAACCGCAGCAGCTCGTCTTGAGTCAGGTCCTGGCGGGTCGCAGCCCGCGCCGCGCGGGCCGGCCCGAGCAGGGCCGCCGCGGCCATCGACGCGCGCAGGACATGGCGCCGGGTCAGCATCGACGATCCGCCTTCGGGTATCGGCGCGCGGCGCTCTTTATCGGCGCACCGCGGGTGTTTCCACCGGCAAGCCGTTCGAGCGCCACGCGACGTAGAGCTGAAGCTTCTTCAGCTCCTCCGAGCCGTAAGGCTCCGGCTGGGCGCGGACTCGGCCGTAGCACTCCTCCATCCGGTAATCGAACGAGCCCGCCCGTTGCCAAGCCAAGCGATAGAGAGGAAAGCCGTTGCTGTAGCCCTCCGACAGGAGATCGGCGCGGATATAGTTGCCGGCGTTGTTTTCGTGGCATTGCGTGCAGGCGACGTTCATCTGCCCACGCCGGGTGTGATAGAGCCGATCACCTTCCTCGAAATAGGGCTTCGCCGGGCCGTCGACGGAGACGTTCATGGGCAAACCGCGCGACTGGTACATCACGAAGATCGCCATGCCGAGCATGTCCTGGGTTTCCAGTTTGAACGGCGGCGCCTTCATATACTCGGTGCGACAGTAATTGATCTGGTCCTCGATGGTGAACAGCTTGCCGGTGACCTTGCTGACCTTGGGATACGTCGTGCCGACGCCGCGCAGGTTGGCCGCCGCTCCGTGGCAGGAGCCGCAGGACTTTCCGGCCTCGCCGTCTTTCTTCGTCCATAGCGCCTCGCCCTGCTCGAGCCACAGCGAGGCGGGGTTCTCGCCGTCGTCGTTCTCCATCGCCTGGGTCTCGGGCGTGGCGTAGAGATAGCCGGATTTCTTGCCCTGGACCTCGAAGGCGCTGACCGGCTCGCTCTTGTGGCCGCCGGCCGTGCCGTCGGCGGGCAGCGGGATCTTCGCCGGCGGGCCGTCGGCGGCACAAGCCGCGACAATCACCGCCACCGCGGCCGCCGCCGCCGCGGCGCCTGCCCAGAGACGCTTCGTCATCGCTCCTCCCGGTGTGCGCCGCACTCTCAGGTGACCTCGATCTTGGCGCTTTCCTTGATCACCGAGCCGTCGTCGTCGGTCCAGGCGAAATCCAGCGTCCCGGAGTCGGCTGCCTTGATGAAAAAAGCGATATAGGGATTGGCGGAAATCGCCGGCCACAGATCGGCGCGGAAGATCTCCTTGCCGTTATAGGTGCAGACGAACTTATTGAGGATCTTGCGCGGGATGACCTGGCCGTTGGCGTCCTTGCGCTGACCGGACTCCATCGCATGGGTGACCAGGGTCTTCACTTCGATGACCTCGCCTTTCTTGATGCCGGCGGGAAGGCGGATGCGGGCGGTGGGCATGACGGTTCTCCTGAAAGGCCTCGGCGGGGTCAGCCGCCGCAGCCACCGATCGTGACCTTGGCTTCGGCCTGGTCGGACCAGACGGAGCCGTCGCTGAGCTCGGCATAGGCGATGACGTGCATGGTCTCCGCGAGCCTGATGCGCGTCGACACTTCGGCCTTGCCATTCGCCGGCGTGAAATAGAACGACGACACCTCGGGCCGGGGGTTGTTGTCGGTCACGATATGAACCGCCTTGACGTAATTGTCCGGGGTCATCGGGCTGTCGACGCTCACGGTCATCGGCACCGTGTTGCCGTTCTCGGCGATCTCGGGAATGCGCAGCTTGATCCTGCCGGGCGTCGCCTTCTTGCCGCCGACCAGCTTGTTCAGCACCTGGACATGCGCGCCGGGCTGCAGTGCCTGGGCCGTGGCGTCGCGTCCGGCGATCAATCCGCTCGCCAGGCCGGCGGCGCCGATCAGCACGATGCGGCGGCTGAGCGCCGGGGGAAGATCCATGCCTAACTCCTTCGCGGTCATCTGGCCCGCCTACCTGAGCGTCTTGAGAAATGCCACCACATCCTCGACCTGCTCGGCGGTGAGGATGGACTTGCCCTGAAACGGCGTCATCACCTTGTTGAGGCCGTCGACGCGGTAGAACGGGGGCATCATCGTATCGGGGTTGAGCTTCGTCGGGTCGACGACGCGCAGCCGCATCTCGCCTTCGGTGAGCCGGCCCGCCACGCCGTCGAGGCTTGGGCCGACATTGCCGTGATACGGCTCCTCCTTCAAAGCGCTGATCACATGGCAGGCCAGGCAGTTGCCGAGCTGCCGGTTGACCGCCACCTCGCGCCCCTTGCGCGCATCGCCCGCCCGGCCGGTCAGCGAGGCGGCGATGGCGCCGTCCTTGATCTGAAACCTGGCCAGAGGCTGGGTCGACGCCTGCGCGAAGGCGAGCCCGACGGCACCGGCAGCGATCAAGGTTCCCAGCAAGGCTGCGGCAGCGGGTCGGTTCATGATCGGAACACCTCGACGGTCAGCGCTAGCGCCTTCGCGCTGCTTTGTCTGCTCATTTTTAGGCGAGGGCGGCGACCTTATCAAAGCTATCGCAGGGCCGCAATAATTATGGGTAAAATCAGGCGCCTAAGCAGCGCAGACCGGAGAACCCCCATGCATCTGCTGAGCCCCGATGAGCTCGCCAAGCTGAGGCCGGCCGAAGTCGACTCCTATCCGTCGCCGATCCCGACGCAGATCGTCGCCAGCGAAGAATTCATGCCGGTGCCGCAGACGGAGCGCCAGAAGAAGGTTGAGGCGCGGCTCAACGATCTGGCCGACCAGTACGGACGCAAGAACGGGCTCAACCGGCGGCGGTTCTTCAAGACGGCGGCCGGCATGGCGACGGCGTTCGTTGCGATGAACGACATCTACGGGCCGCTATTCGGGATCAACCGGGCGGTGGCCGCCAGCGTCGAACTCGCCGCCGAGCGGGCGAGCGACCTCTCATCTCAGTTCATCTTCGACGGCCACACCCATTTCCTGCGCGATGACACCCGCATCAAGGGCTTCGTCGAGATGCGCAGGGCGGTGGGCAAGGCGGGGTGGAATCCGAAGCTCGTCGGTAAGCCGCAGACCATCGAGGACTTGAAGTACGAGAACTGGCGCAAGGAGATCTTCCTCGACAGCGACACCAAGGTGGCGATCATCAGCAGCGCGCCGTCCGATATCCCGCAGGACTGGTTCCTCACCAACGAGATGACGGTCGCGGCGCGCGAAAAGGTGAACCGGGAGGCCGGCTCACAACGGCTGCTGGCGCACGCGGTCTTTACCCCCGACCAGCCCGGGTGGCTCGAGCGCGTGGATCGCGACATCGAGGTTAACAAGCCGGACTCATTCAAGGGCTATACGATCGGCGACAACACGCACAAAGACATCAGCAAACACCCGTGGAAGCTGAGCGATGAGAAACTAGTCTATCCGTTCTATGAGAAGATCCTCAAGGCCGACCACAACATCGTCTGCATCCACAAGGGATTGTTCCCGCCGTCGCTGGCCCGCGAATTCCCGCGCCTGCTGCCGTATACGAACGTGTCCGACGTCGGCAAGGCCGCCAAGGACTGGCCGCAGATCAATTTCGTCATCTATCACGCGGGCTACCGCTGGGCCGGCGCCCCGGTCGCGGACGCGTGGAAGCAGTTCCAGCAGACCGGCCGCGTCGAATGGGTGACCGACCTCGCCGAGATCCCGCAGAAGTTCGGGGTCACCAACGTCTATGCCGACCTCGGCCAGATCTTCGCGCTGACCACGGTCTCCGAGCCGAATATCGCCGCGGCGATGATGGGTCAGCTGGTCAAAGGGCTCGGCGCCGATCACGTCGTGTGGGGAACCGACGCCGTGTGGACGGGAGCGCCGCAATGGCAGATCGAGGCGCTGCGCCTGCTCGAGATTCCGGAGGCCATGCAGAAGAAGTACGGCTTCCAGCCGCTCGGACGGGCGGATGGCCCGGTCAAGACGGCGATCTTTGGCGGGAACTCCGCGCGGCTCTACAACTACAAGATCAAGAAAGCCGGGCTCGAGACCGACCGCTTCGCGGCACTCAAGGCCGAGTACGAGCGGGGCGGCCGCGATCCCAGCAACCTGCGCTACGGCTACGTCCTAAAGGGGTGAGACGAGCGGTCTCACGGGTGCTGTCATGACCGATCGTCCACCATCTCCGGCCGCGGGACGGCAAATCGTGCGCCAGGCCGAGCGGCTGGAGCCGCGCCCGGGCGAGGGTGCCGCCGCCGGGCGCCATGCCGAGGACCTGTTCTACCGCCTGGTCGCTTATATCCGTGAGTTCGAGGCCAATCTCGATCATGATCACGAGCTCGGCGCGCGCATGGTCTCGTTCGGCGCCGCCGTCCAGTTCCACATCATCGACATGGGCTACTGGAACCCGGATATCGTCACCTTCGACGGCCTCGACGAGGCCGGACACCGCATGAAGCTCATTCAGAACATCTCGCAGCTCAATGTCCTGCTCATCGCCATGCCCAAGCGCGAGGAGAACAGCGAGCCGCGGCGCATCGGGTTCGTGCTCGAAGCGCGCGACAAGGCCGCTGCCGCCGCTCCGCCCGCGGGCGCGCCATGACAGCGGCTGGACAACCACAAGCTCTGCCGGAGATCGCGGAGCGGATCGAGCTGCTCAAGACAACTCTCGGCCTCTTTGCTCCGGGCGAGCCGGTCCCGATCGCCGCCGAGCTGCGCCAGCTCGCTCAGGACGTGCTGCGGCACTGGGCCCACGGGCGCGGCGTTCCAGCACCGGCGGAAGAGTCTCTCGCCGGACTTGTCCAGCAGGCGGTGCAGTGCCAGCCGTCGCTGGCCGCGGGTATGGAGATCTGTCGCGAGATCGTCCGGCTCGAGGGCGTGATTGCGGCGAGCCCGAACGACGCCGGGACCCAGGCACGGCTGGTGGCGCTCGCCGACGCCGCGGGCGAGCTCTATGCGCTGGTCGTTCCCAAGATCGCCACCGGCGAGGCTTCGGCGTTCAAACGCCTCGGCGCCGTGCTGGCGCTATTGGGAGCGCTCTGGCTCGCAGCCCCGGCCCACGCGGAAGAGGTGAGCACGCGGTATCACGGCCTGATGCTGCTGGGGAATCTCGAACTCGCCGACGGCAAAGGCCCGGAGGACGGGATTGCCCTCATCGTCCATGGAATGCTGGCGCATAGCGGCATGGAGACAATCGCCATCCTGCAAAAAAACCTCGCCGCGCACGCCGTCTCCAGCCTCGCCATTACCTTGAGCCTCGGGCAGGACCGGCGGACGGGCTTTTTCGACTGCGGCAAGCTGCAGACGCACCGCCCTTATGATGCCTTGGACGAGATCGATGCCTGGATCGGTTGGCTCAAGAACAACGGGGCCACGGACATCGCGCTGATCGGTCACAGTCAGGGCGGGAACCAGGTGGCGGTGTTCGGCGTCGAGCGCCGCGACCCGTCGGTGAGCGGACTGATCCTGCTGGCGCCGGCGACGTTCGAGTTCGGCCGCGTCGCCGAAGCTTACAGGGCGCGGTACGACGCGGACCTGCCGCCGATCCTGGATAAGGCGCGGGCGCTGGTTCAGGCCGGGCAGGGCGTCGAGAAGATCGATGGCATCGGCTTCCTCTCCTGTCCGAACGCCACCGCGACTGCCGAGAGCGTCGTCGGCTGGTATACGCCCTCGCCGCTCCGCAACACGCCATCGGTCCTTCCCCGGGTGGCGGTGCGCACGCTCGTCATCGTCGCCGGCGCCGATGAGGTGGTGCCCGATCTCGGCCCGGCCGTCATACCGCTGGCCAGACCGGCGGCGAAAGGTCGCGGCGAAATCAAGGTCCGCACGATCGAAGGGGCCGATCACTTCTTCCGCGACATTTACAACGAAGATGCCGCCGCGCTGATCGCGGAGTGGCTGAAGGGCTAGCTTTTCGCCAGCATCGCGCGCAAGGCGCCGCCGAGCGTTCCCTCCTCGAGGTATTTCAGCCCGTAGACACCGCCGCCGAGGATCGACAGGAAGGCCAGCACCGAGTTCGCCGCCAGCGTCGAGAGGCCGGTCACGCCCTGGCCGATGGTGCAGCCGAGCGCCAGGACGCCGCCGGTCCCCATCAAGGCGCCGCCGCCCAGATGGCGCAGCAGATCGTTGGTGTGGGTGAACCCTTCGAAGCGGAAGGAATTGGTCGCGGTCGCGGCAATGAAGGAGCCGCCGACCACGCCGGCCAAGGACGCGATGCCAAAATTGATCGTCGCCCCGGTGAACGCCATCACGTACATCAGGCTGTCGCCGAAGGGCGCCACGAACGTGAACGAGGCCAGCGGTGTCGGCGAGAAGGGATCGTCGCCGATCACGCCGGTGATCACCCAGGCGACCGGTATCAGCAGCCCGATGATCAGGCCGCCGGCAAGATCGGCTGGACTGCGCCGGAACGATCGGTCCTTGAAGCAATAGACGAGGAGACCCAGGACCACGACCGCCGCCAGCCCGAGGCGCAACCCGCTCGCGGGGAGGCCGGTCACCGCCGACAGCATGTCAGGAAGACCCTGGCTGCGCAGGCCGGCGCGCGTCAGGTCCAGATTGGTCGCCTCGATCACCGCCGTCCGCGCCACGGCGATCAGGCCGCGCAGGGTCATATACGCGAACACGCCCAGCACCAGCGCCACGACCAGCGATTTCAGATTGCCGCTGCCCAGCCGCACCAATGTCTTGCTGCCGCAGCCCCCGGCGAGAGTCATGCCGAAGCCGAACAGCGCGCCGCCGAGCACGGCGCCCAACCAGCCCAAGCTTGGCGTGAGGTAGATGGAGCGTTGGAGATCGATGACGCCGCCGATGTGGAGGGCTTGGCTACCCGCGATGGCCACGGCGATCGCCAGCAGCCAGGCGCGGAACCGACGGTAGTCCTGCAGGTTGACCATGTCGGAGATGGCACCCATCGCACAAAAATTCGTGCGCTGGGCGGTGACGCCGAATGCCACCCCGGCGAACAAGCCCAGGGTGCCGATCAACGTATTGACGGGAAAGTCGAACATGCGACCGCAGTGTTATATCTTGACTCTCTAATATATGGCTTGCCGCCCGCGACTCACAAGCGTTAAGGTCGCGCCGTCAACCACCCGTCCCCAGATTCATGGTCGCCGCGATGAGCACAACAGTCCTTGATACCAAGGGTCTGAACTGTCCGCTGCCGGTGCTGCGCGCGAAAAAAGCCATCAAGGACGTGCCGCCCGACGGGATCCTGCAGATCCTCGCCACCGATCCCGGAACGCCAAAGGATTTCGAGGCGTTTTGCCGGGCCACCGGACATCAGCTGATCGAGTGGAAAGAGGACGGCGGGGTTTTTACCTTCAATATTCGGAAGGTCGGCTAACCGCCGGAACGCGTCCGGAGTGCCGGCGCGCTATTCGGTCGTCGTCGGGGCCGGGGCCGGGGTCGGCGGTACGGCGGTGCGCATAGGCGAGCGCCGACGATGGCGCCGGCTCAGGATGCCAGCGACGGTGAAGCCGGCGATGAACACGCCCAGCATCACAAAACTGAAGATCTGGGCGACATCGCCCAGCATGTGCTTGAACACGTGGCCGAACAGGAAACCGAAGCCGGTGAACGAGGCCGCCCACACGAACGCCGCCGCCAGATTCAAGGACGCGAAGCGCGCCGGCGCCAAGCCGCTCATCCCCATCGCGAACGAAGCGAAGTTCCGGATGCCGTAAACGAAGCGGAAGCTGAGGATGAAGCCAGTGTCGTAGCGGCGCAGCCAGTCGAGCGCCCGCTCGACACTCGGCCGCCAGCGCGGGACGCGGAGGAGAAGCGCGGTACCCCAGCGGCGGCCAATCCAGAAATAGAGCTGATCCCCGGCAAAGCTGCCGAGCCACGCGGCAAAGAAAACGCCGCCGAGATCGAGATAACCCTTGCTGGCGGCGAGACCGGCAAACAGGACGAAAGTTTCACCCTCGAAGAAAGTCCATAAGAAGATGAGCGCGTAGATCCACGCTCCATAATCGTTAACGAGTTGATGTATATGCTGCACCGATGGACCGTTAGGTGAAAGCGCTTGACCCGATTATGCGACGTGCGGACACTAACACGGACCGCGTCGCGTTCAACAGATTCACGACAAATTCACGCTATCGTGCTGATTATCTAGCCTGCCAAAGCGGCGTTACGAACAGCTTAATGTGGATTTAATCGGGAGCGGCACGTCATGACCAATTGGTCAGTCCTTCGCAGTTGCGGAATGATCGTCGCCACGGCGTTGGTGGCGACGCTGCCCGCCGGCGCCTGGGCCCAGGAGCACGGCAACAGCGCGCCGCCGCCCGTCGACACGCAGACCAATCCCGACGCGGTGCTGTTGAACGCAAGGAACCCCCTTGCCGTGCACGCCGGTCCGGGCAAGCCGAATGTCGGCTCGATCTACATGCCGCCCACCCTGTCCGGGAAGGACAAAGGCAAGAATGCCAAAGCGGGCCAGACCGAATCGAAGGTCATGGGGGCGGAGCCCACACACTAAAGTCGGGGCCGGATCCCACGCCTCCGGCTTGGCGCGATTTGCTAAAATTGTAGGGAAAGCGTTCCGCGGCATTTTGCACTACGCGCGCTCTGTGCTATGATCAATGCGGTTTGAAGGCTTCCACAGAATTTTGGGAGCTGGCGGCGAATGCCGCGTGTGAGGGCCAGAATGGTCAACATTGGCACATTCAACAGCTCGCTCAACAGCAGCCTGCTGTCTTTGTTCGGGACGAGTCTGCCCTCGTCGTCGCCGAGCATCTCGGCGCTTGCCGGCTATCAGCCCTTCCTCGCCAACGAAAACTCGCACATCGCGCAGTACGCGACGCAGACGCAGGTCTCGCAGGCGGTGAGCTATTTCCAGTCGCATATCGGGCAGATTAAAAGCGTCGACCAGCTGGTTCACGATCCGAAGCTCCTGAAGTTCCTCACGATGGCGTTCGGGCTCGACGCCGACGCGCAGTTTCCGGCGAAGGTCGCCGCCGTCCTCAACAGCAACCTCTCGGATCGCACCTCGTTCGCCAACAACCTCATAGATCCGCGCTATCAGCAGCTGGCGCAGGAGTTCAACGTCCACGCCAACGGCCTCGTGCAGTTCTCGAACAGCTCGGTGATCTCCGATGTCGTGAGCCGGTTCTTGACCAACAGCTACGAGCAGAACATCGCCTCCACCGACAATCCGGCGCTGCGCGACGCAGCCTACTTCCTGCGCAACATCGGCGGCGTGACCAACGCTTACCAAATCCTCGCGGACCCGGTGCTGCGCTCGGTCGTCGAGACGGTCACCGGTCTGCCGGCCAATATTGCGGTGCAGCCCATCCAGGACCAGGCGCGGCTGATCAACTCGAATGTCAACCTCGCGTCGTTCAAGTCCTCGTCGTCGTCCAGCTCGTCGTCGGCGACCAATCCGCTGTCGTCGGCGCAGACGGACCTGAAGAACCTGAGCAACGCCACCGCCATCGTGACCGCGGCGCAGACATCCGCGCAGAGCGTCGTCGACCAGATCACCGCGATCCAGAACGCGCAGACGAGCCTGGCGACTATCCAGAATCCGTCGGGCCCGTTCGCGTCCGAAATCCCCATCCAGCAGGCGGCGGCGCCGATCCTGATCGAGCAGCAGGGCCTGCTGGCGGCTGGGCAGAAGGCGCTGGGCACGGTGACCGGCGACATCGCCCAGCTGCAGAGCCTGGTCACGCAGGCCGGCGACCCCAACAACACCACGCCGATCAGCACGCTTCAGGCCGAATTCACCACGCTCGCGAACCAGATCACCAGCACCATCTCGGGTGCCACCTATCAGTTCGACAACAACACCGGCGGCGTTACCTATACGTCCAAGAACCTCATCAACGGTTCACTCGCCTCCGCGATCACGACGCAATACGATTCGGCCGGGCACACGGCCACCGTGAACCCGCAAAACCTCGGCGGGTCCTCGACTTTCCAGTCGCAGCTGACGGCGGCGCTGAACGCGTTCACGCAGGCGACGCCGAACCTCGCGACGGCGGCGTCGAATCTGAGCAGCGCCTCGACCGCGGCGAATACGGCCAGCACGTCGGTGAACACCGACGCCTCCAACCTCGCCAGCGCGCTGTCGTCGGTGTCGTCGCCGTTCAGCAAATGGGCGGGGACCTACAACACGCAGCAGATCTATCTCGGCTCCCAGTCGCTGTCCGACGCCGGCTCGCGGTTGACCAAGATCAATCAGCTGATCGGCGCCATCCAGGCGACCGCCCAGCTGGTGGCCCAGCAGGGCCCGAGTGCGGCGCTGTCCCAGCAATATAGCGACTACATCAGTCAGCTCGGCGGCTACATCAACACGACCGGACAGACCGGGCTCGACAATCTCCTGAGCAGTGCCGCGACCCATTCGTACACGGTGATCGGCGGCTATACGATCCAGAGCCAGGGAACCGATCTCGTCACCAACGTGCTCAATCAGCTGAATACGCTGGATGTGTCGTCGGTCGCCAACGCGAACAACGTCGTCACCGTCATCAACGGCACGACCGTGCAGAATGCGCTCAAGAGTGCCAGCTCGACGATCGGCACCGACAGCCAGTATTTCGCGACGGCGTCCACGATCGACCCCGCCTCGTCCGTCTACGGCCAATATGCGGCGCTCGCGCTACAAGTGCCGAGCCTCGTCACGGGCGCCGCGTCGAACGGCACCAATCTCCTCGACGTCAATCAGGCTCTGCCGATCACGGTCGTCGCCGGCGCCGCCCGGCAGGTCATCAACATCACGCCGGAATCGACCTTCAACTCCGGCGTCACGCAGACCCTCTCGACCGGCAGCCAGCAGCTGTTGACCAGTTCGACGAATGCGTTCGCGTCGCTCAACACCGCCGCGTTCAACGCCAACCAGATCCTGAGCCACCTCAGCGGCGAGCTGAACCAGCTGCAGAACGCGACTGGCCTAACCAAAGCGGCGATCTCCAATCTGCAGAAGCAGCAGGCGAAGGCCGCGGTGGGCACCGCGGGGCTGCCGGTGCACGCCAACGACTTTGCCGTCCAATTCGTGAAGAAGTTTCTGGCTCTGGTCGATGCCCAGGCGGCCGCGGCGGGCACCAGCCCGACCGGCAATGCGCTGCTGATCCCCCTGTTTCAGCCGATCCAGACCGGCAATTCCGGCCCTAGCCTAAATCTCATAGCGTAAGCAGCAACTTAGGTTCGACGGCGGCAGCGACGCCATAGGCAAACTTTAATAAATTATTTAAAATTTTACGCGTATCTTAGAGAGGGCAATAGCTGTCGGGGGCTTCCGTCCGGAGGCCGCAGTCTCGCCGGCGTCAGGAGGCCCTCGTGGTCGAGATCGGCGCCTTTGGTTCCAGTTTAGCTTCGGTCGCCCTGTCGATGCTTGGCGGCAGCGTCAGCAGCAGCGCGCCGACGACGGGGGCACTCGCCGGCTTCCAGCCCTATGTTCAGAACGAGCCGCAGAAGATCGCCGACTACACCAAGACGTCGGCCTACCAGCGCGACCTCACCTATTTCAAGGCGAATATCGGCAAGGTGAAGAGTGTCGACCAGCTGGTCCACGATCCGACCCTGCTCAAATTCATCCTCACCGCCTTTAACCTGCAGGCGGACGCGCAATACCCGGGCAAGGTCGCGGCGATCCTGAACAGCAATCTCAGCGATCAGAACTCGTATGCCAACCGCCTGATCGATCCGCGCTATCAGCTCTTCGCCAAGGAGTTCAACCCCCAGAAGAACGGGATGAGCAGCTTCTCCGATCCCACGGTCATCAACGACGTCATCACCAAATATACGACCAACAGCTACGAGCAGAACCTGAGCAATGTGAACCCGGCCCTCCGCTCGGCCGCCTACTTCCTGCGCAACATCGGCAACATCAAGGACGCCTACAACATCCTCGGCGATTCGGTGTTCCGCAATGTCGTGATCACCGCGCTGAATCTGCCGCCGACGATCGCGAACCTGCCGGTCGAGGATCAGCGCAAGCTGATCATGGCGAAGCTCGACATCACCAAGCTCGAGACCTCGGGCGCGGCCGGTGCGTCGGGGACGGGGTCGAGCACGTCCGCGGCGCTCACCATCGCCAATGCCGACGCAGCCACGATCCTGAACGACCGCAACGTCCTCGGCTCGGCTCAGACCTCGGTACAGACGATCGACGAGCGCATCGTCGCCATGCAGCAGAGCTACACGAACCTCGCCGGCATCCAGGATCCGGCGGGGCAGTACGCGGCCGAAATTCCGGTGCAGCAGGCCGCCGCACCGGGCCTGGTCCAACAGCAAGGTCTCCTCAACG
>DASWFO010000082.1:0-3506 GCA_036394195.1 Alphaproteobacteria bacterium | reverse complement strand
CCAGGCCCCCGAACAATCCCTCGCGCGCCATGATCCCTCCTTGGCCACCGCTCCACAGCCAAGCGAATCACCACCGCGCTCAATCCGCAACCATAATCCAGCCAAAGATTCACAGGCTCTGAGGAGCGAAGCGTCTCGAAGGGTGAGGAGGCCGCGTAGCAGCCGTCTCGAAGGCCTCACCCTGAGGAGGCCGCGCCCCATTCGAGAAACCTCAGGGGGCCGTCTCGAAGGGTGCGCCGCACGCGCGGTGTATGCGAAGTGACGGACAAAAAGAAAAAACCCGCCTTCACCTCGGTGGCCGTCGCGCCCGCACCCGGCGGCTTCGCCATTCATCTCGACGGCAAGGCCCTGCGCAGCCCGGCCGGGGCCGACATCGTGGCCCCGACCAAAGCGCTCGCCGACGCGATCGCCGCCGAGCGGCTTGGCCACGAGGTCGGTGCCTTTCAGCAGGTTCGCGTCCAGCGCCATCTGCGGCAGCAAGGTTACGCCGAGCCCGTTGTCGACCATCTGGACCAGGGTGTGCAGGCTCGTGCCTTCGAACGCGTCGACATGGCGTTTCCCGTCCAGCCGGCACGCCGACAGCGCATGATCTTTCAGGCAATGGCCGTCGCGCAGCAGGAGGAGGGCGTCGCGCTCGAGCGCCTGCGGCTTCAGCGTCGCGGCGCTGGCGAGCGGATGGTCGCGCCTGAATACTGCGCTGAACCGGTCCTCGAACAGCTCCGCGATCTCGACATTGCCGCACTCATAGGGCAACGCCAGCAGGACCGCGTCGATCTGGCCGGCCTGCAGGCTGTCCAACAGCCGCGCCGTCTGGTCCTCGGTCAGGTAGAGGCGCAGCTTCGGATATTTCTTCCGCAGCTTCGGCAGAATGCGCGGCAGGAGGAACGGCCCGATGGTGGGGATCACGCCGAGGCGCAGGGTTCCGCTCAACGGGGCGCGGCCGCTTTCGGTCGCGTGCACCAAGTCCTCGGCCTCATGCAGGATCCCGCGGGCCCGGGTCACGACGTCCTCGCCCAACGGCGTCAGCACCACCTTGCGCTGGGTGCGATCGACCAACGGCGCCTGCAGCAGATCCTCGAGCTCCTTGAGGCTGGCGCTCAAGGTCGACTGCGTAATACCGCACGCCGCCGCGGCCCGGCCGAAATGCCGGTGTTCGGCGAGGGCCGTCAGGTGGCGGAGCTGGCGCAGGGAGGGAAGGTTTACCATCGGGAAAATCGATCAATCTCTTTATAATTATTCATTGGAATGATTTCAAGCTGGCGCCTATCTCCTGGTTTCAGCAAAGTTTTCTAGACACCGAGGAGGTATACCCGTGTTGACTGTTGGCGATAAATTCCCGGCCTTCGACCTGAAGGCGGTGGTCTCCATCGACCCGAAAAAGGCATTCAAACAAATCGACCAGGCGTCCGACGAGGGCAAGTGGAAGGTCGTGTTCTTCTGGCCGAAGGACTTCACCTTCGTGTGCCCCACCGAGATCGCGGCGTTCGGCAAGCTGAACCGCGATTTCAATGACCGCGACGCGGTGATCTACGGGGTCAGCACCGACAGCGAGTTCGTGCACCTGGCGTGGCGGCAGAATCATGCCGACCTCAAGGACCTGCCGTTCGCGATGCTGGCGGACATCAAGCGCGAGCTGTCGCAGGCGCTGGGCGTCCTCGACAAGACCGAGGGTGTGGCGCTCCGCGCCACGTTCATCGTCGATCCGCAGGGCATCATCCGGTTTGCGTCGGTGAACGACCTCAGCGTCGGCCGCAACCCGCAGGAGGTCCTGCGCGTGCTCGACGCGCTACAGACGGACGAGCTCTGCCCCTGCAACTGGCAGAAGGGCGACGACGTCCTCAAGGCCGCCTAACCGCTAACGCCCGGCCGGACTCCGCTCATGAATGGGCGCCGGCCGGGCTCTCTTTTTTTGGAGGCTTCCATGTCGCTTGAAGCGCTGAAAAACCGTCTGCCCGATTATGCCCGGGATCTGAAACTCAATCTCTCGTCGCTCGCCGCCGAACCGGCGCTCACCGAACAGCAGCGCGCCGGAACCTTCGTCGCGGCGGCGCTCGCCGCGCGCAACCCCGAGGTCAGCGAGGCGATCATCGCCGAGTTCGCCCCGCAGCTGTCGCCTGAGGCGCTGACCGCCGCCAAGGCCGCAGCCGCGATCATGGCCATGAACAACATCTATTACCGGTTCACGCACCTGGTCTCGGCGCCAGATTACAAGGCGATGCCGGCCAAGCTGCGCATGAACGTGATCGCCAAGCCCGGCGTCGACAAGGTCGACTTCGAGCTGTGGGCGATCGCGGTCTCGGCGATCAACGGCTGCGCCACCTGCCTCGACGCGCATGAGCGCGTCGTGCGCGAAGGCGGGCTCTCCGCCGAGGCCGTGCAGGCCGCGGTGCGCATCGCCGCGGTCGTCCACGCCGTCGCCGCCACGCTCGATGGCGAAACCGCCGCCGCCACCGCGGCGCTGGCGGCTTAGCGCGCCAGCAGCTCGCCGACTGTGCCGCAGAGCAGGGCCAGATCCTGCTCGCGGCTCAGCCGGTGATCGCCGTCCTTGATCAGCACCACCCGGACGTCGCTGCCGGCGAGCTTGTCGGAAAGCCGCAGGCTGCGCTGCCAGGGCACGTCGGGATCCTGCATGCCGTGCAGGAGCCGCACCGGGCAGGTGAGGGGGATCGTGCCGCGCAGCACGAGATGCCGGCGTCCGTCTTCGATCAGCCTCATGGTGACGCTGTAGGGCTTGTCGCTGTAGTCCGAGGGCTCAGGGAACACGCCGTCGCGGGCCAACCGGTCGCGCTTCTCCGGCGGAAATGCCGCCCACATCAGGTCTTCGGTGAAATCCGGAGCCGCCGCGATGCCAACCAGGCCCGTCACCCGCTCGCGGCGCTTAAGTGCGGTGAGCAGCGCGATCCAGCCGCCCATGCTGGACCCGACCACGATCTGCGGGCCCTCGGTCAGGCGGTCGAAGGCGACCAGCGCGTCCTCGCTCCACCCCCCGATCGTCCCATCCTCGAACCGGCCCGACGAGGCGCCGTGGCCGCGATAGTCGAAGCGCAGAAACGCCTGCCCGTGCCGGCGGCAGAACGCTTCGAGTGCCCTGGCCTTGGTGCCGGTCATATCCGACATGAAGCCGCCCATGAACACCACGCCGGGGGACTTGCCGCGGAATCTGTGATAGGCGATAGACACGCCGTCCGCCGCGTCGAGGATTTCGGGAGCCGTCGTGTCGTTGGTCATCGGAAGAACGCGCTGGGACTCGGAAAGTCATGGTCGAAACGGCGAAATCTAACACGCGCGTCACCAGGACGGCACCGGCGCCGAAGCCCGCCGCGGTCGCGTCACCCGGGGAGTATCGCGTTCCGGCGGTGCTGCAGGTCGTCCCCGCCCTGGTCACCGGCGGCGTCGAGCGCGGCACCGCCGATGTCTCCGCGGCACTGGTGCAGGCGGGCTGGCGGTCGGTGGTTGTGTCGGCCGGCGGCCCGATGGTGCACGAGATCGAGCGCGCCGGCGGGCTT
>DASWFO010000081.1:0-36848 GCA_036394195.1 Alphaproteobacteria bacterium | reverse complement strand
TTCCGGCGCGTGGCCGCGGCGCGAGAACAACACGATCAGCACCGGCAGGACGAGCAGGATCAGGAACGGCGCCAGCGATATTCCCCCGACGACCACCATGGCCAGCGGCTTCTGCACCTGCGAGCCGATGCCGGAGGACAGGGCCGCGGGCACCAGACCGACGCAGGCGGCGACGCACGTCATCAAGACGGGCCGGAACTGCGTGTGACACGCCTCGAGGATCGCCTCGCCGCGGCTGGCACCGGACTCGATCAGCTGGTTGAACGACGACAGCACGATGATGCCGTCCATCACCGAGATGCCGAACAGCGCCACGAATCCGATGGCGGCCGAAATGCTGAACGCCGTTCCGCTGATGACCAGCGACAGGATGCCGCCGATCATCGCCATCGGGATGACGCTGACCGCGAGCGCCATGTCGACCGCGGAGCTGAAATTCACATAGAGCAAGAGACAGATCAGCAGGATGCACAGGGGCACCAGGATCGCCAGACGCTGCACGGCACTAGTCAGGTTGGCGAATTCGCCCACCCATTCGAGCCGCTGCCCGGGCAGGAGCTGGATCTCCTTGGCCACGCGCCGCTGCGCGTCCAGCACGGTGCTGCCGAGATCGCGCCCGACGACGCTGAACTTGATCGGGATGTAGCGCTGCTGCTGCTCGCGATAGATGAACGCCGCCCCCGACACCAGGCGGACATTCGCCACCTCGGTCAACGGAATCTGGGTGACGGTCCCGTTGGGGCCTTGGGCGCCGACCGTGATGCGCTGGATCGCATCGAGACTCTGCCGGTATTCCGGCGCCAGCCGGACCACCATCGGGAAATGGCGATCGCTGCCCTGCTCGTAGAGATCGCCCGCACTCTGGCCGCCGATCGCCGCCTGCACGGTCGCGTTGATGTCGCCCGGCGAAAGCGCGTACCGCGCCGCGGCGGCGCGGTTGATGTCGATCGCGATGGTTGGCTGGCCGAGCGAGGTGAAGATCGCCACGTCGGCGACGCCCGGCACGCTCTCCAGCACCGATTCGATCTTCTTCGCAGCCTTCGCGATCTGCTCGAGGTTCTGGCCGAACACCTTGACCGAGTTTTCGCCCTTCACGCCCGACACCGACTCCTCGACGTTGTCCTGGATGTATTGCGAGAAGTTGAATTCGACGCCCGGGAACTTGTCCTCGAGCGCCGCCGAGACCTGCCGGGTGAGGGTCGGCTTGTCGACGCCGCGGGGCCATTCGGACGCCGGCTTCAACGGCACGAAGAATTCGGCGTTGAAGAAACCGGTCGCGTCCGTCCCGTCATCGGGCCGGCCGTGCTGGGAAATGACGGTGACCATCTCCGGATAGCTCTTGATCAGCTTGCGCATCTCGTTGACGTAACTGTTGCCCTCTTCCAGCGAGATGGTCGACGGCAGGGTCGCGCGGATCCACAGGTTGCCCTCTTCCAGCTTGGGCAGGAATTCGAGGCCGAGCCGGCTCCCGGCGAAGACGGCAATCGCAAGAAGCACGCCGGCCGCGGCCAGCGTGCGCTTCCGGTGGCGCAACGCGTAGGCGAGCAGCGGCCGGTAGGCCCGGCGCGCCCAGCGGACGATCGCGGTCTCGACCTCGCTGGTCTGGTCCGGCAGGAAGATCGCCGCCAGCACCGGCGAGACCGTGAACGTGGCGATCAAGCCGCCGGTCAGGGCGTACGCATAGGTCTTCGACATCGGCCCGAAGATATGGCCTTCGACGCCGGTCATCCCGAACAGCGGCACGAAGCCCGCGATGATGATCGAGGCAGCGAAGAAGATCGAGCGGTTCACCTCCGACGCGGCGCCGAGGATCGTGGCGAGCTTGCCGGTCAATCCGGTCATGCTCGTGCCAAGCGCCGGCGGCGCATCGAGCGGACCGTGCGATTCGCTGAGATGACGATAGATGTTCTCGACCATGATCACCGTCGCATCGACGATGAGGCCGAAATCGATGGCGCCGATGGACAGCAGGTTGGCCGACTCCCCGCGCGCGACCATGATGCTGGCCGCGAACAGGAACGCGAATGGGATCGTCGCCGAGACGATGATGGCGCTGCGGATGTTGCCCAGGAACAGCCACTGGACGAGGAAGATCAGGATGACGCCGAACAGCAGATTGTGCAGCACGGTCCGCGTGGTCACGCCGATCAGCTCGGCGCGGTCGTAGATGTGCTCGATGCGCACACCGGGCGGCAGGATGTTCGAGTGGGCGATGGTCTCGACTTCGGCTTCGACGCGCTGGATCGTCGGGAGGCTCTCCTGCCCGCGCCGCATCAGCACGATGCCCTCGACGATGTCGTCGTCGTTGTCCTGGCCGGCGATGCCGCGCCGCGGCAGGTTGCTCACCTGAACCGTGGCGACATCCAAGACCCGGACCGGCGTTCCGTTCACCGAGCTCAGCATCGTGTTCTCGATGTCCGCCACCGACTGGACGAGGCCGACGCCGCGCACGACCGCGGCCTGCGGCCCGATATTGACCGTGCCGCCGCCGACATTGATGTTGGCGTTGCCGAGCGTCTGCAACATCTGCGGCAGGGTCACGCCGTAGGCAATCAGCCGGTTCAGGTCGACGGTGATCTCATAGGTCTTCGTCCTGCCGCCCCATCCGGTCACGTCGATGACCCCGGGCACCGCCCGGAACCGCCGCTGCAGCACCCAGTCCTGCAGGGTCTTCAGTTCGGTGAGGCTGTAGCCCGGCCCGACCAGCCGATAACGGTAGATCTCGCCGATGGGGCTCGTCGGCGAGATCGTGGGTTGCGCCCCGTTCGGCAGCTGCGAGATCTGGCCGAGCCGGTTCAACACCTGCTGCTCCGCCTGCAGATAGGTGAAGTCGTAGGTGAACTGCAGCTTCACGTCCGACAGCCCGAACAGCGAGATGGTGCGGATGGACGTCAGATACGGCAGCGCCGAGACGCCGACCTCGATCGGGATCGTGATATAGCGCTCGATCTCCTCCGCCGACTGACCCGGGCTCTGCGTGATGATATCGACCATCGGCGGAACCGGGTCGGGATAGGCCTCGATGTTCAGCTGCGCGAACGCGAACAGGCCCGCCCCGATCATCCCCAGGAACGCCAGGATGACGAGGAAGCGGTTCTTGAGCGCGAAGGCGACGACGGAATTCACGGCTGCCGTGCCCCGACGCTGCGGCCGCCGGATCCGCCGGCACGCATGCCTTTATTCTTTCGCAGCGCGGTCAATGAACAGACTGCCCTTGGTGACGACCCGCTCGCCCGGTTGCAGACCGGCCAAGACCTGCACCATGCCGTCGCTGCTGGTGATCCCGGTCTTGATCTGGCGCGACGCGATCCGGCGATCGTCGAGCGCCACCCACACGCGGGCGGTATCTGCTTCATAAATGACCGCGTCCTGGGGCACGGCCGGCGCATCCACGTCGTCGCCCGTTATGATGACGAAGATCGCGAACATCTCTGGCTTCAAGGCCCCGTCGGGATTTTCGACCTCGGCCCGGACGGCGATGCGGCGGGTGACGGGATCGACCATGGGCGCCACGTAGGTGACGTGGGCCGAAAACGCCCGACCAGGATAGGCAAGCACCCGGACGTCGACCGCCGCCCCCATACGAATCTTCGAGGCGTCCGATTCTTTGACGGCGGCAATCAGCCACACGATCGACAGATCGCCGATCGTGAACACCGGATCGGACGCGCCCGTCACTAGATATTGCCCCAGCCCGACTTTGCGCTGCGTTACCGTGCCGGCGATCGGCGAGCTGACGATGCTTTCGGCATTGATCCGGCGGGCCACCTCGGCCTCGCTGATCTCCTTCTCGCTCCGGCCGAGAATCCGCAGCTGATTGCGGGCGGCGGCGAGGGCTGACTCTGCCGAATTCAGATCGTTCTGGGCGGCGACTAGGTCCGCCTGGGCCTGCTGCCAGTCCTTGAGCGCACCCGCTTTCGCTTCATACAGCTCGTGCAGCCGGCGCTCGCTATTCTTGGTGAGGTTGACTTGCGAGCGCGACTTGTCGACCTGCGCCATCGCCGTGAGGAGGTTGTTCAGCGCCTGCACGTTCTCGCTGGCGTCGATCGTAAACAAGGGGTCTCCCCGGTCGACGTGCTGCCCCGGCTGGGCGATCAGTCGGGTGACCCGACCCGTATAAGGCGAAAACACCGGTGTCGAGCGATCCTCGTTGATCGCGATCTTGCCCTCGGTCGATTCCGCGTGCCGGAATTTGATCACTTCGACGGGCTGAATGGTGAATCCATCCCACTGCGCGTCGGTCGGCCGGAACTCGCCGGGCGTGCGGGCTTGCGGCTCGGGCGGCTTTGCCTTGTCCGAGCCGCCGAAAACCCAGTAGCCGAGGCCGATCAACGCAACCCCCGCGAGCGCCAGCACGGCGAGCCGCTTCCGGGGCGACAGCGCCCGGACGGCGTGCAAGCTGCGCGGCAGAACCTCATGCGGCATTCGAAATTAATCCCTCCCAAAGCCAACTACGCCGTCGGCCGGCAATCGCGGCAGACGGCGGGCTTCGTCAGCGTTGGTGTAAAGCGTCTCGCTTACGCCAATCTGAACGGGCCCTTTAAGCCGGCTGACGATTCGGTGCCCCCCAGCCGCCGCAGTATAACAGCAGCAGCCTGAAAGTGACGCGTTATCAGTTAATTACGGCAAGGTTAAGGCGCGCCGCCGCGAGCGCGCCGGCGGACCGGAGGAAACCGGCGGACGCGGTCCTCCAGCGGCCGTGTAAGCTGCGGGCCGAGAACCCGCGCGCAAACCTTATCGCAGCAGGACGCGTGGCCGGGGTTTTGCCGGCGTTTGGCCGACCAGCCGAATGGCATTCTCAAGGGTGTCGGCGCCCTCGGCGAAGCTCCCGTCGCGGCACAGCTCGAGGCCCCGGCTCGCAAGGTCGTCCACGGACTTGTCGGCTATGCGGTTCGCCAAGCCGCGGAACTGCTCTGCGAGGACGGCGCAGCGCTCCCGATCCAAATACACTTTGCTGAACGTCGAATCGGGACTGCCCGGATGGCCTCTCGCCAAGGCAGCGGTCGGCGCGATCGACAGGCTGGCACCAACGCAGGCCAAGTACGCCGCCACGGTCGTTCGCATCACCTCGCCACCTCCACGCCCGCGGCCGCGACATCCTAGATTTCGGATGGGCTAAATGCCGGATGGACTAAAATGCTGCCCGGAAGCGCGTGCTCACGATATGGACCGGACCGCGGTCGGCGTTGTAGCCGGGGTTTCGGATGTACTGGTAATCCGGGCTAAGACGGAAATAGTCGTTGAGCTTGAAATTGTAATAGGTCTCGACGATCGTCTCGGGCGCATAGCGAAGCCGCCCGTCGCCGATCATGAACCCGGCGCCGCCGTCGGCGATATAGTCCTTGTGGGCGCTCGACAAGCCGTTGATCACCATACCGACGGCAAACCAGTCGTCATCCCGGCCCCAGTGAGAGCCATCGAGCTGGCCGCCGAAACTGACGCTGCGATCGATCTCGGTGAACGCCCAGGTCTCGGTGGCGCCGTCGTTCCAGCCGGCGCGGAAGAACAGGCCGGTGTCGCCGTCATCGGCCAGCGGAATCTCGCCGTTCAGGCCGAATCCGTATTTCCAGCGCCCGGCCCGATCGTCGGCGGCGACGCTAGGCGTGCTGCCCGTCAGCTGCGCCACCTGCACCGCGGTCCGATAGCGTCCCATGCGCGCCTGATTGGCATAGGCGAGAAAACGTAGAACGGTGTCGTTCGCGAACGGCTTCACCGAGAGCTCCGCCTGGCTGCCCTGAGCCCGGCCCAACTGGAAATCGAGCGGCTCGCCATTGGCCTGTTTCGGTTCCTGGAAGCTGCCGACCTTGAAGGTCCAGGTGGGATTCACCCAGCCCAGCGTGACGCCGTTCGTATAGCCGCGCGTGTCGGCCGCGTAGTCGAACGCGCCATTGTTGATGAGGCCGTAGTTCATGAACTGCGTCCGCACGCTGTTGGCGTAGCGGTTGGTGTCGAAATCGTCGGTGACAGCAAAATGGCCCGCCTTGGCGAACAGGTATTCCGTCGGCTCGTGCCCAGGCAGCTGGTCCTGCGCGCGGATCACCTGCGCCGTGTCGGTCGATAGCGGAATGAGATAACGACCATAAGCCCGGGCGACATACGGATCCTTGGGCAGATTCGCCGACCCGGCGCGCACCACATCCCCGTTCGAATACCCGCCGAGGCCGTTACCGCCATGCAGGCCATTGCCGACGAACCACTCGAGATCGAGATAGAGCTGCAGATTCTCGGTCGCCTGCGATCCCAGGTAGACGGCACGTGTCTGGCTGGTCTTGTCCTCCCCCCGTTGATTGAGGCTGTTCAAGCCCGAATACGGGCTGTGAAACGGAAATTGCTTCTGGTTGATGATGGTCCACTGGGCGCCGAGGACCTTGGGGAACCAGGAGGGCAGCTTCTCCTCGATCGCCTCGAGCGGCGCATATCTCTCCTGTTTTCTCTCCTCTTTCTCCTGCTGCTTGGTCGGCGGGGGAAAGCCGGCGCCCTGCGCGACGTCGCCCGGCGTCCGCGTCGGACTCGCGGCAGGCGCCGGCATCCGCGGCGGCTGGGCCGGAGCGGCCGGAACGGCCGAAGTTCCCGTGGAGACCGATGCCCGAGGAGCCGCGGGCACGCCCTGCCGTTCGAGTTGGCGTTCCAGCTCCTTGATCCGCTGCTCCGCCGCCTGGAGCCGGCGCTGCAATTCTTCGTTGGCGGACTGCAATTCAAGGGCGGTCACGGCGGGCTGAGCGGCAGTCACTGCGGCCGCGGCGCGGGCAGAGACCGGCATCGTTGCCACGGTCAATACCGCGAGCGCGATCCGGACGGCCCCGGCCCGGACAGCGTCCGAGGCCCACGGAGCCGCACGCCATAGGGCGGCTCGCCGAAACACGTTCTGCATGCTCATCTCCAGTCGCGATTCAGCCGCGGCCCAGGCGAACCCGGCACGAGGCCTTTGTCTGTACGCGTTTCGCCGCACCGGAGGACCGGACACACGGCCCTGGCCGCGAGTCCGGCGCAAGGAAACCGCGCGTGGCCAAACGACCCTCGCCGACCATGAAGAGATTCCGCCGCGACGACTATCCCCGAACGCCTCCCCCAATCCGCAGCCATGGGCGCCGCCCGCGGCGCGAATGGATAGCAGAATGGCGCGCGGCGACACTATGGACGCCACGGACCGCTGTCAAACCAGAACTCGCCCGGATATTTACCGATTTATGACGCGGATTCAGCACCTTATGATAGGGGCCGGAGCGCCTTCGCGGGCCCGCCCGGCGATGTCGATTTTGTCATTTCTACCGCGCGCGGCCGCACCCGATTCCGCGTCTTTGCGAGTATGATCGGGCGGCGGATCGGACAGGCACAGAAGGTCTCACGTCCGCGCACGGGGTATGCCGCATGAAATTGCTGCTGATCGAGGACGACCCCACCGCCACGCATTATCTGCAGCGCGGTCTCGGCGAAAACGGCTTCGAAGTCGACGTCTGCCGCGACGGCGACGCCGGGCTTCAGCAGGCGCTGTTCGGCGACCATGCGCTGATCGTGCTTGATGTCATGCTGCCCGGAAAAAGCGGCTGGGACATCATCTCCGATCTGCGGCGCTGCGGCCGCGACACGCCGGTTCTGTTCCTGACCGCGCGCGACAGCGTGCGCGATCGGGTCCGTGGCTTGGAGCTTGGCGCCGACGATTACCTCGTCAAGCCATTCGCCTTCGCCGAGTTGCTGGCGCGCGTGCGGCGATTGATGCGGCGCACGCCGCCGGAGCGGAAGTCGGACACGCTGGTGGTCGCCGACCTGACGATCGAAACCCGGCGGCAGCGCGTCACGCGCGCGGGAGAGCCGGTCGACTTGACGCCGAAGGAGTTCATGCTCCTGTCGCTGCTCGCCGAGCATGCCGGCGAGACGCTGTCGCGGACCCACATCGCCGAGCAGGTGTGGAACGTCAACTTCGACGGCGACACCAACGTCGTCGACGTCAACATCCGCCGGCTGCGGGCCAAGGTCGACGATCCGTTCGAGCGCAAACTCATCCACACCGTGCGGGGGCTTGGCTATGTACTTCGCTCCTAAAGCGGACCAGCTTCGGTTCGACGGCTTGCGGCCATGGTCGCTGGCGGGCCGCCTCACTGCTTGGTATGCCGGATCGGCGTTCATCCTGCTCGCCCTGGCGAGCGCCGTCCTTTACTGGTCGCTGACCGACAGCATCGCGCGAAGCAACGACCAGCTTCTGCTCAACAAGCTGCATGTGCTCAACCGCGTGCTGCTCGCCCCGCCGCTCGACGAAATTCGATTACGGCGGCTGGTCGACGAAGGCGCCGACGGCCCGGAGCCGATCTTCGCCCGGATCCTGTCCGCCCGTGGCGACGTTCTCATGGAATCGCCCGATATGGCGACAGACCTTCCGCCGGCCATCTTTTCGGCACCGCAGGGGGGCTCCGACGGCGCGCGAAGCACGGAGTTCCGGGCGGCATCGGGCCGACCCTACTGGGCCATATCGGCGACGAGCCAGGTCAACGGACGCCAGCAGGAACCGGTCGTCCTCCAGGTGGCGGCGGATATCACGGCCGATCACGCGATCATCGCGAGCTATCGTCAGTGGCTCGCGGTGGTGCTGGTTTTTTCATTCGTGGTCGCGGCCCTCGCCGGGCACCAGATCGCCCGCAGCGGCTTGCGGCCGCTCGACGACATGACTCACATCGCGGGGCGGATCGGGACCAGCACGCTCAACGAGCGCATCTCGATCCCGCGCCTGCCGGCCGAGCTGCGGGCGCTTGCGGAATCGTTCAACAACATGATGGAGCGGCTGCAGGACTCGTTCCTGCAGCTGCGCCATTTGTCGGACAACATCGCGCACGAGCTGCGGACGCCGATCCAGAACATCGTCAACGTGGCCGAGATCGGCCTTGGCAAGGCGCGCAGCACCGATGAATACCGCGAGCACCTGGAGGCGATCCTCGACGCAGGCGGCCATCTGTCCCGCATCGTACACAGCCTCCTGTTCCTCGCCCGCGCCGAGAACGCGTCGGTTGAGATCGACTACGAAGCCCTCGACGTGCGCGACGAGCTCGAGCGGATCCGGGAATTTTTCGAGGCCGCGGCGGGCGAAGCCGGCGTGGAGATCGGCGTTAATTGTCCTAAAGGCCTGACGACGCGGCTGGACCGGACCTTGATGCAGCGGGCCGTCAGCAATCTGGTGAGCAACGCGCTGGCGTCGATGCCGCGCGGCGGACGCATCGACCTGCGCGGACTCGCTGCCGACGACGAGATCCGGATCGAGGTTCGCGACAACGGCTGCGGCATCGCCGCGGCCCATCTGCCGCACCTGTTCGACCGGTTCTACCGCGTCGACCGCGCCCGCGCCGGCGGGAGCGGCTTGGGCCTGTCCATCGTCAAAAGCATCGCAGAGCTGCACAAAGGCGACGTCGAGATCCAAAGCCGGCTGGGATCCGGCACGAATGTGATTCTGAGATTCCCGGCGTCGCAGCGAGCCGCCGCGTGAACAGCGATGTCTCCGAGACCGCCCGCGAGAGTCAGGGCTGGGCCCGCGAACACGCCGAGAGGCCCGCGAGCCCGCGCGGCACGCAGATCATCGCGGCCGTTCTGGTGTGCGGCACCGTCGCCAGCTTTGCGCTGGATTCCCTCACCCCGCGCGGCGTCGGCGATGGGATCGGCTATCCCATCCTGCTCACGCTGTGCCTGTGGTTCCGCGGCCGCCACATCATTTTCACCTACGCCGCCATTGCGACCGTGCTCACGGTGATCGCCGGGTTCCTCGCGACACCGGGTGTCAGCGTCGAAGCAACGGTTCTGAACCGCGCCTACATCATCGCCGTGGTCTGGACGATGGCGGCGATCCTCGCCCAACGCATGCGGCTCGACCAACGGCTTCGCGAGAGCGAGAGGGAAGCCCACGCCGCGAGCCAGGCGAAGTCGAATTTCCTGGCCAATATGAGCCACGAACTGCGCACGCCGCTCACCGCCATCATCGGCTTTGCCGATCTCATCGGTCGCGAGAGCGCGGGCCCGGTCGGTCAACGGAAGTATCTCGAGTATGCCGGCACGATCCAGAAGAGCGGCGCGCACCTGCTATCGATGGTCGACGACGTCCTCGACCTGTCGAAGATCGAGGCCAACAAGTACCGGCTCGACGAGGGCGAGGTGTCCCTCAGTCACGCCGCGGCGGAAGCAACGCGGCTGGTGGCCGTCGCCGCGCGGAGCGCCGGCCTGACGATCGAAGATCAGGTCGCCCCGGAGCTGCCGCACCTCCGCGGAGACCGGCGGGCGGTCCGCCAGCTGCTCCTCAACCTGCTGTCCAACGCGATCAAGTTCACGCCGAATGGCGGGCGGATCAGCATAGGCGCCGGAACATCCGACGAGGGCCTGTGGCTGACGGTCGCCGACAGCGGGATCGGAATCGCGAAAGAACACCTGGCCAAGCTGGGCGCGCCGTTCGTCCGGTTCAGCGCAGGGCCGGGCCATTCGGACGGCGGGACCGGCCTGGGGCTGGCCCTGTGCCGACGCCTCGCCGAGCTTCACGACGGCCGCCTGGAGGTCGAGAGCGAGCCGGGCCGCGGCACGACCGCCCGCGTGGTGTTTCCCAAAGCGCGAATCGTGGCCGGTTGACGACTCTGCCGCGCGGGAGCGCTGTCCCCGCTGACAGAAGATTACAAACGCGCAATGTTGCGCCTTTCAGCGCCTTGGCCCTTCCATAATCAAATCAATAATTTATATGGAGACGTTACAGGCTGCTGACGTTCGCCTTACATGAAACTTACAAACCGTCCTCAGAACCGTCCGCCCACGTTGCCGGATGCGGCAGTGGGATAGAGTTCTGCAACACCATCCAGGACCGCGCATGGCGTTATTGCTCATCGAAGACAATGAACGGCTGGCAGGGCTCCTGAAGCAGGGCCTCGAGCGAACCGGCTTCAGGGTCGACATCATCGATACCGCGACCGACGCGGTCGATGCCCTGGCGGCGATCAAGTTCGAGGTGGTCATCCTGGATCTCGGCCTTCCCGACGAGGACGGCACCTCGGTGCTCAAAACGATGCGCCAGCGCGGCGACATGACGCCGGTGATCGTCATGACCGCGCGCGGCAGCCTGCGCGAGCGCGTCGAGGGCCTCGATTCAGGGGCCGACGACTATCTGGTGAAGCCGGTTGCCCTCGAGGAGCTGGTCGCGCGCATCAACGCCCTGCTGCGCCGCCCGGGCAACCTGCTGGGAACGGCGTTGCGGCTCGGCAACCTGACGCTCGACACGGCGGGCCGGCAGGTTTTCATCGACGAGAAGGCCCAGATCCTGGGGGCCCGCGAGCTGGCGATCCTGGAGCATCTGCTGCGGCGCAGCGGTCGCGTGATACCCAAGAAGTTCCTGGAGAACAGCCTGTACGGCCTGGGTGAAGAAATCAGCTCGAATGCGGTGGAGGTCTACGTCCATCGCTTGCGCAAACGGCTGGCGGAAATCGGCGCCACCGTGCAGGTTCATACCGTTCGCGGCGTGGGGTATATGATCGCAGAAGTAAAATGACCGTCCGCTTCAATTCGATGATCTGGCGCATCGCGGCCCTGCACATCGTGGCCGTCGCGGTGGCCTGTATCGCAATGCCGGTCGCCCTCTATTTCCTGCTCAAAACCGCCGTCAACGACCTGCACGAACACGCCTTGCAGGACCAAGCGCAAGAAATCGGCCAATACATAAGCCGGGTCGACGGCCACTGGCGGCTGGCGCTGCCGACGCGCCTGCAGGACAACTACTCTGAAGCCTATGGGCGCTACGCCTATGCGGTGCTCGACGAAACGGCCCATCCGCTGTTTTCATCGCTCATCACCGGAAATCCGCTGAAACGGGAGGACCCGCGCAGCGCCTCGCCGTTTTACTTCCACCAGCAGCGGAGCGGGTCGGACATCTTCGGCGCCACCATTCCGGTCGTCGTCGACGGGGCCAGGCTTTGGATCCAGGTCTCGGAGGACCTGGCGCACCGCGACGTCCTGATCGACGACGTCGTCGCCGATTTCTTCCCGCGGGTCGGCTGGATCACCGCACCCATCCTGGTGATCCTGCTGCTGATCGAGATCGCCATCGTGCGCGCCGGCTTGCGGCCGGTCCTGACCGCCTCGCATCTTGCCGCCCGGATCGGTCCGGCCACCACCGACATCCGGCTGCCGGAGAGCAGCCTCCCCGGCGAGATCCTGCCCCTCGTCCACGCGATCAACGCGGCCCTCGACCGGCTCGAGCAGGGCTTCAAGGCGCAGCGGGAATTCACCGCCGACGCGGCGCATGAACTGCGCACGCCGCTGGCCATCCTGCGCACCAATATCGATCTCCTCGCCGACCAGGAGGTGGCGAAGACGCTGCGCCAGGACATCGACATGATGAGCCGGCTGGTCGACCAGCTGCTGAATTTCGCGGAGCTGGAGACGCTGGTCATCCGCGCCGACGAGATCGCCGATCTTCACGCCGTGTGCGCCGAGGTCGCCTCCTACATGGCGCCGCTGGCCGCCAAGCAGAGCAAGGCACTGGCCGTTCCCGATTGCCCGGGACGGGTGCTCATCCACGGCAATCCCGAGGTGCTCGGCCAAGCGGTGCGCAACCTCGTCGAGAACGCCCTCACCCACACGCCGGCCGGAACGACCGTCGAGATCGAGGTGACGCCCGAACCCGCGATCTATGTCCGCGATCAGGGACCCGGCGTCTCGGACACGGAGCGCGAGTTGATCTTCCGCCGGTTCTGGCGGCGCGACCGCCGCCGGCGCGGCAGCTCCGGCCTCGGCCTGTCCATCGTCTCAAGAATCGCCGAGGCGCATGGCGGCACGGTCAGCGTCACCAACCGGCCCAGCGGCGGCGCGGTCTTCGCCATTCACTTCGAGCGGTCGACGCTGATCCCGGTGACAGAGGCCGAGGCCCCTCGGGAGCCGAGGGCGTCGCGCCTGCGGCCGGACGCGCCGGTCGGTTGAGAGCGCGGCCCCGGAGGCTCAGCGCGCCGCCGGGTTGCGATAAGCGGCCAGCGACTCCTCGAGGAACGACCGCTCCATGTCGCGCGTGATGAACACCAGCTTGGAGCGGCGATCGTCGTCGGGCCACCCGGGCAGGCGCGCCGGCGGATGGAACATGTGCTGCACGCCGTGGACCGCAACCGGGGTGGGCTCGCCCTGGATGTTCAGGATCGCCTTCACCCGGAGCAGCTTCTCGCCGTAGCCGCTCGCCAGCGAACCCAGCCAGAGGCTGAAGGACTCCCAATCCAGCGGCTCGTCCAAGGTGAGGCAGTGCGCCCGAATACGGGCATCGTGCCGGTTGACGTCGAGCGGTGCGGCGTGATGGCCATGCCCCTCGCCATGATCGTCGACGCGGTCGTGGCCATGGTCGTGCCCATGGTCGTGATCGCCGCGGCCATGGCCGGACTCGGCGTAGGCCTCGGCGCGCAGCCACGCCCGAACGTCGACGCTCTTGGTGTCGGGATTGTACAGCCCGGCGTTGAAGAGCTGGCCGGGATCGGCATTGCCTTGCACCGCGGTGACGAGCGGGGCCCCGGGATTGAGGCGCTGCAGCCGATCCTTCAGCCGGCCGACGGTCTCGGCCGGCGCCAGGTCCGTCTTGGTGAGCACGATGCGATCGGCCACCGCCGCCTGCTTCACCGATTCGGGTTGCGCGTCGAGCTGTGCCTCGCCGTGGACCGCGTCCACGGTGGTCACCACGCTGTCGAGGCAGTAATACGCCTCGACCATCGGGTCCTCCATGAGCGTATGCAGAATGGGCGCCGGGTCGGCGAGGCCCGTGGTCTCGATGACCACGCGGCGGAATTCCGGCACCACGCCGCGCACGCGTTTGATGTAAAGGCCGCGCAGCGTGTCCACGAGGTCGCTCCGCACCGTACAGCAGAGGCACCCGCTGCTCATCACCACCGGCTCGCCGTCGGCCGCCTCGACCAGCTGGTGATCGAGCCCGATCTCGCCGAACTCGTTGATGATCACCGCCGTCTCGGCCATACCGGGATGGTGCAACAGCCGGCCGAGCAGCGTGGTCTTGCCGCTGCCGAGGAAGCCGGTAATGACTGAAATCGGAATTGGCGCCGGGGCCGGGGATGCCGGGGACGGAGAAGACGTCGCGCTACTCATGCGGTCAGGATAGCACGGCGCCGCAAGCGCAAGCGATCGGGGTCGTAAGATTCACGTAAGCGGTCGACTATGTTCGTGTAAGCGGTTTTAAAACTCGTCGAAAGCCGCCTGTCAGGCCAGCTTAATTCACTTCCCGCATAGTGTCTGCTTGCCGCAGGGCCGCGCCTGAACAGCGACGGCATTCGCCTGCGCACGGTCGCGTTGCCGCGGCCGCCCTTCACGGCATCGCGGGTTCCGGCGGATGAACACGATCATCGCTTTCTCGGTCAAGCAGCGCGCCCTCGTGCTTCTGGGATTCTGCGCCATGCTGATCGCCGGCGGCATCGCGTTCTGGCAGCTCAACATCGAGGCGTACCCCGATCCAGTCCCGCCGCTGGTCGACATCGTCACCCAAAGCCCCGGTCAGTCCGCCGAGGAGATGGAACGCTATGTGACCATCCCGATCGAGACCCAAGTGGCGGCGGTGCCCTACCTGTCGGCAATGCGGACCATCTCGCTGTTCGGCCTGTCCGACATCAAGATGCAGTTCACCTACGACTTCACGTACCTGGAGGCGGAGCAGCAGGTCCTGAACCGGCTCGCCCAATTGCCCCCCCTGTCGAACGGCGCGCTGCCCACGATCTCGCCATGGAGTCCGATCGGCGAAATCTATCGCTACAAGCTCGTCGGCCCCGGCTACAGCGTTACCGACCTGAAGACGCTGCAGGACTGGGTGCTCGCCCGGCGCTTCCGCGCCGTTCCCGGCGTCATCGACGTCACCGGCTGGGGCGGCAAGACGAAGATCTACAGCGTCACCGTCGATCTCAACAAGCTCATCGCCTACGGCCTGAGCCTGCCGCAGGTCCTGCAGGTCCTCAGCAACAGCGATAACAACGTCGGCGGCAACACGATCGAGATCGGTCCGCAAGCCGCCGTGGTCCGCGGCGTCGGCCTCATCCGCTCGATGGACGACATCCGCAATACGATGCTGACCCAGACGAACGGCACCCCGGTCGTGCTCAGCGACGTGGCGGCCGTCACGGTCGGCAATCAGCCCAGGCTCGGCATCGCCGGCCAGAACAACGACGACGACATCGTCCAGGGGATCGTCCTCATGCGCCGCGGGCAGCAAAGCCTGCCCACCATCAACCGCGTGAAGGCGGAGGTCGAAAAGATCAACTCGACGGGCATCCTGCCGCCCGGCGTGCAGATCGCGCGCATTTACGATCGCAGCGACCTGATCCGCCTCACAACCAATACGGTCGTCCACAACCTCATCTTCGGGATCATCCTCGTCTTCTTCGTGCAGTGGGCGTTCCTCGGCAACCTGCGCAGCGCCGTGATCGTGGCCGCCACCATCCCGTTCGCGCTCCTGTTCGCGATCGGGATTCTCGTGCTGCGCGGCGATTCCGCGAACCTGCTGTCGGTCGGCGCGATCGATTTCGGCCTCATCGTCGATGCCACCGTCATCATGGTGGAAAACATCTTCCGCCATCTCAGCGAAGAGCACCCGGAGCAGGGGCCGGCCCACGTCTCGTCGATTCCCGGGCTCACCGGCCGGTTCGCCACGATCTTCAACGCGGCGACCGAGGTGAACCGCTCCATCTTCTTCTCGGCCGCGATCATCATCGCCGGCTTCGTCCCGCTGTTCACGATGAGCGGGGTCGAAGGCCACATCTTCGGCCCGATGTCGAAGACCTATGCCTACGCCCTGGCCGGCGGCCTCCTCGCCACGTTCACCGTGTCGCCGGCACTCAGCGCCCTGCTGCTCAAGGACAACCTGAGCGAGGTCGAGACGGTGGTCGTCCGCGCGCTCCGCCGGATCTATACGCCGATGCTGGGCCTCGCCCTGGCGCACAAAGGACGGACTCTCGCCGGGACCGGTGTTCTGCTGCTGCTGACGCTGTTGGCACTCCGCTCGCTCGGCCTGGAATTCCTGCCCAAGCTGGAGGAGGGCAATTTGTGGATCCGGGCGACCATGCCGCCGTCGATCTCGCTGACGGAAGGCAATGGCTACGTGAACGAGATCCGGAAGATCATCAAGAGCTTTCCCGAGATCGACACGGTCGTGTCGCAGCACGGCCGGCCGGACGACGGCACCGACGCCACCGGCTTCTTCAACGCGGAGTTCTTCGCGCCATTGAAGCCGCGCGATCAGTGGCCGAGCGGCGTGACCAAGGACGATTTGACTCAGCAGATCATGCACAAGCTGCAGGCGCGCTTCGTCGGCATCGAGCTCAACTTCTCGCAGTACATCGAAGACAACGTCGAGGAGGCCGTCTCCGGGGTCAAGGGCGAGAACTCGATCAAGCTGTTCGGCAACGACCTCGAGACGCTGAGCAAGACCGCCGAGAAGATCAAAGCGGTCATGGCCACGGTCCCCGGCGTCACCGACCTTGCGGTGTTCTCCTCGCTCGGCCAGCCGACCGTGCAGATCGATATCGACCGCGCCCGCGCCTCGCGCTACGGCCTGGCGCCGGGCGACATCAACGCGACGGTCCAGGCCGCCATCGGCGGGCAGCCAGCCGGGGATCTCTACGAGCAGGGCAGCGACCGGCATTTCCCGATCGTCGTGCGCCTCGCCCCGAAATACCGCGAGAGCCTCGACGCCATCAGCCGCATCACGGTCGGCGCTCCCAATCCGAGCGGCAACGGCGTGGTGCAGATCCCGCTGACCGAGGTGGCGCGCGTCCGCCTCGTGTCAGGACCCTCGTTCATCTATCGCGAGCAGCAGCAGCGCTACCTGCCGATCAAATTCAGTGTCCGCGGCCGCGATCTGGGCAGCACGGTGCTGGAGGCACAGAGCAAGCTCGCCCAGCAGGTTCAGCTGCCGGCGGGCTACCGGCTCGAATGGGCGGGCGAGTTCGGGAATCTCCAGGACGCGCTTCAGCGGCTGGCGCTCGTCGTGCCGCTCAGCATCGCGCTGATCTGCATTCTTCTGTTTCTCAACTTCAATTCGTTGACCGACACGGTGCTCGCCCTGGCGGTGATTCCGATGGCTATCATCGGCGGCGTCTTCGCCCTGTACCTGACCGGCACGGCGTTCAGCGTGTCGGCGGCGATCGGCTTCATCGCCCTGTTCGGGATTTCGGTGATGGAGGGGATCATCCTGATCTCCTACTACAACCAGCTGATCGACCAGGGAACCGACCGGGCCGAGGCCATCGTGCGGGCCTGCGAGATCCGCCTCCGCCCGGTGATGATGACGTGCGTCGCCGCCTGTGCGGGCCTGCTGCCCGCCGCCGTCTCGACGGGCATCGGCTCCCAGGTGCAGCGGCCGCTGGCCCTCGTGGTGGTCGGCGGAATCCTGCTCGCCCCCGTTTTGATCCTGATCGTGCTGCCGATTCTCGTCGACCGTTTCTCGCGGCGCGGGATCGCCGTGCCGAGGGCCGGAAGCGAAGTCGTCAGCCCGGCCGAATGAGCCGTCAGGTGCGGGGGGTCAGACACGTGACGCGCCTTTTCCTCGCAACCACCGCCGAGACGGCCCGGGCGCTCGTCGACCGCCGAGAGGAGCTCCTGGATGACAAGGAGACGGTCATCGTCCTGACCGATCGACCGCTCGACGGCCGCGAAGGCGTCCAGGGCGACATCATCTGCGCGGTCGATCTGAAGGCGGGAAAGTCGATCAGCCGTTACGAGCGCCACGAGGGGCACAAGACCTATCGTGAGTGGCGCCTGCCGGTGTCGGTGTTCCTCCGGGCGCTGAAGAAAATTCAGCTCGTCTGACGCAAACCGGCCCCGGCGTCGCCTCCGGGGCCGTGCCGGAACCGGCAGCCGCACCCATGGCCTTGTCGTTGTGCTGCGCCGTGCGGCATGTATTCTTCCCGTCGATGAACCCTGCACCCAGTACCGTTGCCCTCCGGCATCCGCAGCTGTTCCGGGTGCTCGCCTCGCTGGTCTTTATCGGCGTCTACGTCGCGCTGGACTGGGTCAGCGTGATCGAGCCGTTCGGCGAGCTCGGGATCACGCCGTGGAATCCGCCGGCGGGGCTGATTTTCGCATTGTTCCTGGCGCAGGGGCTGCCCGCCTTCTTTGTGTCGTTTGCCGCCTTCATTCTGGCCGACTTGCTCCTGCGGGGATTTCTGACCCCGCCCGTCGCCACTGCCACGGGCGCCTTGATCGTGACGGTTTGCTACGGTGCCGCCGCCGCCTTCCTGCGGCGCCGGCTCAACATATCGCTGCGCCTGGACGATCATCGCTCGCTCCTGGCGCTGCTGGGCGTGGCACTCGCGACCAGCGCCGTCGTCGCCCTCGCCGTCATGTGGGTCTTTGCCACCGCCCAGGTCGTCTCGTGGCACGAAATGCCGACCCTCACGCTGCGCTACTGGGTTGGCGACGTGATCGGCATCGCCGTCCTGACACCGTTTCTGCTGCTGCTGATGGACCGCGAACGCCGGCTCGCCGTGCGGCAATCCTGGAGTGCGATCGAGGCCGTGCTGCAGCTCACGGTGATCGCGCTCGCGTTGTGGATCATGTTCGGGCGCGAGCAGCTGCAGCATTTCGAATTTTCCTATCTTTTGTTCCTGCCCCTGATCTGGATCGCGCTGCGGGGTGGTCTCATGGGTGCCACGTGGGGCATCGTGGCGACCCAGGTCGGATTGATCGTCGCCACTCAAATCAAAGGCTTCGATGCCTACGTGGTCACGCAGGACCAGCTCTTGATGCTCGCCGTCGCGGTAACCGGCCTGCTCCTCGGCAGCGTGGTCGAGGAGCGCCGCCGCGCCGATGCGGCGCTGCGCTGGGCCAAGAAACACGAAGCCGAGCTGGCCCAGGCGGCCCGGCTCACGACCACCGGCGAAATGGCCGCCGCGATCGCTCACGAACTCAATCAACCGCTGACCTCCGCCATCTCGTTTGCCCGCGCCTGCCAAACCGTCCTTCGCTCGCGACCCACCGGCGACGAGGCCGTCCGCGCCGAAGCCCGGGAGATGATCGACCAGACGGTCCAGCAGATCATGCGCGCGGGTGAGATCATCAAGAGCACCCGCGAATTCCTCCAGCCGGGAGACATGCGCCGCGTGCGCACGAGCGTGTCGCAGATCGTCCGCTCCGCCGTCGACCTGGCCCGCGGCGATGCCGCCCAAAGCAGCGTGCGCGTCGCCACGCAAATCGACAACATGCTGCCACCGGTCCTGGCGGACCCGATCCAGATCGAGCAGGTGCTGCTCAACCTGGTCCGGAACGGCATCGACGCGATGGCCCAGCAGCGCGACACCAAACGCGAGATCGTCGTCCGGGCGTCGCTCGCGATCGAGGAGCCCTCCATCGTCGAGATCTGCGTCGCCGACACGGGCCCTGGGTTTCCGCCCGAAATCGCGCAGCGGCTGTTCCAGCCCTTCGCGACGACAAAGCAGACCGGAATGGGCCTCGGCTTGGCGATCAGCCGTTCCATCATCGAGGCGCATGGCGGCAGGATCTGGGCGGGCGTCGCCGGCGCGGGCGGCGCCGAGGTGCATTTCACGATTCCGGCCTACGGCGGCGAGAATGACGACTGAGACCCGGACGAGCACACGGCAGACCGTGTTCGTGGTCGACGACGACGACGGTATCCGGCGCGGGCTGAAAGCGCTCCTGACCCTCCACGAGTTCGACGTCCTGACCTTCGGCTCGGCGGAGTCCTTTCTCGCGGCACTGCCCCCCGACCTGACCGGCTGTCTGCTGCTCGACGTGCGCATGCCGGGCATGAGCGGCCTGGAGCTGCAGCGTGAGATCCGGCGCCGCTCCGTAGCCCTGCCGGTGATCATCATCACCGGCCACGGCGACGTGCCGATGGCGGTCGCCGCCCTGAAGGCGGGCCCGGTCAACTTCATCGAGAAGCCCTTCGACTCCGACGCCATTCTGACGGCCGTGAACGAGGCGCTGCGGGTTCCACGGGTCGCTGCATCGCTGACCGCGCTCGATCGCCAGGCTCTCCAGGCCCGCGCCGCGACGCTGAGCGCCCGGGAAAAGGAGGTCATGGACCTGGTGGTTGCGGGAAGCGCCAACAAAACCGTATCGCAGCACCTCAAAATCGCCCTGCGGACGGTTGAGATCCATCGCGCGCGCGTCATGGAGAAAATGGGCGCCCGCAGCCTGTCGGAGCTGGTGCGGATGGCGATTCGGCTGGAGGGCTGAGCGTCAGAGGGCCGATAGCGGAAAACCACTAGCGGTTCGCCACGATTCCGCGTCCGGCCGGCCCTGGCTAGGCTTGGCGGAACAAAGGCAGGATCCGCCGGAACGTGGTGAGCCTCGAAACCATCGTCAGCCTGGTGACTCTGAGCGGCCTGCAGGTCGTCCTCAGCGTCGACAACCTCGTCGTGATCGCGATCGTGGCAGGCACGCTCGCCCCGCACCAGCGCGGACGCGCCCGCGTGATCGGGCTTGCGCTGGCAACGCTGACGCGTCTGCTGCTTCTGTTCTCGATTACCTGGATCGTCGGCTTGACGGCGCCGCTGATGAGTATCGGCGATCTCGTTCTGTCGGGACGCGACCTGCTGATGCTCGCCGGCGGACTGTTCCTGATCGTCAAGGCGGTGCGCGAAATGCACGATGCGCTGGAGACCGCCGGACCGGCGGAGGGGCCGCGCCGCCGGGCCGCCAATTTCGTCATGGCCCTGGTGATCATCATCGCGGTCGATATCGTGTTCTCCCTCGACTCGGTCATGGCGGCGGTGGCCATGAGCCAGGACTTGTGGATCACGGCAACGGCCGTCGTCATCGGGTCGGTTGCTCTTCTGGTCGCGTCCGGACCGGTCATGCGCTTCATCCTGCGCCATCCGACGCTGAAGATGCTGGCGCTCGCCTTCGTGCTGTTGATCGGCGTGGCCCTCGTCGCCGACGGGCTCGGGTTCGAGATTCCGCGCGGGTACCTCTATGTTGCGATCGTCTTCTCGGTCTTCGTCGAAGCGCTGAACATCACACTGCGACGTCGGCAGGCTCTGCCGCACGCGGTCACCGACGCCGGCGATCGTCAACCCGCCTTCGCGCGCCCGATGGGCGAATCGGTAGGGAGGTAGCCATGAATGGAGTTTTGCTGGTGGTCGACGGCACGGAACAGGCCGAGAGTGCCGTGTGGGAGGTCGTCGCCCAGGCCCGGCAGGGCGCGATCGGCACGATCCATCTCCTGAACCTGCAGCCGGCGTTCGATGGCCTCGTCCGTCACTTCGTCGGCATGGCGGCCATCCGTGCCTTTCAGCGGGACGCCGGCGAAGCCGCGCTCGCCGGCGCACGCCAGATCCTCGAATGCGCCGGCCTGGCTTACGAGATCCATATCCGCTCCGGAGACGCCGTCCGCCACATCCTGCGGCTGGCGCAAGAGCTGGATGTCGGTCAAATCGTGCTGAGCTCGGGAAGCGACGGGCTGATCGACACGTTCCTGCAGCGGCTTCTCGTCGCCCGTGTCATCCGGCGGAGCAGCGTCCCGATAGTCGTCGCACGCGCCCAGGGCGGCTTCCACGAATTCGACGTTCCCATGACCCCGCCTACGGTCGCGTCGCGATGACGCCCGGCCGGCGATAGCCGGCATCCCAGGGTCGGGTTGACGATCAGCATCCGGTCGGCGTGCCAAAGAAAACGGCCCCGAAGTCGCCTTCGGGGCCGCGTCTGTTGATCCGCCGGGATCAGGGCTGGTCGGGGACCAGCGGCGGGGCGCCGCCGACCTCTTCCCAGATCTTGACGTGGCGCGTAGGCGCGGCCCGCATGCTGAGACCGCCCACCACCACGCCGATCGCCGCAATGCCGATCGGGTAGAAGGAGCCCGACCAGCGGGATCGCCGGCCACGTCGAAGGACGGAGCCGTGACAGCAGCGGCGAAGCGGCGGTAGACTGCCTGCAACCCGCGGCGCCAGGCACGCTGCCGCGTCTTGGAATTGAGGGGAAGCCCGGCGATGGCGCGGTCGATTCTGGTGGTCGACGACGAGCCGAATATCGTCTTATCGCTGGAGTTCCTGCTTCGGCACGCCGGATACGAGGTGTCGACGGCCCGCGACGGCGATGCGGCCCACCGAGCGGTGGCGGAGCGGGCCCCGGACCTGATCCTGCTCGACGTGATGATGCCGGGCCGCAACGGCTATGAGGTGTGCGCGGCCATCCGCGCGGCTCCCGGCGGCAAGGACGTCAAGATCGTGATGCTCACGGCGAAGAGCCGCGACATCGAACAGGAGAAAGGGCTGGCGATGGGCGCCGACGCGTACGTCACCAAGCCATTCTCGACCCGCGAGCTGGTGGAGCGGGTCAGACAGCTCCTCGAAGCGCAGACGGTGGACGGCCGATGAGAGAGAGCCGGACCGGCGAGCGCCTGATCGCCATCTTCCTGTTTGGCTGTCTTGCCATCGATCCGCCGCTGATGGCGATCTTCCGCACCGAGATCCTGATCGCCGGCGTGCCCGTCCTCTTCCTGTATCTGTTTGCCGTGTGGGCGGTTCTGATCGGACTGCTGGCGCTGATCATCGAACGCGAAAGCCGGAGCGAGCGGGAGCGCAACGTGCCCGACCCCGCCGCGTCCGACGAGTAGGAGGCGTCGTGCTGCCGGCCTGGCTCGTTCTCGGCGCCGGATTCGGCTATCTGTGCCTGCTGTTCGAGATCGCATATTGGGGCGACAAGCGCGCCGATGCCGGCCGGAGCGTCGTCGCCAGCCCCTATGTCTACGCGCTCTCGATCGCCGTCTACTGCACGGCGTGGACCTTCTATGGCAGCGTCGGCCGGGCGGCGACGAGCGGCGTGGACTTCCTGCCGATCTATCTCGGGCCGACGCTGGTCGCCGTGCTGTGGTGGCCGGTGATGCGGAAGATCCTGCGCATCAGCAAGAGCAACCGCATCACATCCATCGCCGATTTCGTCGCCTCGCGGTACGGGAAGAGCCAGCTGCTCGGCGGGCTGGTGACGGTCATCGCGGTCGTCGTCATCACGCCCTATATCGCCCTGCAGCTGAAGGCCGTCTCGGCCAGCTACCATGTCCTATCTGAGTCGTCGTATGCCGGCGCTGGCGTCGCCGGCGACGACGCCGCGTCGTCGATCCTCGGCGATACGGCGCTCTACGTCGCAGCGCTCATGGCCACGTTCGCCATACTTTACGGGACGCGCCACATCGACGCGACCGAGCGGCACGACGGGATGGTCACCGCCATTGCGTTCGAATCCGTCGTCAAGCTCATCGCCTTCCTTGCCGTCGGCTTGTTCGTCACATATTCCATGTTCGACGGCCTCGGCGACATCTTCAGCCGGGTGGCCGCGCGCCCGGACATAGCACCCCTGCTGACGAGCATCGGCACCAGCGGGGACAGCGGCTGGATCACGCTGATGATCCTGTCGATGGCGGCGATCCTGTTCCTGCCGCGGCAGTTTCAGGTCCTGGTGGTGGAGAACGTCGACGAGCGCCATCTCGGAAAAGCGGTGTGGCTGTTTCCGCTCTACCTGCTGCTGATCAACGTCTTCGTGCTGCCGCTCGCCTTCGCCGGGCTTTTGAGCTTCGAGCCGGGCAGCGTCGATCCAGACACCTTCGTGCTCACCTTGCCGATGCTGGCGGACAGCCCGGTGATCACGCTGCTCGCCTTCATCGGCGGCCTGTCGGCGGCCACCGGCATGGTCATCGTCGAGACCATCGCGCTCTCGACCATGATCTGCAACGACCTCGTAATGCCGATCCTGTTGCGCATGCCGTGGTTGCGGCTGACCCAGCGCGGCGACCTGACCCGGCTTCTGATCGCGATCCGGCGCGGCAGCATCGTCCTGATCCTGTTCCTCGGCTATCTGTACTTCCGGCTGATCGGCGGGTCCTACGCGCTGGTCACCATCGGGTTGCTGTCCTTCGCCGCCGTGGCGCAGTTCGCGCCGGCGATCATCGGCGGGATCTACTGGCGCGGCGGGACTCGCGCCGGCGCCCTGGCCGGGCTCTCGCTCGGCTTCGCGATCTGGATCTATACGCTGTTGCTGCCGTCGTTTGCCCGCTCGGGCTGGCTGTCCGAGGCGTTCCTGACCGATGGTCTCTTCGGCATCGCGTTGTTGAACCCCTACGCCCTGTTCGGGCTGACCGGCTTCGATCCGCTGGCGCATGCCTTGTTCTGGAGCCTGATCGGCAACGCCGGCGTCTATGTCGCCGTGTCCCTGACCACCCGGCAAAGCCCGACCGAACGCATCCAGGCCACCCGCTTCGTCGAGGCGTTCCAGCAGCCGGCGGCACGGGACAGACGCGGTCTGTGGCGCGGCCAGGCATCGTACCGCGACCTGCACGCGCTGGTGGCGCGGTTCATCGGTCGCGAGCGGGCCGACCGCGCGTTCGCCGGCCATGCGGCGGCCCGCGGCCTCAACCTCGCGAAGCTCGCCGCCGCCGACGTGCCGTTGCTGCACTTCACCGAGCGACTCCTGGCCGGGGCGATCGGCGCCGCGTCGGCGCGCGTGATGGTCGCCTCGGTGGTCAAAGGCGAAAATCTCGGCCTCGAAGAGGTCATGGCGATCCTCGACGAGGCGTCGCAAGTCATCGAATACAGCCGCCAGCTCGAGCAAAAATCGGCCGAGCTCGAGACGGCGTCGGCCGAGCTGCGGGCGGTGAACGCAAGGCTCAAGGAGCTGGACCGGCTGAAGGACGATTTCATTGCGACGGTGACCCACGAGCTGCGCACGCCGCTGACGTCGATCCGCTCGTTCTCCGAGATCCTGCACGACAACCCGGACATTCCCGCCGAGCAGCGCCGGGAGTTTCTCGGCATCATCACCAAGGAGAGCGGGCGCCTCACGCGCCTGATCAACCAGGTGCTCGACCTGGCCAAGATCGACGCCGGCCGCTTCGATTGGCAGATCGGCCCGGTCGATCTGCGGGGCGTGGTGGCCGATGCCGCGGCGGCCGTGGGCGGCCTGTTCAGCGACAAGTCGGTGACGCTGGCCGCCGGGCTGCCGGACGACCTGCCGCAGGTGCGCGCGGACCGCGACCAGCTGATGCAGGTGTTCATCAATTTGCTGTCGAACGCGGTGAAATTCTGCCGCTCGGGCACCGGCCGCGTCGCGGTGACGGTGCGGCGCCTTGGCGCGGCGCTCGAGATCCGTGTCGTCGACAATGGGCCTGGGATCGCCGCCCAGGATCTCGATACGATCTTCGAGAAATTCCGCCAGGTCGGCGATGCCCTCACCAACAAGCCAGCCGGCTCCGGCCTGGGACTGCCGATCTCGCGGCGGATCATCGAGCATTTCGGCGGACGGATCTGGGCGGAGAGCCGGCCGGGGCACGGCGCGGTCTTCATCTTCACCATCCCGATCGCCGCACAGGCGCAAACCCTGGAAGCGGCGAAATGACGGCCGCCGCGGCGCCCCAGGCCAGCGCCCTTGCCGGTTGCCAAGTCGCGGCGCCGTCAGCAAAATACCGCGGTTAGGGAGGGCCACGCATGGCAGATGCGCCGGCCGGACGATCCGCCATTCGTCCCAACGCCGAGCCGACCGTGTATGTCGTCGACGACGACCCGTCGATCCGCCGTCTCTTGACCTGGCTCATGAAGCGGGAGGACGTGCGCGTCGAGAGCTTCGCGACCGCGGAGGAGTTTCTCGCCCAGCCGCGCGGCGACGGCCCGGCCTGCCTGCTGCTCGATCTGACGCTGGGCGGCATGGACGGCCTGCGCCTGCAGGCCCAGCTCAAGGAGAGCCGCGCCGAGCTGCCGGTGATCTTCATTTCGGCCACCGCCGACGTGCCGCGCGCCGTCGAAGCGGTGAAGCACGGCGCGGTCGATTTCGTGGTCAAACCCTTCGACTACAAGAAGGTAGTCGACCTCGCCCGGCAGTGCCTGGAGCGCAGTGCCGCAAGCCTGGCCCGGCGGCAGCGCGAGGACGCCGTGCGCAGCGGCCTGGCCACGCTGACGCCGCGCGAACAGGAGGTGATGCAGCACGTCGTCGCGGGCAAGCCCAATAAAGTCATCGCCGACGAGCTGGCGGTCAGCATCAAGACCGTCGAGGTCCACCGCGCGCGGATCATGGAGAAGCTCAACGTCCATTCGGTCGCCGAGCTGGTCCGCGTGTCGATGCTGGCGGCGGAACACCGCTAACCGGGCGTCGGGTGGCCGACCCTAAGGCGGCCGAATCGTCGTTAATCCATTAGGGTTTACCCTAATTGTGGCGGCGGCCGCGGCCCGCCTAGAGTTCCGTGCCAAGAAACTAGGCAGATTCTCCGCACAGCGGAGAAACGCCCGGGAGAAACGCCGATCCCACTCCTCGCCAGTGAACCTTCACGGCCATGGCCATCGCATGCGCGGCACCGTGCCGCCGGCCGGCGGACATCGCCTCAGTCTGACGTTCAACCACAACGGGGGTAACCGATCATGACGACAGTTGCAGCGGGCTACGCGCCACGCGGACGCCTGGTCTCCAAAGAGGAAGAGCGAAAGGTCATCTTCGCCTCCTCGCTCGGCACGGTGTTCGAATGGTACGACTTCTATCTGTACGCGACGCTGGCGCCGTTTTTCGCCGCCCTGTTCTTCCCGTCCGGTAACGAGACCGCCGCGCTGCTGTCGGCGTTCGCCACCTACGCCGCCGGCTTCCTGGTCCGGCCCTTCGGCGCACTGATCTTTGGCCGTATCGGCGACCTCGTCGGCCGCAAATACACCTTCCTCATCACCATCGTGGTGATGGGCGGCTCGACCTTCGCCGTCGGCCTGCTGCCGACGTTCTCGGTCTTCGGCTGGGGCGCGCCGGTGCTGCTGGTCACGCTGCGCCTGCTGCAAGGCTTGGCCCTCGGCGGCGAATACGGCGGTGCGGCAACCTACGTGGCCGAGCATGCGGCGCACGACAAGCGCGGCTATGCCACGAGCTGGATCCAGACGACCGCGACGCTGGGCTTCTTCCTATCGCTGGCCGTCATCGGGCTCTGCCGGACCCAGATGGACACCAAGATCTTCATCGATTGGGGATGGCGCGTCCCGTTCCTGGTGTCGCTGATCCTGCTGATCTTCTCGGTCTACATCCGGCTCAAGCTGAATGAATCGCCGGTGTTCCAGCGGATGGTCGCCGAGGGGCGCGGCTCGAAAGCCCCGCTCACCGAAAGCTTCCTCCATTATCCGAACAACAAGTACGTGCTCCTGGCGCTGCTGGGTGCAACGGCGGGCCAGGGCGTCGTCTGGTACACTGGCCAGTTCTACGCCCTGTTCTTCCTGACCATCTCGCTGAGGGTGGACTACGTCACGGCGTATACCCTGATCGGGCTCTCGCTGATCATCGGCACGCCGTTCTTCATCGTATTCGGCTGGCTCTCGGACCGGATTGGCCGGTTGAAGATCATCCTGGCGGGCTGCGCGATCGCCGCGATCACGTATTTCCCGCTCTTCCAGGGGCTCACCCACTTCGCCAACCCGGACCTCGAAGCGTTCCAGCAGAAGACCCCGCTCGTGGTCACCGCCGATCCGGCGCAGTGCAACTTCCACATCTTCGTCGGCCCATGGTCGACGTTCACCGAGTGCGACCGGGCGAAGGACTACCTGACCAAGGCGGGCCTGTCCTTCAAGTCGGAGAATGGAACGGGTCCGGTCGCGGTCACGATCGGCAGCACCAAGCTCGAAGGTTGGGACCAGCCAAAGGTCGCCGCCGCGCTGAAAGCGGCCGGCTATCCCGACAAGGCCGACCCCGCCAAGATCAACTGGGGCATGACCGAACTGCTGCTCGTCATCATGGTGATCTACGTGACCATGGTGTACGGGCCGATCGCAGCATTCCTGGTCGAGCTGTTCCCGACCAAGATCCGCTATACCTCGATGTCGCTGCCCTACCACATCGGCAACGGCTGGTTCGGCGGCATGCTGCCGCTGCTCGCGACGGCGTTGGTCGCGGCCCAGGGGGACATCTACTACGGCCTCTGGTACCCGATCATCGTCGCGGTGATGACGGTGGTCGTCGGCGCGTTGTTCATCAAAGAGCGGAACAACGTCGACATCCAGAACTGACACGCACCCGACACGGCCGGAACCTTCGGCTCCGGCCAGCGCCTTCGAACCCCTGCCTTCCGGCAGGGGTTCTTTTTTGGGCCGCTTCCCGATAAGGTGGCCGCCGGTTGACGGGCGAGGGAGGAAGCGGCCGTGACGAGCCGCCGGTGCCAATCGAAGATCGCGGGACGTTGCAGCGCCGTCGCGGCGGGATTCCTGGCGTGGGCCCTGGGCCTGGCGTGTGCCATGGGCACGGCGGCGGCGCAGCCCCAGGCGCCGTGGCGGCACGGCATGATCGAAGCCAAGAGCGACGCCGGCTTCTTCTGGATGGTCGACCAGGGGTTCGCGGACAAGCAGTCGATCAAGCTCGACATCGTGCAGTTCAAGACCGACATCATCGCGCTGCAGGCGCTCCTCGCCGGCGAGATCGACAGTTTCGACGGCGGTCCGGTCGGCTCGATCATCGCGGCGTCGCGCGGCGGCGACCTCAAGATCATCGGCTGCCCATGGCCCGGCCTGCCCTACGGCATCTTCGTTCGCGGCCAGGTGCAGGCGCTCGCCGATCTCAAGGGCAAAACCTTCGCGATCTCCGCCCCGTCCGCGAACCCGGCGGTGGTCGCGCGCGCCATGCTGGAGCAGGCCGGCGTCCCCGCCGCGACGGTGAATTTCGCCAATCTCGGCAGCGACCTCGACCGCTTCAAGGCGGTGGTGGCCGGCGTCGCCGATGCGGCGATCGTGTCCAACGAGTACCTGCCGATCGCCGAGAAGCAAGGCGTGAAGATGCTGGTCGCGGCGAAGGATGCCCTGCCGGACTATGTCCGCGAATGCGTGATGTCGACGGGCAAAAACCTGGCCGCGCGTCACGACGACGCGGTGCGGTTCATGGCGGCGCTGATCACAGGCTTTCGCCATGCCGTCGCGCATCGCGACGACGCGGTACGTCTCACCCGCCAGATCACCGGCATCAAGCCCGACGATCCGCGACCCGAATTCGTGTACGACAACGCGCTCCGGACGCAGGCCGTCGATCCCGAGTATTCATTGCCGGTGGCAAAGCTTGCCTGGATGGCCGATCAACTGGTCAAGGACGGGACCCTGAAGCAGCGCTTCGACATTGCCAGAGCCGTGGAGTCCGACATCCGCGCCGCGGCGTTCACTCGTATCGGGGGAGTGGGCGCGAAATGACCGGGGTGCGGCATGGGTGAGGTCAGCCTGATCGACGTCTCGAAGCGGTTCACGCTCCACCTCGACGGCAAAGTGCACAAGGTTCAGGCCCTGGACCGCGTCAGCTTCACCGTCCGCGACGGCGAGATCGTCGTGCTGATCGGACCGAGCGGCTGCGGCAAGACCACGGCGTTGCGCGTCACCATGGGCCTCGAGCAGGCCACCGGCGGCCGGGTGACGGTCGACGGCCGCGAGGTGAAGGCGTGCGGCTACGACCGCGGCATGGTGTTCCAGCATGCCGAGCTGCTGCCGTGGCTGACCGCACTGGAGAACGTGACGTTCGGCCTCGAGATGAAGGGGGTGCGGGGTGCCGCCCTTCGCGACACGGCGATGCAGTATCTCGACCTCGTCGGCTTGAAGGACTCCTCCAATCGCCGGCCGCACCAGCTATCGGGCGGCATGAAGCAACGGGTGGGCATCGCCCGGGCGCTGGCCATCGATCCGAAGGTGCTGCTGATGGACGAGCCGTTCGGAGCGCTGGACGCGCAGACCCGCGAGGCCATGCAGGCGGAGTTGCTCGACATCCACGCCCGGACCCACAAGACGATCCTGTTCGTGACGCACGACCTCGACGAGGCCGTCCTGCTCGCGGACCGGATCATCGTCATGCGCGACGGCAGGATCCAGGACGTCTACGACGTGCCGCTGGCGCGGCCGCGCGGCGATTTGGGTGTCATCCGCGGCCTGCCGGAGTTCGCCGAGACGCGCTACCGGATCTGGCGCTCGCTGCATGGGCCGGCGGAGTCCGTCCATTGAGCCCCAGCGACAAGACCGCGGTCCTCGACCCGGCCGGCCAGCGGCCGACGCCGGCGGCGGCGGACGACGAGCCCGGCGAGCGAAGCCGCCGGCGGCCCCCGCGGGCCCTGATCACGCTGGCGTCGCTGATCGTGGCGGTGGCGCTGTGGGAAGTCTTCGGACGGCAGATCAACCCGATCTTCGGCTCCTACCCGAGCGCCATCGCGGAGGCGTTCTGGGACCTTGTCCTCTCCGGCAAGCTCTCCAAAGCCCTGCTGCAGAGTCTGCAGCCGTTCCTCGTCGGCTACCTGCTGGCCATCGTCATCGGCGTGCCGCTCGGCCTCGTGATCGGCCGGTTCTGGGTGATGGAGGCGGCGCTCGGGCTGTACGTCACCGCCGGCTACGCGATGCCGCTGGTGGCGCTGGTGCCGCTCCTCATGCTGTGGCTGGGGCTGGGCTTCGGGGTGAAGGTGGCGGTCATCCTGCTGATGTCGATCTTTCCGATCTGCATCAACACGTGGCTCGGTGTCACCGCGGTGCCGAAGAGCCTGATCGAGGTCGGGAAGGCATTCGTCGCGCCCAACACGACGATCCTGCGCCGGATCATCCTTCCCGCGACCCTGCCCTATATCATGGCCGGCATCCGGCTCGCGGTCGGACGCGCCGTGGTGGCGATGGTAATCGCGGAGTTCTTCACCACGATCTCGGGGCTCGGCGCCATCATCATCAACTCGGCGAACAATTTCGATACCGCGACCATGTTCGTGCCGATCATCGTGCTGATGGTACTGGCGATCGGGCTGAACTCGCTGATCGGGGTGATCGAGCGACGGGTGGCGCCGTGGCAGGCCGAGATTGCCGGCCGCGACAATCCATAGGCTCAGCTGCTCATGAACCGGCGCAGCCGCCGCGACGCCGCCTTGATTTCATCGACGCGGCGCATCATGAACTGCCACGGCGGCAACGCTTCGAGATAGCTCAGCCATCCGGCGGCGAAGTGGTAGATCCGGGCGAAGGCCGGGATGTGCATCAGCTTGCTGCGGCTGAGATGGAACAGCCGCTCGACGATCACGACCTTCAGCACCTCGGCGATCACCAGCAGCGTCGTGCCCGCCAGGACGTGCTTCTTCGCGAGAAGATACAAGGCAATGGGCTTCAACGGCTCCAAGACGACGATCGGCACCAGCATGAGCGCGAGGGTCGCGTACGGCCCCAGCCGCGCGATCTGGGCCATGAGCCGGGCCACCAGCGGCCGGTGCATCAGCCAGGCCATCGGCCGCCGGACCAACGACAGCACGATGCCGTCGATCAGGAAGTAGAGGATGGCCAGAACCAGGGCGACCGGCGCCAGGGCCAGTTTCAGGATGCGCCGGAGGCTCGGCCAGACCCGGTCGGAGTGTTGCGGAGTACTCACGAAAACGATTCTCTCGAGGCCGTCCGGAAGGCCGAATGCGCGCGTGCCGGGCTTATAGATAGGACTCCGAAATCCGCGTCAACCGCCCACGCCCTCCCCAAACAACCAGCGCGAGGGGTTTTGCTTAACGATCGCAACGTTCAAGACGCTTTCATCGGCCGCCGCGCGGCGGCCGGCCGGAGCCCCGCGGAGGGGCGATATTTCCCGCCGCCCCTTCGCAAACCGGAATGCGGCAACTATGTGTCCCGTATCGCCGCCGATCCTCCGGGCGCCGGCGGCCGAGAGAAATGCGGCTCCGCCCCGTCGAGGTCGCCCATGACGCCGCACCACCGCGAGGTCGCGCCAGCTTTGTCTGACACGCCGGACTACAGTGGCTTCCTGTTCGCCCAGGTCTGGACGGAGCCGAGCGGAATGACGCTCAGCGTCGTCTCGGCGCTGGCACGGCTCAATCTCGACCCATCGCGGGAAGCCGTCCGCCTGGCGACCATGCCGCGGGCGGCGGCCGCCATCATCCTGTCGAAAGCGATCGCCAACCTGCCCAACCCACCTCCGGCGGTCGATGTGTCGGGCACGGCGGCGCGGCTCATCAAGCTGTTGCCGGATTTGTCGGCGACGGTTCGCTTGGCCGCCGCCGCTTCAGCGCCGCGAGCCTGGCGCCAATGGCGCATGATCCTGTCGCGCCGGTGGCAGCTGTGGCTGATCCTGGTTTTAGCCGGCTGCGTCGTCTATCTGTGGATCGCGAGCGGCTCCGTCGACTGGGAGGCGGCCGAGTCCGTCGGCGTCCCCGCCGCCGGGCTGCAGACCATGCCGCTCGCGGACTCGGGCGGCATCGCTCCGCAAGCCAATCGCCCAGCCACACCGCGCCAATGATCCTTCGTGCCAACTGAAGGCGCCGCGGCCGGACGCGCCGAGCTGATCGGCCCCGGACCGCCGCGCGCTGCCTCACGCGAGATCGCGGTGGATCACTGGGTCCACATCGGCGGGACGTTGCTGGGGGCGATCGGCGCGGCGAGCCTTCTCGCAACCGTCGCATCCGGGGCTGACAACGGCCGTTTAGTGCCGATCATCATCTACACGTTCGGCCTCATGGCGATGCTGTGCTGCTCAGCTCTTTACAATCTGGCTGCCGAAGACAAGCGGGCGTTCCTGCGCCGGCTCGACCATGCGGCCATCTTCCTGATGATCGCCGGCACATATACGCCGTTCACGACGCGCTTCGGCGACGACATGTGGTCGCTTTCGGTCACCGTTTTCGTCTGGGCCGTCGCCCTGGCCGGAGCCGCCGCCAAGCTCCTGGCACCCCACTATTTCGAGCGGCTCTCGATCCTCGTCTACCTTGCGCTTGGCTGGACCGCACTGGCCGCATTCGGACGGATCCAGGCGACGCTCGACTCGACGACGATCGATCTGCTCGTCGCGGGTGGTGCTACGTACTCCTTGGGCGTGGTTTTTTATCTCTGGCGCGGACTGCGATTTCACAACGCGATCTGGCACCTGTTGGTGCTGGCGGCTGCCGCTTGTCACTACACTGCCGTGCTGAGAATCGCGGCTTGAAACGACCGCAAACGCGCCATTTCCGGTACGTAAGCTACTGGGCGGCCGTCGAAACCGCGGGCGGCACCCCGCCCGCCCCCCATTTTTAGCCTCGTAATTAAGGCTCTCCGCGCCTACATTATTAGGATCACCAGCACGACCCCGAGCGGACCTGACGCTGGTGGCTGAGAGAGCGGCGCCCCTGGTGTTGCGTGCTCCCGTCAAACCCGAGGAGCACGTCCATGTACCGGCGCCTGTCCGCTTCCCCGTCTCCCTTTACGCGTCCGCCCGCCCCCACGACCCCGAGCCCGGCTGCGGCTGCGGCGGCGACACCGACCGATTCGCTCGACCGAAATCCCAACTTGATGCTCGTGTCCCCGGACGAGGCCTTCGGCGCCGCCGCCAAGCGCGCCCTGTCCGACGCCGGATTCAGCGTCATGCTGGCGTCCGATTCGATCAGCGCGATCGGCCTGTTGCGCGGGTGTGAAATCGACGGGCTCATCACCACGATCCGCATGCCGCGGGGACACCCGCACGGCGTGGCGCTGGCGCGCCTGGTCCGCGACCATAAGTCGGCGACCCCGGTCATTTTGTTGACCAACAGCGAGGGCTTCCGGGCGGGCGAGCCGGGTTTTCTCGAGGGCCTGGCGGCGATTCTTTGCCCGCTCGGAGACGTCGCGGGGCTGGTCCGGCGGGCGCAACTCGGGATGGGCGGCTCCGGCGAGGGTGGGCCCGCATGAGCGAGCGGACCGCCGGCGACCGGGCAGCCGCAGCGCAGCAGATCATTGCCGCCATGGTGCGGCCGAGCATCCGGGTCAGCGTCCACATCGATCACACCCTGACCGACGACCATCGGAGCGTGACCGTCTCGCGGACGGTCCGTCCGGCGGCCGCACTCGTTTCGGTGGAGATGGTGGGTCCAGACGGCGCGTTTCACAAAACCCAGAAGAAGGTCGTCGCCAAGGGCGAAGCCCATGCCTGGTGCAACGACGAAATCCTGAGCGCGGCCCGGCGCGCGGCGGAAGGAATCATCCGGCAGCATCCGGCCTGGCGGCGCGACCGGGCGAATTCCCGCCCCGCGGGTGCGGCGTGAACGGAAGCGAGCGGGGGAGTTGCACGATGACCGATGACCCAGTCGTCCTCGACACGCACCGGGGCATGGGCGCGCAAAAGGCGACCGAGCTCCGGCGCGAGCTTCGCGAGGTGCAGGACGACCAGGCGGCGCTGCGGCACCGCCAGGCCGAGCTCGAGCGCCACCTGTTCGCGTCTCCCGCGATCACGTGGGCGGACGCCGCCGCCAAGGCGCGCTACCTGATCGAACTGTTCGCCACTACGCCGGAGGGGCGCGATCCGCGACGCCAGCAGGTCATCGCGAGCGCCCTGGCCGACCTCGCACGGTTGGCCGACCCGGCGGATGCGCTGCCTCCGACCGACCCGCCCGCGGCGAACTCAAGGTAGGAGTGCCATGGGCGAATATCGCTGGTTCTTCCGCAACGGTTCGTCGCTGATGATCAGCGCCGATCGGGGCCGGTTCTTGACCGATCGCGACGCGGTCGACTGGGTGGTCGGGCTCCTGAATAAGGATCCCGTGGCCACCGCGGCGGAGGTGTGGCGCGGGGGCAAGCTCATCAGCCAGAACGTCCGCGACGAGGCTTTGTGCACAGATCGGGCGGGATGACCCGATCAGATCAACTCGGATCAGGAAGGGCCAATCGTCATGGCGAACGACAAGACACCAGAGTGGAAAACCATCACCGACGCGAAGGCGCAGAAAGACGCGGCCCTCACGGATAAGCTGCGCGCGGCGCGGCTGGCGCGCGACGCGGCGGCTCCGCCGCCGCCGGTCGTGGCCAAGAAGCGCCCGGCCGCGAAACGCGCAACCGCGCGCAACTCTTGAATTCGCGGCACGCGCAGCTTCGGCGGACGCGGGCGGCGTCGACGCATTTTGGGGGCAGGCTTTGTTGACCAACAAACGCATCGGGAATTGGGCCTGGACGCTGACCGCCGAGGAGGGCGTCACGGCCCTGGTGGTCGGCCGCGCGCTGCGCGAGAATGTTCCGGTCAAGGCGAGCCTCAAGCGTCGCTACGCGGCAATGATCGAAAAGCAAAAGAAGCTCGTCGCCCGCCAACAGAGGGCCGGGGCGGCAAACCGGCAGCAGGCCGAAGGGGCATAGATGACCGCGGACCAGCTCCCGCCCACCAAGCCGTCCACGGCACTCCCCCATCCGGAGCCGGACCGCGCCTCGCCGTTTGGTTCAGTGAAGCCGACGGCCCCGCATTGGCCCGGCCGGGCCGAAAGGCCCGGCGGTGCCGCCGCGGGTCGTCCGGCGGATCCGGACCGGATGCCCAATTAAGCGCCACGGCCGTGGGAATCCTGTCACCTTGCCAGACGGCCCGAAAAACCTTATGCTGACCTTGTCACCTCGTTTTGGGTTGGCCCCGTTTCGGTGCGCCCATGGGCCGCCCGGTTACCCTTCCAGATCGTTGTTTGGCCCGGCCGACATCCGTCGGTCGGCATTTATGCATGGAAGGACATTCCAATGGCAATCGGTACAGTAAAATGGTTCAACGCCACCAAGGGCTTCGGATTCATCGCGCCGGAGGACGGCACGAGCGACGTGTTCGTGCACGCATCCGCGGTGGAGCGGGCCGGGTTGGGGACTCTGTCCGAAGGACAGAAGGTGCATTTCGAAGTCGAGCGTAACCCGAAGAACGGGAAGAACTCGGCGACGAACCTACGCACTGCCTGAACCCCGCGGCCGGGCCGGTCTTGACCGGCCCAGCTCGACCGCATCGCGCCGGAGCCTTTAGTGGGACGATTCAAAGCCACGGACCTGTTCGACACGCCCTACGACCTTCACTACGTGGAGGGTCGGATCGCCGCACTCGCGACAAACGAGCGCGCCGAGTGGGTCAAAGCCGTCGACCAGATCCGGCGCTGTGCGAACCCACCGCGCGGCATGCACGTGGACTCCGACGCCCGCGCGCTGGCGCAGGCCAAGATGAAGGAACTGGCCGCGCGCAACCGGTTCCCGGGGCGGTCGGGATAGCGGCCGATTCGGTCGAGCACGAGCGTTAGCGATAATCCGTGACGTCGGCAGGTTTGCCGGCGTGCCGGACTTCGACGCTTTGACGCTTACAGGGTCTTGGCGTGGGCGACGAGCTGGTCGAGCGCCTTTCCCCAGCCGTCGCTGAACCCCATCCGGTCGTGCGCATTGCGGCCGTCCTCGTCCTTATGCAGCGCAAGCGCGGTGTATTTCGTTCCTTTCCCCCGCGGCTCCATCGTGATGATCGCGGTGAAGGGCGGGATGTCGAAGCCGGGATTCGACGGCCGGTAGCCGGGCTGGAGCGCCTCGGTCCACACCAGCTTGCGCTGGGGGACGACCTCGAGGATGCAGGCAATATTGTTTAGGTCTTCGCCGTCCGGCGAGCGCATCACCGTGCGGAACATACCGCCGGGCCGAAGGTCGATTTCGCAATCGACCGTCTTCCACGGCGCCGGTGTGAACCATTTTTTGACGTGCTCGGGCACTGTCCATGCCGCCCAGACGAGCTCGGGCGGAACGTCGACCACGCGCAAGTCGACACGCGGATCAAATTGCGGGTGGCGGTCATTTCATCTCCTCCTTCTGCTGCAGCAGAATAGGTGTCGAGTTGATCGAGGCGGCGGTCCCACAGAGCGCGCAGAGCGCGCTGTTGGGCCATCCTTGTCATCGCAAGGGTGAATGCGCATTCTCGGCGAGTGCGCGCCACGTGAGGAACCCATGCCGAATATCCCCGATGACATCTTTACTGAACCCGATGATTTCTCGCCGGATACTCTGACCAATCTGGGCCCGCTGCGTCACCTGGCCGGCGTGTGGCAGTCCGATCAGGGGGTGGACATCAACCCTAAAGCGGAAGGCCCCGAACGGCGCGTGTTCCGGGAACATATCCGAATGGAGCCGATCGATCCGCAGACCAACGGCCCCCAACTCCTCTATGGGCTGCGCTACCACATCCATATCAAC
>DASWFO010000080.1:0-34029 GCA_036394195.1 Alphaproteobacteria bacterium | reverse complement strand
CGTCCCGATCAGTCCCGCCATGAGAGCACCCGGCGCATGAACATCAGCCAGCCGCGGTCGGCGATGAAGCCGAGCCCGGCGACGGTCAGGACCACCGCGAACATGCCGTTATAGACGCCGCCATCGCCCAGCCAGCCGATGAGGTAGCCAAGGCCCTCGCGCGACACCACGAGCTCGGAGCTGACCAGCAGCACGAACGACAGCGCGATCGCGGTGCGGATGCCGGCGAGGATCTCCGGCAGCGCGCCCGGGGCGATCACCTCCCACAGGACCTGGCGCGGCGACGCGCCCAGGCTGCGCGCCGACCAGATCAGGACATGGTCGACGCCGCGGGCGCCGTTGAACGCGCTGAGGGTCACCGGCAGCATGCAGCCGAGGAAGATCAGCATGATCTTGGACGCGTGCCCGAACCCCAGCCACAGCATCATGATCGGGATCAGCGCCGATTTCGGCATCGGGTAGAAGACCTGCACGATCGGATTGAAGATGATCCGGACCGGCCGGACCCACGCCATCAGGATGCCGAGCACCGTGCCCACGACGATGGCGAGGCCGAGCCCGGCGCCGCCGCGCATCAAGGACGCGCCGGCGTGGACGAGCAGCTCGCCGCCGTCGAGCAGGCCGACCCACGCCATGACCACGCTGTCGAAGGTCGGCAGCGCCCATTTGGAGATGATGCCGAGCCGCGTCCCCGCCTCCCAGATCACGATCAGCATGAAAAGCGGCGTGTAGCGCCACAACGTCGCGATCATGACGTTACCTTTGGACTCCCGGGGCCTTTGCCGCCCCGCCTTGGGCGGCGATCGCTTCGCCTTTCACCAGGTTCCACACATAGTCCACCTTTTCGACGAAGGCGGGCGACTTCAGGAGGCCGGGGCCTTTCTCGGCGAAGCGCGAGTCGAGGACGGTTTTGATGCGGCCGGGCCGCGCCGTCATCACCGCGATGCGCTCGGCGAGATAGCAGGCTTCCTGCACGTCGTGCGTGACGAACACGACCGTCTTGCGGGTCCGCTGCCAGATCGACAGCAGCTCTTCCTGCATGAGGCTGCGGGTCTGCGCGTCGAGCGCGCCAAACGGTTCGTCCATCAGCAGGATCTGCGGGTCGATGGCGAGGGTGCGCGCGATCGCGGCGCGCTGCTTCATGCCACCCGAGAGCTGGTTCGGGTAGCTGTCCTCGAAGCCGGCGAGCTTCACCATGTCGATGTAATGCTGCGCGCGGCGCATCTGCTCCTCGCGCGGCAGCCCGAGCTTCTCGAGCCCGTAGAGCACGTTCTGGCGGACCGTCTTCCACGGGAAGAGGGCGAAGTGCTGGAACACGATGCCGCGATCCGGCCCCGGACCGGTGACGGGCCGGTCGCCGACGTAAATCGAGCCCTCGGAGATCGGCATGAAGCCGCCCATCAGGTAGAGCAGCGTGCTCTTGCCGCAACCCGACGGTCCGAGCAGCGCCAGGAATTCGCGCTCGCGCACCTCGAGCGTGATCTTGTCCAGCGCCAGCACCGGCTTGCCGCGCGGCGGGCGGTAGACGTGGCTCACACCCTCCACCCGGATCGCCGCCGCCAGTCTGTTGCCTTCGGCCATGTCGTCAGCGCCCCACAGCGCCCACTGTGCTTTTCGAACTCACCCCCACCCTACCCTCCCCCGTCGACGGGGATGAGAGGAAGGAGCGCACCCATTCACCTCCCCCCTAGCGGGGGAGGTCGCGAGCGCCCTTGGTCTTTTTCCGGGGGCGAAGCCCCCGGCACCCCGGGAGCGGGTGGGAAGTGCGACCATGCCTTTCACTCCGCGAGCCGCTTTTCCGCCTCGGCGATCAACGACAGATCGACATAGCGCGGCGCCAGCTGGAACTTGTCCTTGAGCAGACCCATGGTCACCGCGTCGTCGATGTCGCGCTGGATCGCCGGCACATCCGGCGCCGCATTGGGCGAGCGGTAATAATCGGCCTCGCCGAACGCATAACCGAGGCTCTCCGGCGGCACCTTCAGCGCCGACGCCGCGGCGGCGATCGCTGCGTCGTGGTTCTTGGGGTCGAGATACCAGCGCAGCGTGATGATGTAATCCTCATAGAAGTCGACCAGCGCCGCACGGTTCTTGGCGACGAAGTCGGCGCGCATCCCCCAGAAGACCAGCTGCGACGTGCCGATCGCGTCCTTCGTCGTGAACAGCGGCACGTAGTTGCCGGTATCCATGAAGCCGTGCGCGAATTGCGGCTGCATGTTGATCATATCGACTTTGCCGTCGGCGAGCATCGCCGGCATGTTGGCGAAGTTCGCCTCGACGGTCGTGAAGTCGCTGTCCTTGAGGCCGGCCCGGTGCAGATAGACCCGCATCGCGGTGTCGCTGGAGGAGCCGATCGCATTGCTGGCGACGCGCTTGCCCTTGAGGTCCTGCGCCGTCTTGATGCCGCCGTCCTTGCGGACGACGAACGGTGCCGTGTAGTGCCCCGGCGCGCCGTCCTGGATCACGTCGGACGTCACGCGAAGATCGAGGCGCGCGTTGGTCACCGCCATCACGAACGCAGTGGCGCCGAACGCGCCGATCTCGAGCTCGCCCGCGGCCATCGCCGTGATCTGCGGCGTGCCGCCGGCAAAGCGCACCGGCTCGCCGATATAGGATTTGCCGTAGTGCCGGAGCAGCGCCTTCGAGGGACCTTGGTAGAGGAGGGGTGCCACATGGCCGGGTGCCTGCGCCCACCCGATGCGGATCTTGACCGGTTGGCTTTGCGCAAAGGCGGGGGCCATCGAAGCGGCAAGCACACCGGCACCCGCCAAGCTCAGCACACACGCCCAGATCAATTTTTTCGGCAACCGCATCCAGCCTCCCAGCTACGCGTCAAACGGCTTATTTATCGATTATTCAGCAGGCTATACCACGGCCGGTGTGCGGTGCAATGAAGCAAAAAAGGGGGACGCACGTGGTCATGAAGCACCCTCTCCCACCCGACCGGCATTCCCTATATCCTGGGGGCCATAACCGTTTCGGCGCGGAGGACCCCATGAAGATCGTGCACGGCGACGAAGTTCCGTTCAAACGCGGCCTGGAATACCGGGGCGGCACGTTCCACTCGCGGACCCTGATGGAGGGCGAGACCGGGACCCTCGGAAACTTCTCGCTGGTCCTCGGGCGTAACGAGGGCGACTTCTATTCGCCGCGCCACCGCCACAATTTCGAGCAAATCCGGTTCGCGTTCGAGGGCAAGCTCGACTTCGACAAGACGGGAAAGCTGAACGAAGGCATGGTCGGCTACTTCCCGGAGGGCATGTCCTACGGCCCGCAAAGCCAGAAGGAAGGCGAGGTCTCCACCGCACTGGTGCTGCAGTTCGGTGGCGCCAGCGGATCGGGCTATCTGTCGCGCCAGCAGGTCAAGGCCGGCATGGACGAGCTGGCCAAGCTCGGCGAGTTCAAGGACGGCGTGTTCCACCGCCGCGAGGCCAACGACGGCAAGGTCAATCTCGATGCCTTCCAGGCGATCTGGGAGCACGTGAACGGCCGGCCGATGGCCTACCCGAAGCCGCGTTATGAATCGCCGCTGTTCCTCGACCCGGCGAACTACGACTGGGTGCCGGTGGACGGCGCATCAGGCGTTTCCGAGAAACTGGTCGGCGTGTTCACCGAGCGCCGCGCCGCGATAAGCTTCCTGAAGCTGGACGCCGGAGCGGTGCACAGCGTCGCCGGCCGCGGCGTCTATTTCGTGCTCGCGGGCTCGGGCATGCTCGAGCGCGAACCGTTCCGCCACATGACGACGCTCTATCTCGACAAGGGCGAGCGGGCGACGTTCACCGCCCGTGACACGGCGGTGATCCTCCATCTCGGTCTGCCGAACCTCGACGGGCTGCGCGCCATGCAGGGCGGCGCAATGGCCCAGGCGGCGGAATAAGACGGATTAGTTCTGAGGTGGCGGACTCATGTCGAGCCGCCAGCCAGCACGAGTTCGCTTGAGAGCTGCAGGCCAGCGTTGCCCATCCGGTGGGATACACCCAATGAAATTCTGCGCCCGGGGTCCGGGGGCTTCGCCCCCGGGAGAAGGCTGGGCGTCCACCCTCTCCCACAAGGGGCGAGGGTACTCCCTGTTCTACCCGTCGATCCGCTTCTTCGCCTCTTCGATCAGCGACAGGTCGACGTAGTTCGGCGCGATCGGCAGGCTTTCCTTGAGCACGCCGAGCTCCACCGCGTCGGCGACGTCGCGCTGGACCGCGTCGACCATCGGCCGTGCGTCGGGCGAGCGGTAGAAATCGGCTTTGGTGAACGCGTAGTCCAGGGTTTCCCGCGGTGCCTTCAACGCCGCCGCGGCGATGTCGACGGCTTGCGCATGGTTCCTCGGGTCGAGGAACCACCGCATGGCGCGGATATGGTCCTCGAAGAAATCGACCAGGGCCGGCCGGTTCTTGGCGATGACGTCGGCACGCATCGCCCAGAACACGATCTGCGAGACTCCGATCGCATCCTTGGTGGTGAACAGCGGGATGTACTCGCCGGTCTCGATGAAGCCGTGCGCGAATTGCGGCTGCAAACTGATCATGTCGACTTTGCCGTCGGCGATCATCGCCGGCATGTTGGCGAAATTCGCTTCCACGCTGGTGAAGTCGCGGTCCTGCAGCCCATGCCGGCGCAGGTAGATGCGCAAGGCCGCGTCGCTCGCGGAGCCGATGGCGTTGGTCGCGACGCGTTTGCCCTTCAGGTCCTGCACCGTCTTGACCGGCCCGTTCTTCTTCACCAGGAACGGTGCCGTGTAGTAGCCCGGCACGCCGTCCTGGATCACGTCAGCGACGACGCGCACGTCCTGGCGCGCATTGGTGATGGCGAGCACCATGGCCGGCGCGCCGAACGCCGCGATCTCCAGCTCGCCCGACGCGATCGCCTGGATCTGCGGCGTCGAGCCCTGGAAGCGGGTCGGCTCGGCCACGTAGGACTTGCCGAAGTGCTTCAGGATCGCCTTGTTTTGATAGAGGAGCGGCGCCATGTGGCCGGGCGCCTGCGCCCAGCCGATGCGGAGCTTGAGCGGCTCCTCTGCCTCGGCCGTGCCGATGATGGCGGCGGCGCCGGCGGCCAGGGCCGCGGCAAACAAAGTTCGGCGTTTCATGGCGCTCCCTCCCGAAGTGGCGTGCCTTATGGCATCGCGATTTGGCGGCTATAGTAAGGGGAAGTCAGCGATGAGCGCCACCCCGACCACAGATCGCGTCCCCGTCCTGGTCCTGACCGGCTTCCTCGGCAGCGGCAAGACGACGTTGCTGAACGCGCTGCTGCGCGGGCCGGCGCTCAAGGACGCCGCCGTCATCGTCAACGAGTTCGGCGAGATCGGCATCGATCACCTGCTGGTCGAGACGGCGTTCGAGGACGCGGTCCTGCTGAAGAGCGGCTGCATCTGCTGCACCGTCCGCGGCGACCTGGTCGACACGCTCGACGTGCTGTGGAGCCGCCGGGCCCGCGGCGAGATCCCGCCGTTCTCGCGCGTGATCATCGAGACGACCGGCCTCGCCGAGCCGGGCCCGATCCTGCGCACGTTGATGACCGACGCCGGCCTTGCCGAGCACTACCGGCTCGACGGCATCATCGCCACGGTCGATGCAGTGAACGGCGAGACCCAGCTCGACCGCCAACCGGAATCGGTGCAGCAGGCCGCCATGGCCGACCGGCTGGTGATGACGAAAGGCGATATAGCCGATGAAGCGGCGGTGGCGGCGCTGACCTCACGCCTGAAGGCGCTCAACCCGGGAGCCCCCCTGCTCCGCGCGGTCAACGGCGAGGTCGATACCGGGCGCCTGTTCGATATCGGCCTCTACGACGCCGAGCGCCGCGAGGCCAATATCGAGCACTGGCTGAACGAGAGCGCCTATGAAGAAAAGGAGCATCACCACCACGACGTGAATCGCCACGGCGACATCCGGGCCTTCTGCGTCACGCGGGACCGGCCGCTGCCGTGGCCGAAATTGCGCCAGTGGCTGGAAGCGTTCACGTCGCTGCGCGGCGCCGATCTCCTGCGCCTCAAGGGCGTGGTGAACGTCGAGGGCGCCGCCGGGCCGGTCGCGATCCACGGCGTGCAGCACGTGTTCCACCCGCCGACGCAGCTGAAGCAATGGCCACCCGGCGACGACAAGCGCACGCGGCTGGTCTTCATCGTGCGCAATATCGAGAAGAGCGCTGTCGAGCAGTCTCTGGACGCGGCGCTGAGTTCCTGACCCTCTCCTGCCCTTCAGGGCGGAGAGGGTGGCGAGCGAAGCGAGCCGGGTGAGGTGGGTCCGCGTGTCAACCACACCTCACCCTTCCCGCGCTAACGCGCGGGCCCCTTCCCTCTCCGCGCAAGCGCAGAGAGGGTGCGTCAGAGGTTCAGCTCTTCCGCGCCAGTTCGGCTTCGTAGGCGGTCCGGAGCAGCGAGCGCAGCAGCTTGCGGTCGGCGCGCTTCAGGTCGATTTCGAGCCAGTCCGAGGGGTTCTTGCGGAAGTTGAGCCCGGGAGCGCCGGCCTTCGAATCCCGCAGCGCCTTGACGTTTGGCCAGGTGAGCTTCAGATCGAGCTCATACGGAGAATGGAAATGCGCGAACTCGCCACGCTCCAGATAGAACGCATCGCGGTGGCGATAGCGCGACGGCCGCTTGGCGACGAACGGGAATTTCTCGAGCAGGGCCGTCACTTCGGCGCGCACACCGGGCTTCGGCTTGGGCTTTGAGCGCTGGGCGGCCATCGGATCACGCCTCGAAAATCGCCACGGCGCGGGTCCAGCCGGCCGACGCGCCGCGGATCTTCACCGGGAAACAGGCGATGGTGAAGCCGTCGCCGGGGACGGCTTCCAGGTTGTGCAGCTTTTCCAGATGGCAGTAGCCGATGTCGCGGCCGGCCTTGTGGCCTTCCCAGATCAGGTCCGCGTTCTGGCTCGCGGCGTATTTGTCCTTGGTATGGACGAACGGGGCGTCCCAGCTCCAGCCGTCGGTGCCGGTCAGCCGCACCCCGCGCTCCAGGAGATACAGCGTCGCGTCCCGACCCATGCCGCAGCCGGAGGAGACGTAGTCGGGTTGGCCGTAGCGGCCGCCAGCGCGGGTGTTGACGACCACGATGTCGAGCGGCTTCAGCGTGTGGCCGATGCGCTTCAGCTCCGCCTCGACGTCTGCAGGGGTCACGACATAGCCGTCCGGAAAACGCCGGAAGTCGAGCTTCACCCCCGGCTGGAAGCACCATTCGAGCGGCACCTCGTCGATGGCGATCGCGCGCTCCCCTTTGTTCATGGTCGAGTGGAAATGATACGGCGCGTCGAGATGCGTCCCGTTGTGGGTCATCAGCCGGATCCATTCGATCGCCCAGCCCTCGCCATCGGGCAGATCGGACTCCTTGAGGCCGGGGAAGAACTTCACCACCTCCTTGGCGCTGTCCTTGTGAGTGAAATATTCGATCCGCGGCTCGTAGCCCGGCGGGTCCGACTGGACGTCGTTTTCCAGGTGCATCGACAGATCGACGAAGCGGCGCGGCATGCGGTTCTCCCCTCGGGGCGGGCAATTCTAACAAAATCCCTTGGTGGCGTACGCGCCGTTCCGTAGGTTTGGGGCATGGCCAGCATTCCGACCCCGCCGCCACCCCATCCCGACCCGCATCCGCCGAAGGCACTCACGCTGCCGTCCGGGGCCTGGGATACCCATTGCCACCTGTTCGGGCCGTTCGACCGGTTTCCTCTGCCGGCCGGCCGGCGCTACACCCCGGCCGAGGCGAGCCTCAACACCTATGTGCGGATGCAAGAGCGGGTGGGGTTGTCGCGGGCCGTGTTCGTGCAATCGGCGGTGTACGGTCCCGATCACAGCATCGTTGTCGACGCCCTGAAGCGGGGCCGCGGACGCTATGCCGGCACGGCCGTCCTCGACGCGACCACGACCGACGACGAGATCAAACGATTGGACGAGGCCGGACTGCGCGCGACGCGCTTCCATTTCGTCCCGCATCTCGGCGCACCGGCCGATGCCGACAGCCTGCGCCGCATGGCCGACCGGCTCGCCGAGTTCGGCTGGCATGTGCTCCTGCACACCGACGGGCCCTCGCTCGTCCGCCATCTGAAGGTGTTTGAGAGCCTGCCCGTGCCGTTCATCGTCGATCACATGGCCCGGGTCGAGGCCGCCGCCGGCGTCGGCCAGGCGCCGTTTCAAGCCCTTCTCGAGCTGCTGAAACGTCCGAATGCCTGGGTCAAGATTTCCGGCGCCGACCGCATCAGTGCGAACGCCACGGGGCCGTACGACGACGTGGTGCCGTTCGCGCGCGCCCTCGTCGCCGCCGCACCGGACCGCGTGCTGTGGGGCACGGACTGGCCGCACACCAATGTGCGTGCCGTGCCCGACGACGGCGATCTGGTCGATCTCCTGGCGAAATTCGTGCCCGACGAGGCGACCCGCCGCCGCATCCTGATCGACAATCCGGGACGGCTTTACGTCTGAACGCGGGGAGGACCGCATGGCCGGCAGGCTCGAAGGCAAGGTCGCGGTGATCACCGGCGCCGGCTCGGTCGGCCCCGGCTGGGGCAACGGGCGCGCTGCGGCGGTGCTGTTCGCGGAAGAAGGGGCCAAGGTGTTCGCCGTCGACAAGGACGCCGCTGCGATGGCCGAGACCTTGGAGCGGATCCGCGAGACCGGCGGCACGGTCGCGACGCATGGCTGCGACGTCACCGACAGTGCCGCCGTGCGCGCCATGGTCGAGGCGTGCCAGAGCCGGTTCGGCCGGATCGACGTGCTGCTCAACAATGTCGGCGGCTCGGCGCCCGGCGGGCCGGTCGAGATGAGCGAGGAGGTGTGGGACGCCCAGATCGACCTCAACCTGAAAAGCGTCTTCCTCGGCTGCAAGCACGTGCTGCCGGTGATGGTCGCGCAGGGCGGCGGGGTCATCGTCAACACGGCGTCGACATCCGGCATCCGCTGGACCGGCTCGGCGCAGGTCGCCTATGCCGCGACGAAGGCGGCGGTGATCCAGATGGCGCGCGTGATCGCGGTGCAGTACGCGGGCAAGGGGATCCGCGTGAACACAGTCGTGCCCGGCCAGATGCACACGCCGATGGTCGAGGCGCGGCTGGCCAAGCAGCGCACCGGCGGCGACGTCCAGACCTTGCTCGCGCAGCGCCAGAAGCGCATCCCCATCGGCTTCATGGGCGACGGCCGCGACACCGCCAAGGCGGCGCTGTTCCTCGCCTCGGACGACGCCCGCTTCATCACCGGGGCCGAGATCGTCGTCGACGGCGGGATGTCGGTCCGCTGCGACTGACCGTTAAAACGGCAGTGCGCGGCCTTGCTCGCGCGGTTTTTTATCGATAGCTTAATTAGCTGAAGAAAAACGCGGGATCACCGCGTACGGGAGGACATTGCAGCGCGGGACCAAGGCGTTCGAGACCGGCGGCCGATAGGCGCCGCGGCCGGGCGTTCGCGCTGACCAGACGCGAGGAGGAAACATGGCCGCCAGACACCCGATGCGCCCCTTGGGCGACAAGCCGCTCAAGATGATCCCGAAAAAGCCGAGCGAGAAATGGGTCACCCTCGACGTGATCGAGCAGACCGCGCAGAAGCTCTCGAATTGGGGCAAATGGGGGCCGGATGACGAGGTCGGCACGCTCAATTTCGTGGCGCCGCAGGACATCGTCGAGGCCGGCAAGCTGATCAAGAAAGGCAAGACCTTCGCGCTCGGCCTGCCGTTCGACCAGAACGGCCCGCAGGTGGGGGCCGGCTGGGGCCGGCGGTTCAATCCCATCCACGCCATGCTGGCCTCGGGCGTCGACGCCGTGGCCGGGCGGCTGGACAAGGGCAAGATCCGCTACGCCGACGATTTCCTCATCCTGCCGCTGCAATGCGGCACCCAGTGGGACGCGCTCGGCCACATCTTCTACAAGGAGAAGATGTGGAACGGCTACGACGCGCGGCTGGTCGATTCGGCCGGCGCCGAGAAGAACGGCATCGAGAAGACCAAGGACAAGATGGTCGGGCGCGGCGTGCTGCTCGACATCCCACGCTTCCTCGGCGGCGACTACCTCGAGGACGGCTTCGCGGTCACCAACAAGCTGCTGGACGACTGCGCCGCGGCGCAGAACGTCAAGGTCAAGCGCGGCGACTTCGTCGTCGTGCGCACCGGCCAGATGGAGAACTGTCTCCATCGCGGCGACTGGGGCGGCTACGCCGGCGGCGACGCGCCGGGGCTTGCGTTCGAAAACTGCGAATGGCTGCACAAGAACCAGGTCGCCGCGATCATCACCGACACCTGGGGCTGCGAGGTGCGGCCCAACGAGAGCAACGAGGCGTTCCAGCCCTGGCACTGGATCGTCATCCCGTCGATGGGCATCACCATGGGCGAGATCTTCTACCTCAAGGACCTCGCCGACGACTGCGCGAAGGACAAGGTCTACGAGTTCTTCTTCTGCGGGCCGCCGCTGCCGATCACCGGGGCGGTCGGCTCGCCGATCAACCCGCAAGCGATAAAGTGACGATCTGGCATTTCAACGCCAAATCGTCACCCCGGGCGAGCCGCTTCGGCGAGACCCGGGGTCCAGTCTTTTTGGTTGCTCTGGATGCCCGCTCAGGTGCTCGCGATGACGCGACACCGACGCGGGCATGACGAGAAGAAAAGGTAGGAGACCCCATCCATGGCCGCGTCCCGCAAAGTCATCATCACCTGCGCCGTCACCGGCTCGATTCACACGCCGACGATGACGCCCTATCTGCCGATCACGCCGAACGAGATCGCGGAGGGCGCCATCGGCGCCTACGAGGCCGGCGCCTCGATCCTGCATCTGCATGCGCGCGACCCGAAGGACGGACGGCCGACGCCCGATCCCGAGGTGTTCATGCAGTTCCTGCCCAGGATCAAACAGGCGACCAACGCGGTAATCAACATCACGACCGGCGGCGGCCACAATATGACTGTGCAGCAGCGCCTGGCAGCACCCCTGCGCGCCAAGCCCGAGATGTGCTCGTTCAACATGGGCTCGATGAATTTCGGCCTGTACCACGTGGCCGAGAAGTACAAGGAGTGGAAATACGACTGGGAGAAGCCTTACCTCGAGGGGACGAAGGACTTCATCTTCCGCAACACCTTCAAGGATATGGAATTCACCTTGAAGGAGCTCGGCGAGGCGCACGGCACCAAGTTCGAGTTCGAGTGCTACGACATCGGCCATCTCTACAGCCTCGCCCACCTGCTCGACCGCAAGCTCTACAAGCCACCGGTCATGGTGCAGTCGATCTTCGGCATTCTGGGCGGCATCGGCGCCGATCCCGACAATCTGGTGCATATGAAGCACATCGCGGACAAGCTGTTCGGCACCGATTATCACTGGTCGGTGCTGGCGGCCGGCCGCCATCAGATGGCGTTCACCACGATGGCCGCCATCTATGGCGGGAACGTGCGGGTCGGGCTCGAGGACAGCATCTATCTCGGCAAGGGCCAGCTCGCGAAGAGCAATGCCGAGCAGGTGACCAAGATCCGCACCATCCTCGAAAGCCTGGGCCTGGAGATCGCGACCGCCGACGAGGCCCGCGAAATGCTGGCGCTCAAAGGGGCAAGTAACGTAGGTTTCTGAGCCCAGGGATTTCTGAGCCCAGGAATTTCTGAGCTCGGGGGCTCAAAACTTAACAAATGCGCCGGCAGGGGGACGGAGCCGCACGATGGACATTTCGCTCGACCTGTTTTTGAACGCCATCGTGGCGGGCATTCTGCTTGGCGGCTTCTATGCGGCGGTGTCAATCGGCATCTCGATCTCGTTCGGGATGCTCGACATCGTCAACATTGCCCATCCGGCCTTCATCATCCTGGGCTCGTTCATCGCCTACATCATGAACGAAAAGCTGGGCGCCGATCCGATCCTCACCACGATCGTGCTGGCGCCGGTGTTCTTCGTGTTCGGTGCCGCGATCTATCACATCTACTACCTGTGCTTCGAACGGCGCGGCCGCGAGGCTCTGAGCGGTCTCGCGTTCTTCTTCGGCATCATGTTCATCACCGAGGTGTCGCTGCTCCTGGTCTTCGGCGTCGACTACCGGACGGTGAATGCCTGGTATATCGGGCCCAGCATCCCGATCGGGTATGTCGGGTTCCCGCTGCGGCTCGCGGTGCCGTGCCTGGTGTCGCTGATCGTCGTGTTCGCGGTCCAGCTTTACATGCAGAAGACGTTCATCGGGCGCTGCATCCTCGCCGTGTCGCAGAACCAGCGGGCGCTGCAGCTGATGGGCGCCAATCCGATCCGCATCAAGCAAATCGCCTTCGGCATCTCGATCGCGACCGCCGCGGTGGCCGGCGCGTTCCTGATCGTCATCCAGCCGGTCGAGCCGTCGATCGGCCGCGACTATATCGGCCGCGTCTTCGCCGTCTGCGTGCTGGGCGGGATGGGCAGCCTGCCCGGGACCGTGCTCGCCGCCATGATCCTCGGCATCGCTGAAAGCTTCACCGCGACGTTCTACGGCCCGTCCTGGGCGCCGGCGGTGTCGTTCGGCCTCCTGCTGCTGACGCTCGCCATCCGGCCGGCCGGCCTGCTCGGCAGGTGATCCCGTGAGATCGTCGCTCAACTTCCTCGCCGCCGGGATCGTCGTCGCGGTCCTCGTGTTCTTGGCCGCCGTCGGAGTCGGCAACGAGTACGTCTACTTCGCCGGCTATACGGTCCTGCAATACATCGTGCTGGCGACCGCCTGGAACATCCTCGGCGGCTATACCGGGTACGTGAATTTCGGCACCGCCGGGTTTTTCGCCATCGGCGCCTACTCCACGGTGGTGATCTACAAGACTGTCCAGCTGCCGCTGCTGCTGACGATCCCGATCGCAGGGATCGTCACCGGCGTTCTCGGCCTGCTCATGGGGTACCTGACGCTCCGCTTGCGCGGCGTGTTCTTCGCCATCGCCACCCTGGCGCTGGCGATCGTGCTCAACACCCTGATCGTCAACTGGTCCTTCGTCGGCGGCTCGCGCGGCGTCTACATCATCCGCCCGCGCAGCGTCCAGTTCTTCACGAGCTACGTGCAGTTCCTGTTCGCGGTGATGCTGGGCCTGGCGGTGCTGTCGGTGTGGATCGCGCGGCTGGTCGAGACATCGAAGCTCGGCCGCGGCCTGGCCGCGATCCGCGACGACGAGCTGGCGGCCGAGTGCGCCGGCGTGCCGACCCTGAAGCTGAAGCTGATCTCGACCACGCTGAGCGGCTTCCTGATGGGCGTCGCCGGCGCGCCGTTCCCCTACTACGTCACGTATGTCGACCCGGGCGGCACGTTCAACCTGGCTTACGCGGTCAACAGCATCGCCATGCCGATCATCGGCGGCACCACCAGCTGGGTCGGCCCGCTGGTCGGCGCGATCCTTCTCGGCACCTTGCAGCAGGTGGCCACGGTGACGATCTCCTCGGCGCTCAATCTCCTGATCGTCGGCGTGCTGCTGGTCCTCTTTGTCACCCTGGCGCCGAATGGCCTCGTCGGCCTGTTCGCCCCGCTGTTCCGCCGGAAGAAATATGCCTGACGCCATCCTCAACGCGCGCGGCGTCAGCAAGCATTTCGGCGGCTTCGTGGCGCTGGAGAACGTCGACTTCCAGGTGTGCACGGGCGAGCGCGTCGGCCTGCTCGGTCCCAACGGGTCCGGCAAGAGCACGCTCGTCAACTGCATCACCGGCACCTTGCACAACGACACCGGCGAGGTCGTCTTCCAGGGCGAGAACCTGAACCGCATGGTGGCGCATCAGCGCATCCGCCGCGGCATCTCGCGCACGTTCCAGATCCCGCGCCCGTTCCGGAGCATGACGGTGCGCGAGAACGTCGAGGTCGCGCTGCTTTACGCCGGCCAGACGGCGGCAAAGCCGCACGGCAACGGCGACGAGGCGCGCGTCATCCTCGACCAGGTCGGGCTCGGCCGGCAGGCGGATGCCGACGCGCGGCAGCTCTCGCAGGTCGAGCTGCGCAAGCTCGAGCTCGCCCGCGCCATGGCGGCGCGCCCCAAGCTCCTGATCGCGGACGAGGCGATGGCCGGGCTGTCGAACAGCGAGGTCGACGAGATCCTGACCCTGCTGTTCCGGCTGAACGAGGCGGGGATCTCGATCGTGATGATCGAGCACATCATGTACGCGGTGATGAAGTTCTCGCAGCGCATCTGCGTGCTGGTCGCGGGCCGAAAGATCGCCGACGGCGATCCGCAGGCCGTGGTGACGAATCCCGAAGTCGAGAAGGCCTATCTCGGTGAGTAGCCTCAAGATCAGGAACCTGGTCGCCGGCTATGGGGCCGTGCAGGTGCTGCACGACGTCTCGATGGATGTCGGCACCGGCGAGACGGTCGTCCTGCTCGGCACCAACGGCAGCGGCAAGAGCACGTTGATCCGGTCCATCATCGGCATGGTGCGGCCGTCCGCCGGCTCGATCGAGCTGGAAATCGACGGCGAGTGCCGCGACCTGTGCGGGATGCGGCCGGAGCAGATCGTCGACCTCGGCGTCGGGATCGTGCCCGAAGGCCGCGAGCTGTTCCCGAAGCTCACGGTCGAGGAGAACCTGATGCTCGGCGCCTATCGCCGCAAGGCGCGGCCGGAGATCCCGCGCAACCTCGCGTCCTGCTACGAGGCGTTCCCGCGGCTGCTGGAGCGGCGGCGCCAGCTGGCCGGCTCGATGAGCGGCGGCGAGCAGCAGATGCTGGCCCTCGCCCGCTCGCTGATGTCGTCGCCGAAGTTCCTCCTCATCGACGAGCCGTCGGTGGGCCTGGCGCCGATCATCGTCAACCGCATGATCGAGAAGATCCGCGAGCTCAAGCAGCAATTCGGCCTCACCGTGCTGATGGCCGAGCAGAACTTCACCCAGGCGGTGAAGATCGCCGACCGCGGCTACGTCATCGTGCACGGCCAGATCGCCCACAGCGGCACCGCCGCCGAGCTCAACGACAACGATTTGATCCGGCGGTTTTATCTCGGGCTGTAGGCTTTTTGTCTGGTCATTGCGAGGAGCGCAGCGACGAAGCAATCCAGTGCCATCCGAGAGGAACTTCTGGATTGCTTCGCTTCGCTCGCAATGACGCTAACGCCGCTTCACGCCCGCCATCTGCTCGAGCACGGCGCACACGGCGGCGGTGTCGCGGTCGCCGTGGCCTTGGGCGCTGGCCGCGGCGTAGATCGGCAAGGTGGCGCTGAACAGCGGCGTCGGCACGCCGAGGCTGGTCGCGTACTGGCCGATCACCTTCATGTCCTTGTGCCAGGTCGAGATGCGCATGGTCGGCTCGTCGTAGCGGTTCTCCGCCATCATCGGGCCGCGCAGCTCGAGCACGCGTGAGTTGCCGGCACCCTTGCCGATCACCTCGACGATCTGCTTGGGATCTAGCCCCGCCTTGATGCCCAGCACCATGGCCTCAGCGCTGGCGACGTTGTTGATCGCCACCAGCAGGTTGGCGACGTACTTCATGCGGCTGCCGTTGGCGAAGGCGCCCAGGTCGTAGACGTCCTTGGAGAAGGCCTGCAGCACCGGGCGGATCGACTTGATGGCCGCCGAATCGCCGCTCGCGTAGACCGTCAGGTCCTTGGTCTTGGCCTGCGAGCCCGTCCCGCTCAAGGGGCAGTCCAGCAGCACGTGGCCGGCCTCCTGCAGGACGCGCTGCGCCGACTGCTTGTCGTCCAAACTAAACGTGCTGAGCTCGGCCACGATCCGCCGCGGCAGCTTGGCGCCGGCGATCTCGCGGACCGTCGCCTCGAGTGCGCTCTCCTTCGGGAGGCTGGTGAGGATCGTCTCGGCCGTGCCGGCCACGGCGGCGGCGCCGTTCACCATCTCCACACCGGCCGACGCCATCTCCTTCCGCTTCGCCTCGTCGATGTCGTGCCCGACGATGCGATAGCCGGCGGCGAGGAGGTTGCGCGCGATGGCCCCCCCCATGATGCCGAGCCCGATGATCCCGACGAGTTTGCTGTCAGCCATGAGTCACCCTAGGTGGTGGGAAGTCCTGCGTCTTCGAGAAGCTTGAGGGCGCTGTCGGTGAATTCGGCGGTCGGCGCGTCGCCGCCGATCACGAACAGCAGCAGCGAGTCCTTGTCCGGATCGCCCGCGGTCACGTTCTCGAACCGGCGCGGCACGCCGGCCGGAAACGAGATCACGTCATAGGGCTTGAGGTCGACCCATTCGAGCTGGCCGGGGGCCGATTCCCAGGATGCCCGCCACACGCCGGTGAGGGCCAGGAACGTCTCGTTGGTGTCGTGATTGTGCATCAGCGGACCCTTGCCCGGCTTGCAGCGGCAGAAGCCGAGATTGAAGCCTTCGCTGATCGGGATCGCCGACATGCGCGCCGCCTCCGCACCCACCGGCGACGTCTTCGCACCGCCCTCGCCTTCGGGCGGCTGGAAGCCGATGACGTTGTAGAGGGTGCGGATGCTCTCCGGGTATTTGCTGTCCGGCAGCCCGCCGTCCGAGCCCCGGAGCTGGTCGAAGCGCGCCACGCGCTTCATCATCTTTTCCCGCGACCAATAGGTGATCGGCAACTCGGTCATCGTCGCCTCCTCCGCCGGTTTGGCTGTGATTGCCCGCCCAGCCTTGATGATCCAAATCCTGGGATCGCCGCGCCGCGCGCGCAACCGAAATTTCATCGGGCCCGCGTTGGCGGCCGGGCGTCGCCGTGCTACTAATCAAAAGATAAGTAAGCTTGCGGCGGTAAAACCGCAACTCGCGAGGGCGGAGCCAGTCATGAACCTCGGAATCGCCGGTCTGGGCAAGATGGGAGCCGCCATCGGCACGCGGCTGCTGGGCCAGGGCCACAAGCTCGCCGTGTGGAACCGGACCGCCGACAAGGCCAAGCCGCTGGTCGCCGCCGGGGCTACGGCCGTAGGCGCGCCTGCAGACGTAGCCGCGGCCGCGGAGGCGGTGATCACGATCCTCACCGACGCCAGTGCCATCGAGAGCGTCTATGGCGGGCCAAAGGGCCTGCTGAGCGCCGACGTCGCGGGCAAGCTGTTCATCGACATGAGCACGGTGCGGCCGGAGACCGCGAAGGCGCTGGCGCACAAGGTCAAAGCCAAAGGGGCCGCGTTCGTCGAGTGCCCGGTTGGCGGCACCACCGGACCGGCGCGGGAGGGCAAGCTGCTGGGCTTCGCCGGCGCCGAGGCGGCCGACTTCGCCCGCGCCGAGCCGCTCCTGAAGCAGCTCTGCCGCCGGGTCGAGCATTGCGGCCCGGTCGGCACGGGTGCGAGCCTGAAGCTCGCGATCAACCTGCCGCTCCTCGTCTACTGGCGGGCCTTTGCCGAGGCGCTCAGCCTATGCCGGCATCTTGGCAAGGACCCGGCGTGGTTCATCGACGTGTTCGCCGACACGTCCGGCGGCCCCAACATCCTCAAGGGGCGCGGACCGGCGCTCGCGGCCGCCATCGGCGGCAAGGATCCGGGCCCGACGACGTTCGACGTCGATTCCATCCGCAAGGACCTGCGCACCATGCTCGCCGAGGGCAAGGGCCTGGGCCAGGACCTGCCGATCGTCGCCAAGACGCTCGAGCTCTACGACCAGGCGGCGCGCGACGGCTGGGGATCGAAGGACGTCGCCGACGTGGTGCGCTACTGGCTGGAAAAAACGCCCCCTCACGCCGCATGATTGACCATCGGAGGACAGCATGACCGTCACCCTCGCCCAGGCCTCGACCATCGTCGATACGGCGCTGAAGAAAGGCCGCGAGACCAAGAGCGCGCCGCTCACCGTCGCGGTGCTCGATCCCGGCGGCCACCTCGTCGCGTTCAAGCGCGAGGACAAGTCGGGCATCCTGCGCTTCGACATCGCCTACGGCAAAGCGTGGGGGGCACTCGGCATGGGGTTCGGCAGCCGCGCCCTGTTCGACCGCGCGGCGAAGAACCCGGGGTTCTTCACCGCCCTTTCGGCGGCGAGCGGCGGGCGGTTGGTCCCCAATCCCGGCGGCGTGTTGATCCGCAACGCGGCGGGCGACGTCATCGGCGCCGTCGGCATTTCCGGCGACACCTCGGACCGCGACGAGCTGTGCGCGATCGCCGGCATCGAGGCGGCCGGCCTGAAGGCCGATCCCGGACAGGGCGGCTGACATCCGTGAGCTCGCGTCGCGACATCGCGAAGGCCAAGCGGCGGCGCAACCGCAAGAGCGGCGAGCCGGTCCGCCAGCGCCTGAAGCCCGCCGACCGCGAGAGCATGATCGTGGCCGGGGCGGTGCGGTTCTTCGCCGAGGTCGGGTTCGAGGGCCAGACGCGCGAGCTGGCGCGCCGGCTGGGCATCACGCAGCCGCTGCTCTACCGCTATTTCCCGAGCAAATCGGCGCTGATCGAGCGCGTCTACAGCGAGTTCTTCGTCACCCGCCTCGATCCGCACAGCGAGGCCGAGCTGGGGGACCGCCGCCTGCCGCTGCGCGAGCGCCTGACCAGGTTCTACCTCGCCTACGCGCAGCGCACCCTCACCTATGAATGGGTGCGCATCTACATGTTCTCGGGCCTGAAGGGCGTCGGCCTCAATCCGCGCTATCAGGCGCTGCTGCGCCGGCGCGTGTTCACCCCGGTGGTCACCGAGATCCGCGCCGAGCTCGGCCTGCCCGCTCCCGAGGCGGTGAAGCTCACCGAGGCCGAGTTCGAGCACGTCTATGCGCTCCACGCCGGAATCTTTTATCTGGGCGTGCGCAAATGGATTTACGGCATGGACCTGCCGGAAGACTTCGAAACCGCCGTCGCCAACCGCGTGGCCGCCTTCCTCGACGGCGTGCCGAACGTCATCCGCGAGCTGGTGCGTGCGGCGCCCGCGGGCGATTGAGCGCGATCCGGAATAAGAGCACGGAGTCATGACATGTTGAACGCGGCGATCGTCGGCCTCGGCTGGTGGGGCAAGGAAATCGTCACCTCGGTGCAGGGCAAGAGCAGCCGCATGCGCTTCGCGCGCGGCGTGTCGAAAGAACCGGACCAGGTGAAGGAGTTCGCGGCGAAGCACGGCTTCCAGCTGTCGACCGAGTTCGAGGATGCGCTCAAGGATCCGAAGATCGACGCCGTGGTTCTCGCCACGCCGCATTCGCTGCATGTCGACCAGATCGCCAAGGTCGTCGCCGCCGGCAAGCAAGTGTTCTGCGAGAAGCCCTTGGCACTCACCCGCGCCAATGCCGAGCGCGCGACGTCGGTATGCGCCAAGGCCGGCCGGGTGCTGGGCGTCGGGCACAATCGGCGGTTCTGGCGCCCGATGGCCGAGATCAAGAAGCTGATCGACGACGGCTCGCTCGGCACGGTCATGCAGGTCGAGGCCAATTACAGCACCGACTGGCTGAAGGACGTGCGGCCGGAGACGACGTGGCGCGGCTCGCCCGAGGAGGCGCCGGCGGGCGGCATGACCGGCATGGGAATCCACATCCTCGATTCCTACGTGAATATGTTCGGCCGCATCGAGGAGGTGCACGCGCTGTGCGCCAAGCGCATCCTGCCCAACCCGGCCGGCGACACGGTGGCGGTGCTGCTGAAGTTCGCGGGCGGCGTGCTGGGATATCTCGGCACGACCATGGTGACGCCGTATCTGTGGCGTTATCACGTCCTGGGCTCGCATGGCTGGGCCGAGGCGCGCAGCGAGTTCGATCTCATCGTGCGCAAACGCGGGATGGAGACCCAGACGACGGCGTTCGCGCCGACCGATTCGGTGCTTGCCGAATTCGAGATCTGGCTCGACGCGCTCGACGGCAAGAAGCCTTACCCGTTCACCGCCGAGCAGATCGTCAACACGGCGGCCGCCCTCGAGGCGATCTTCGCGTCGGCGCAGACCGGACAGATCGTCAAGGTGCGCTGAGCGCTACCACGTCATGGTCGCACTTGTTGCACTTGTTGCGGCCATGACGAGCAGAGTGCGAGCTTACTTCCCGATCGCCGCGTTGACGGCGGGCATGACCTTCTCGGCCATCAGCTCCATGGAGCGGCGCCCGAGCTTCGCGTCCACCCAGTCGTGGCCTGGATAGAGCAGCGTGCCGAAATCGCCGATGCGCTCGCGGAACTTCAGGATCTGGTCGACGACGCTGTCGACGGTGCCGCAGAGCACGAGCGAGTCCACGACGTAGTCGAGCGTCACGTCCGAATCCGGCATCGAGCGGTCGTGCTTGAACAGCTCCGGCCGGCCGTTGGAGATCAGCTTGGTCATGAGCTGCTTGTAATAGAACCGGTACGGGCTCTGTGGACCCTTGCCGTAGGCCTGCGCCGTCTTCTCGTCATCGGCGACGAAGATGCTGCGGGCGACGCGCCAGTCCTGCGGCCGCGCCTCGGCTCCCACGTTCTCGCGGCCCTTCTTGTACATGGGCCAGTGCGACGCCACCCACGGCGCCTGCAGGAAGTTTGCCGAGATCGGCAGCCAGCCGCGCTCGGCCGCGGCGGTGATGCCCTTCGAGAACGGAGCCACCACGGTCACGAAGATCGGCGGATGCGGCTTCTGGTACGGCTTGACGATCGAGCCCTGGCCGATCTCGAGCTTCATCGTGCGCTCGGTCGAGAAGCTCCAGAACTTGCCGGTGCGGTTGTAAGGGCCGCTGCCGCTCCAGATCGCGAGGATGTGGTCGATCGCCTCGACGAACATCGAGGTGCGGTCTCTGTCGAGGTTGCCGAAGATCTCGGCGTCGGACAAAAGCCCGCCCGGGCTGATGCCGAAATAGAACCGGCCCTCGAGCAGGTTGTCCACCATCGCCACGTGTGCGGCGACCGCCGCCGGATGGTTGTTGGGCAGGTTGACCGTGCCAGTGCCGAGCTTGATGCGCTTGGTCTCGGTCATCAGGCTGGCGATGAAGGTCAGACACGAGGTGATCGTCTCGGCGAGGTCGGTGACATGCTCGCCGACGAACGCCTCGGTGTAGCCGAGCTTGTCGGCGAGGATGATCGCCTCGCGATCCTCCTTGAGGGTCTGGACGTAGTTCCGCTCCGGCGGATGGAGCGGCATGGTGAAGAAGCCGAGTTCCATGAAGCCTGGCCTTCGCGTTTCCCGCGGCGCGGGCGCCTTGTTGGTCACTTGATAAATTAATACGCGGGCCCCGGCCGCGCAAGGCCTATCGGCACCCGCATCGCTTACCCCCGGACGTGTGTGGGGCCGGGCTTGTCCCGAGATCGGATCGGCCGCAGACTGTCGGCCCTGGCCGCCTCTTTGCATGGCATGGGACCATGATTTCTGGCGACGCCCTGCGGCAGGATCAGAGCACCCCGGCCGACGCGGCGCTGGTCAATGACTGGCACGCGGTGGCGTTTTCGAGCGACATCGTGGACGGCAAGCTCGTCGGCACCCGCCTGCTGGGCGAGGAGCTCGTTCTCTGGCGCCATGCCGGGCAGGTCCATGTCTGGAAGGACCTCTGCATCCATCGCGGCTCGCGACTGTCCAAGGGCTGGGTGGTGGATGGCACCGTGGTCTGCCCGTATCACGGCTGGCGCTACGACTGCGACGCCAAGTGCGTGCTGATCCCGGCCCATCCCGACATGACGCCGCCGCCCAAGGCGCGGGCGTTTCCGCATCGCGTCCAGGAGCGCTACGGCCTGGTGTGGGCATCGCTCGGCGAGCCACCCCATGACGTGCCGCCGTTTCCCGAGGTCGGCACGCCGGAGTTCCGGCTGTTCCACGCCGGGCCGTATCACTTTGGTGCGAATGCATTCCGGTCGGTCGAGAATTTCATCGACCCGACGCATTTCCCGTTCGTGCACTCGGGCTTCAACGGCGTGATGGCCGCACCCGATCCGATCAACGACTATGAGGTCTTCACCGGCCCCGACGGCCTTAGGACGAGTGCGGTGCGTGTGTTCCAGCCCTACGGCGATCACCGCGCCCTGCCGGTGAACGCGGACTATCACTATCGCGTGCTGCGGCCGACCACGGCCTATTTCCAGAAATTCGTCCGCATCGTCGATCCGGAGAAAGCCCATCTCGGCAACGAGAACGACTGCTTTGCGATGATGCTGGCGGCGCAGCCGCTCGACGAGGTGAGCTGCGTCATCCGGCTCGCCGTCGCGATCAATTTCGGGCCCGAGCTGACCGAGGCCGATATCCGCCGGCGCCAGGATGCGGTGTTCGAGCAGGATCGCGAGATCGTCGAAACCCAGCGTCCGGAGCGCATCCCCATCGACCTCCGCGCCGAGCTGCATGTGCGCTCGGACAAATTCGGCGTCGCCTATCGGCGCTATTTGCGCGAGCTGGGTGTCCGGTACGGAACCGGCGGGCTGTAAGCGCCGCTCAGGCCTTCTTGGCTCCCGCCGCGTGCGGCCGCGCGATGCGGCTGCCGGGCCACACGGTTGGGAAGCTGCGGTCATAGGGCGGCGGATAGGCAATCGTGCCCCCCAGAATGTCGGCGGCATGCCAGCCCCAGCGCGGATCGTCGAGCATGGCGCGCGCCAGTGCCACCATGTCCGCATCGCCAGCGGCAACGATCTCCTCGGCTTGCTTCGGATCGACGATCATGCCGACCGCGCGCGTGGGAAGGCCGGTGCGGCGGCGCACCTCGCGCGCGAACGGGACCTGGTAGCCGGGGCCAACCGGGATCTTGGCCTTGGGATCGATGCCGCCGCTGGAGACGCACACATAATCGACACCGAGCGCCTTGAGGCGCTCGGCAAACGCGACGGCGTCTTCGATGGTGGCGCCGCCGTCGACCCAGTCGTTGCCGCTGATGCGCAGGCCAAGCACCCGGTCCGCCGGCCACAGCTTGCGCAAGGTGGATACGAGCTCCAGTGAAAACCGCATGCGGTTCTCGCGGCTGCCGCCGTAGTCATCGGTCCGCCGGTTGGACAGCGGCGAGAAGAACTCGTGCAGCAGATAGCCGTGGGCGTTGTGCAGCTCCAGCACATCGAAGCCGAGGCGCAGGGCCCGCTCCGCGGCGGCGATGAAGGCGTCGCGAATGCGCTCCAGCCCGGCGCCATCGAGCTCGCGCGGTGTCGGCCAGCCGTCGGAGAACGGGACCGGCGACGGAGCCACCGTTTCCCACGCGTCAACACCGGTCAGCGCGCGCCCGCCCTGCCAGGGCACCTGGGCCGAACCCTTGCGGCCGGCGTGGCAGATCTGGATCCCGAGCTTCGCCCGGCCGAATTTGCGGCACGCCGCGAGCGCGCGCGCCAACGCCGCCTCGCATGCATCGTCGTAGAGTCCGAGGCAGCCATGGGTGATGCGCCCGATCCGCTCGACCGCGGTCGCTTCGACCATCACCAGGGACGCACCGGAGATCGCGAGGCTCGTCAGGTGGGCGAGGTGCCAGTCCGTCGCGCGGCCGTCTTCGGCCATGTATTGGCACATCGGCGACACGACGATGCGGTTGGCGAGAGTCACGCCGCGCATCGTGAAGGGACGGAACAGCGCCGGACCGTCGGCGGTCGGTCGCGGTGTTATGGGTGCGGGTTGATTCGCGTCAGCAGTCATGAGGAGAAATCGCAATGGTTGGCATGGACAGCACCCTTGGCGCTGTTTATCGTCCGATAAAGGTAAACGCCGGGTCCAACGGCGTCAAACGGGTCGGCACGGGTCGGGCAGACGAGGAAGGACTCTTCATGAAGTTGTTTGGCTATTGGCGCTCGATGGCGACGTTCCGCGTCCGCATCGCGATGAACCTCAAGGGCATCAAACCGGACGAAGAGGCCAGCATCGATCTCACGACCGGTGCGCAGTTTGCCGAATCCTACAAGGCGGTGAACCCGCAAATGGTGTTGCCGGCGATCAGCGACGGCGAAGGCCCCGTGCTCTTCCAGTCGGTGGCGATCCTCGAATACCTCGAAGAAAAGTATCCGAAGCCGCCGATCCTGCCCGCGGACTTGCGCGGCCGGGCGCGCGTCCGCGGCCTCGCCCAGATCATCGCCAGCGACGCTCACCCGCTCTACGTGCCCCGCGTGCGCGGTTACCTGGCCAAGGAGCTGAAGCTCGACGAAGCCGGCGTCAACAAATGGGCCCATCACTGGCAGGCCACGGCGTTGCGCGCGATCGAGACTCATCTCACGGGTGACAAGGAGACCGGCCGGTTCTGCCACGGCGACCAGCCGACCATGGCGGACATCTGCCTGGTCAGCCACGTGGTCGCCTGCCGTCTGTTCAAGCTCGACTTGTCGCCGTTCCCCGCGGCCGTGCGCGTCGTCGACGAGTGCCTGAAGATCGACGGCTTCGCCCGCGCCCATCCGCTGAAGCAGCCGGACGCGCCGAGGGAAATCACCCACTAACCGCACACGACGTGAACACGATGGCCGACACCAAGACCGAGATTCGCGACGGCATGAAGATCGATTGGGACGTCCCGATCAAGATGGACGACGGGTTGGAGCTGCGCGCCGACGTGTATCGGCCCGTCGCCGAGGGCCGCTATCCCGTCATCCTGAGCTACGGTCCGTACGCGAAGGGCCTCGCATTCCAGGACGGCTATCCCAGCGCCTGGCAGCGCATGGTCGAGAAACACCCGGACGTGCCGGCGGGCTCATCGAACAAATACCAGGCCTGGGAGGTCGTCGATCCCGAGAAATGGGTCCCGGACGGCTATGCCTGCGTGCGCGTGGATTCGCGCGGCGCCGGCCGCTCGCCCGGCTACATCGATCACTTCTCGCCGCGCGAGACCAAGGATTTCTACAACTGCATCGAGTGGTCCGGCGTGCAGCCGTGGAGCAGCGGCAAGGTCGGCCTCAACGGCATCTCCTATTACGGCATCAACCAGTGGCACGTCGCCTCGCTGCAGCCGCCGCATCTCACCGCGATGTGCATCTGGGAAGGGGCCGCCGACTGGTATCGCGACATGACCCATCACGGCGGCATCCTGTCGACGTTCTGGGACAACTGGTACGACATGCAGGTGAAGACCGTGCAATACGGGCTCGGCACGCGCGGCCCCAAGAGTCGCGTTACCGGCGAGCTCGTGTGCGGACCGGAGACGCTGTCCGACGCCGAGCTGGCGAAGAACCGCTGCGCGTTCGGCAACGACATCCTCGCCCACCCGCTCGACGACGACTATCACAAGGCCCGCTCGCCGGTGTGGTCGAAGGTCACCGTGCCGTTCCTGTCGGCAGCCAATTGGGGCGGCCAGGGCCTGCATCCGCGCGGCAATTTCGAAGGCTTCGTGCGCGCCGCGTCCAAGGACAAGTGGCTGGAGGCTCACGGCATAGAGCACTGGACCCACTTCTATACCGATTACGGGCGGCGGCAGCAGAAGCGCTTCTTCGACTATTTCCTCAAAGGCGAGAAGAACGGCTGGGACAAGCAGCCGCGAGTTCAGCTGCAGGTCCGCCATCCCGGCGAGAAATTCGTCGAGCGTCAGGAAAGCGAGTGGCCGGTGGCGCGCACGCGCTGGACCCGGTTCTATCTCGACCCGGACAGCCGCAGCCTGAACCCGACGCCGGTGACCGCGACGGCGAAGCTCGAGTACGCGGCGCTGGGCGACGGATTGACCTTCCTGTCGGCGCCGCTGACCGAAGCGACCGAGATCACCGGCCCGTCGGCGGCGAAGCTCTTCGTGTCGTCGTCGACCAAGGACGCCGATCTGTTCGTGGTGCTGCGCGTCTTCGCCCCCGACAACTCGGAGGTCGTGTTCCAGGGCGCCATCGACCCGCACACGCCGATCGGCCAGGGCTGGCTGCGCGCCTCGCATCGCAAGCTCGACCCCAAGCTCAGCACCGAGTACCGGCCCTATCACACCCATGATGAGGTGCAGGCCCTGACACCGGGCCAACCGGTCGAGCTCGACGTGGAGATCTGGCCGACCTCGATCGTTGTGCCCCGGGGCTACCGGATCGCCCTCACCGTGCGCGGCAAGGACTATGAATACGCGCAGACGACGGGGGCCCGGCTGTCGAACTTCAAGAACGAGCTCAAGGGCTGCGGGCCGTTCCTGCATAACGATCCGCGCGACCGGCCGCCCGAGATCTTCGGCGGCAAGACTACCCTGCATTTCGGGCCGGGCCAGGCGCCGTACGTGCTGCTGCCAATCATTCCGCCGAAATAGGCGACGCCATGGCGCGCCTTGACCCTCTGACGCCGGCGGAGATGACCGACACGCAGCGGCGGGTTCACGATGAAAGCCTGCAGGCGCCGGGCGGTGCCCGCGACCGCGCCCCGCGGCCATTCACGGCCTGGCTGCGCAGCCCCGAGCTGGCCCGGCGTGCCTTCGGCCTCGGCGAGTTCGTGCGCCGCGACACGACGCTGGCGCCCCGGCTGGTGCAAATCGCCGCCCTGACCGTGGCGCGCCACTGGTCGGCGCAATATCTCTGGCACACGCGCAAGCAGGACGCGCTGAAGCTCGGGCTCGCGGCCGCGGCGATCGACGCGATCGCGAACCGGCAGACGCCCGCGCTCGCCGACCCCGCCGAGCGGGCGGTGCATGCGTTCAGTACCGCCCTGCAGAACAACCACCAGGTGCCCGACGCCATCTACCGCCAGGCCGTCGCGGCGCTCGGCGAGGCGGGCGTGGCCGAGCTGGTCGGCGTGATCGGCTATTACACCCTGGTCGCGATGACGCTCACGAGTTTCGAGCTCGGGCTGCCCGAGGGCGCGCCGCCGGAACTTGCGCCCTAAGCGTCGCCGCGATATTCTGCGTTGAATTATAAAGCGATAAATAGTGCCGCGATGGTCAAGCGCGGCGCTCGGTCGACATCTCGGAGGGGAGGCTCGCGATGAACAAGCTCAAGCGCAGAACGGTTCTCAAGGGCATGGCTGCCACCGCCGGTCTGGCCACGTTGGGGGCACCGGCGATCGCTCAGTCGGGACCGATCAAGATCGGCTTCCTCACGGTCAAGACCGGCCCGCTCGCCTCGGGCGGCATCCAGATGGAACAGGGGCTGACGCTGTTCCTGAAGGATCGCGGCAACAAGCTCGCGGGCCGTCCGGTCGAGGTCTACACCGGCGACACCGGTGGGGCGCCCGCGGTGACTCGCACCAAGCTCCAGGAATTCGTCGAGAAGAACCAGGTCCACTGCGTGATCGGACCGCTCGACGCGGCGTCGGCGCTCGCGGTCGACGACTATATCCGCCAGGTGGGCGTGCCGACCCTGAGCGTCGCGGCGGCCGACGACATGACGCAGCGCAAGCCGAATCCGTGGTTCGTGCGCGGCACCTCGACCTCCTCCCAATGCGCGCACGCCGCGGCCGATTACGCTGCGAAGACCCTCAAATGGGGCCGCATGGCCACGATCGCGGACGACATCGCCTACGGGCACGAGATGTGCGGCGGCTTCCAGCGTGTCTTCGAGGAAAGCGGCGGCAAGATCGTGCAGAAGCTGTGGCCGCCGCTGATTTCGCCCGACTACGGTACCTACATCGCACAGCTCAAGACCAACCTCGACGGCCTGTTCATCGGCTTCGCCGGCTCGAACGGCTACAAGTGGGTGCACCAGCTCACCGAATACGGCCTGCGCGACAAGGTGAACATGATCGGCGGCATGACGGCGATCGACGAGTCGCTGTTCAAGGCGATGGGCGACGAAGCGCTGGGCCTCGTCTCCGCCTGCTGGTACTCGGCCGCTCTCGACACGCCGGTCAACAAGAAGTTCGTCGCCGAGATGAACAAGGAGTACGGCGTCGACCCCGGCTTCTACGCGGCAGCGACGGCGACCGAGGGCGCGGTCCTCGAAGCGGCGGTCAAGGCCGTGGACGCGAAGGTCGAGGACAAAGCCGCGCTGATGAAGGCGCTGCGCGCCACCAATGTTCCGGAGACGGTGCGCGGGCCGGTTAAATTCGACGACCTCGGCAACATCGTCGGCAATGTCTATATACGCAAGGTCGAAAAGAACGGCAGCAAGTACCAGAACACGGTGATCAAGGTTTATCCTGGTGTCAGCCAGTTCTGGACCTATGACGAAAAGGCGTATCTCGCGAATGCCGTCTATTCGCGCGACAATCCGCCGGCGAAGAACCTCGAACAGTAGACGGTCTCACAGCGGGTGCGGCGCCGGGCCGGCGCCGCACCCGCTCCCCAACTGAAGCGAGCGAAACAGCCGATGCAGTTCTGGGTGATCCAGACGCTCAACAGCGTCGCCCTGGGCGGCCTCCTGTTTCTCCTGTCCTCCGGCTTTTCGCTCATCTTCGGCCTCATGCGCATGCCGAACCTGGCGCACGGCGCGTTTTTCATGCTGGGCGCCTATCTCGGCGTCGCCACGATGAACGCCACCGGCGGCACGTTGTGGTGGGGTGTCCTCGGCGGCGGCCTCGCCGTGGCCGTGCTCGGCGGCATTCTCGAGCGCTTCATCCTGCGGGCGCTGGCCGGCAACGAACAGGGCCAAGTGCTTGTGACGCTCGGCGTCTCCTTCATCATCGCCGACATCTGCCTGCTGTCCTGGGGCGGCGACCCGATCCCGATCCCCGCCCCGCTGTCGCTGCGCCGGCCGATCTTCTTCGAGGGCCTGGCATTCCCCACCTATCGACTGGTCGTCCTCGGCCTCGCGGTCGTCGTCGCGATCCTGCTCCACCTGCTGATGGACCGCACTAGGCTGGGGGCGATGATCCGTGCCGGTGTCGACGATATGCAGATGGCGCGCGGCATCGGCATCCCGGTATCGCGGCTGTTCACCCTCGTCTTCTGCCTCGGCGCCGCACTGGCCGGTGCCGGCGGCGTCATCGGCGGACCGATCATGGCCGCCTATCCGGGCCTGGATGCCGACATGCTGCCGCTGGCCCTGGTCGTGGTCATCCTGGGCGGTGTGGGCAGCCTGCTGGGCGCCTTCGTCGGCAGCTTCATCATCGGCTTCGTCTATAATTTCGGGACGGCGCTGTTTCCCGACCTCGCCTACGTCATCCTCTTCCTGCCGATGGTGCTGGTCCTGGTCTTCCTGCCGCAGGGCCTGTTCGGCCGCACGCTTCGATGAACCGGCTCGCCGTCACCGCCGCTGCCGCCGTCGGTCTGCTGGCCGTGCCGTGGCTCGTCGGCAACGACTTCTATATCAACCTGTCCTCGCAGATCCTCATCTACGCGATCCTGGCACTCAGCCTCAACCTGCTGGTCGGCTTCGGCGGCATGACCTCGCTCGGTCATGCGGCGTATCTCGGCATCGCCGCCTATGCCTGCGCCTGGTTCGTCACCCAGGCGGGCCTCGGCCAGCTTGCGGCGATGATCCTGGCGCTGCTGCTGACCATCGCGACCGCGGCCGTTTTCGGCGTCTTGTCGCTGCGCGCGACCGGTCTCGGCTTCCTGATGATCACCCTGGCGCTCGGGCAGATCGTCTGGGGAATGGCGTATCGATGGGTCAACCTCACCGGCGGCGACAACGGCATGAAGCTCGGCAGCCGGCCGGCGCCGCTCGGCATCGACATCTCGCAGCCGGTCCCGTTTTACTATTTCGCGGTCGGCATGTTCGGGGTCGCATTCTTCTGTCTGTGGCGCGTGGCGCACTCACCGTTCGGCGCCACCCTGCGCGGCGCCCGCGACCAGCCGCGCCGCATGCGCATGCTCGGCCATCATGTGTGGATGATCCAGCTCATCGCCTTCGTGATGGCGGGGTTCTGGGGCGGCGTCGCCGGGCTCCTCTACGTCTATTACAACCAGTTCGTCAGCCCGAACGTGCTGGCCCTGCAGCAATCGGCCGAAGTCCTGCTGATGACCATCCTCGGCGGCGCCACCGCGTTCTCGGGACCGATCGTCGGCGCCATCGTCATCACGCTGGTGAAGAACCTGGTGAGCTCGTATGTCGAGCGCTGGAACACGCTGCTCGGCGCGATCTTCGTGATCACCGTCGTCTTCATGCCGGAGGGCCTGGTGCCGGGCTGTGCCAGGCTATGGCGGCGGCTGCGCGGCCAGAAGCTGCCCAAGGCCGAGGCGAAAGCGTCATGACCGCCGCGGCGCTCAGCATCGACGGCCTCAGCAAGCGCTTCGGCGGCCTGCCAGCGATCCAGGACGTGTCGCTGCAGGTGATGCCGGGCGAGCGGCGCCTGATCATCGGTCCGAACGGCGCCGGCAAGACCACCCTGTTCAACCTGATCACCGGCGACCTCAGGCCCGACACCGGCTCGGTCAGCCTGTTCGGCCAGGACCTGGTGAAACTGCCGACCCAGCGCCGCATCCACCTGGGCCTTGCCCGGACCTACCAGATCCTGACCCTGTTCCCGCGCGAGACGCTCATCCACAACGTCGTGCTGTCGCTGCTCGGGCTGTCGCCGACGCGATGGAACCCGTGGCGGCCACTGACCCGCTATCGCGCGTTCACCGACGCCGCGGCCGAGGCGCTGACGCGGGTGGGCCTGGGCGACAAGGCGAGGCGCATCGTCGCCGAGACGTCCTATGGCGAGCGCCGGCGGCTCGAACTGGCGATGGCGCTGGCGCAGCGGCCGCGCGTCCTGCTGCTCGACGAGCCGCTGGCCGGCCTGTCGCAGGAGGAGCGGCAGTCCATCCAGGCCCTGCTGACGACCATCCCGCGCGACGTCACCATCGTCATGATCGAGCACGACATGGACGTGGCGCTCGCCTATGCCGAGCGGATCACCGTGCTGCATTACGGGCAGGTGATCGTCGAAGGGACACGCGCCGAGGTCGTCGCCGACCCGCGCACCAAGGAGGTTTACCTTGGCCACTGAGGCGCTGCGGCTCGGCAGCATCGACGCCTATTACGGCGACAGCCATGTGCTGCACGGCGTTGGCTTCACCTTGCACGCCGGCCGGCTCCTGGCCCTGCTCGGCCGCAACGGCGCCGGCAAGACCACATGCCTCAACACGGTGATCGGATTCCTGCGCCCGCGCCACGGCGCCATCGCGCTGTTCGGCGACGCGATCACCGGCCTGGCCCCCGAGAGCATCGCGCGCAAGGGCGTCGGCCTGGTCCCACAGGGCCGCCGCGTCTTCCGCAACCTCTCGGTAGACGAGAACCTGCGCGTCGCCGCGCGCGGCAACGGCCAGGCCCGGTGGTCGCTGCAGCGGGTCTACGACACCTTCCCGCGGCTGCAGGAACGCCGGCACCAGGCGGCAGGACTGCTCTCCGGCGGCGAGCAGCAGATGCTCGCCATCGGCCGCGCGCTGATGGGCAATCCGCGCGTTCTCCTGATGGACGAACCCTCCGAAGGCCTGGCGCCGCAGATCGTCGCCGAGGTCGGCCGCATCATCGAACGGCTCAAGGGCGAGGGGCTGTCGATCGTGCTGGTCGAGCAGAACATCAAGATGTCGCTGGCGATCGCCGACGACGTGGTGCTGCTAAACACCGGCCGGGTCGTCTACGACGGCGGCGTGGACGGCGTGCGGGACAACCAATCACTCATCGCCCAGCATCTGGGCGTGTTCTAACTTAAAAAAAGGACTCTCAAACGATGATGTTCACCTGCGCCCCGGCTGGAATGGGCTCCGGCAGCGCCTCCGCCTCGGCTCGCCGCGGCCGCGTCGTCCGCAAGGGCAACAAGAGCCTTCGCGTCGACATCCACTGCCACTACAACAACCCCGACGCCGAGGCGATGGTGGCGCACCTGAACCCGATTCAGCACGAGCCGCTGTTCAAGTTCTCCAACCCGCCGACCCGCGAGGTGAACAAGAAGCAGGCACAGGACCGCACCCCGCAGCTCTCCACCATCGAGGTGCGGCTGAAGGACATGGACAAGATGGGCATCGACATCCAGGCGGTGTCGCCGGCCCCGAACCAGTACTTCTATTGGACCGAGCCGGACCTCGGCCGCCAGCTCGCGCGGAAGATCAACGACCGCCTGGCCGAGATCGTCGCCCAATGGCCGGACCGCTTCGTGGCACTGGGCACGGTGCCGCTGCAGAATGCCGACTTCGCCGTCGCCGAGCTCGAGCGTTGCGTCAAGTCGCTGGGGCTTCGCGGCATAGAGATCAACACCAACGTCAACGGCCAGAACCTGACCGACGACGCGCTGGGACTCGACAAGGTCTTCGCCAAGGCGCAGGAGCTCGACGTCGTGATCTTCATGCATCCCGGCGGCTTCAGCCATGCCGACCGGCTGACCCGGCATTATTTCAACAACGTCATCGGCAACCCGCTGGAGACGACGATCGCGGTCAGCCATCTGATCTTCGACGGCGTGCTGGACCGCTATCCGAAATTAAAGTTCGTCACCGCCCATGGCGGCGGCTTCCTGTCGTTCTATCCGGCGCGCATGGACCACGCCCACGGCGCACGGCCGGACTGCCGGCTCACGATCAAGAAGAAGCCGACTTCATATCTGAAGAAGTTCCACTTCGACACCATCACCTTCGACCGGACGATGCTGCGCACTCTGATCGACACCTATGGCGCCGACCATGTGCTGCTCGGTACCGATTATCCGTACGACATGGGAATGTACAAGCCGGTCGAGTTCATCGACGGCGTCCCGAAGCTCGGCCGCGATGACAAGGCGCGGATCATGGGCGGCAACGCCGCGCGGCTGCTGAAGATCAAGCGCTAGCGCCGCCCGGTCGCGGTGGGCCGCGACCGGTTTCCGACTGCTTCTGACGCAGACCTATTTTTCCTTCCGCATGTCGTGCGGATTCATCTCGGGGTCCATCGGGTCCGTGGCGTCAGGGTTGTTCACGTTCGGAGCCGTATTGCTGACGCCGGGCATGCCGTAGGGCGATGTGTTGGTCGTCGGGTGTTCGTCGCTGCAGGCGGCCGCCAAGAGAGCCAGCGCCGGCACGACGAAGCAAAGGATACGCATACCAGTCATTGGAAGAACCTCATGGTTGGAGTGCGAGCCGCTTTCGCCGCTCCCGACGCATATGGGGGATCGCCGGCGCCGGTGCTTGTACATCACTGCGAAAACCGTGCATGACGACGGGGTCTGGCGAGGCGCCGTCCGGTCGCGGTGGGCCGCGACCGGGGCTTATAGGCGGATGGTGCTCAGTGAATCCCCCGCATTTCATGCGGGTTCATGTCGGGGTCCATCGGGTCCGTGGCATAGGGATTGTTCACGTTCGGCGCCGTGCTGGTGACGGCGGGCGGGTTCGTCGAGGCGTTGGTGTTGCTGGACGGATGGTTGGTGCAGGCGGCGGCCAGGAGACCCAGCGCCGGCACGGCATAGCGAAGAAACCGAGTCATTGTCAGAACCTCAGGGTTGGAGTGGGGGGCGGCGGTCGCCGCCCCCCACGCACATGGGCCGGCGGAGGGAATGAGGGAAATGCATTCTCCTCACGGGCGCATGCCAGAGATTCATCGGGCGGTGTTCTCAGCGATGATCACCCCGCATATATTCCGGGTTCATGTTGGGATCCAACGGATCGGTGGCATACGGGTTGTTCACGTTCGGAGCCGTATTGGTGACGCCCGGCGGGTTCGCGTGCGAGGCCGCCGTGTTGCTCGACGGGTGATTGGTGCAGGCGGCAGCCAGGAGACCCAGCGCCGGCACGGCGAAGCGAAGGAGACGGGCAGTATCGGTCATGGGAAGGACCTCATGGTTGGGGTGAGGGCGCTGTCGTCGCCCACCACGGATATGGCGCCGCCACGGAATGCGCGAAATGCATTCTCGTCACGGGTGAATGCCCGAGATTCATTCGAGGGCGTTGCTGCCCGAAGGCAGCCAAGCGGTCGACAATCACGCGATAGAGCGTGATTCAGCTGGACAGATTCGGGCCCGTTCTCGCCGCTACGTGCGGAGGTGCCGCCCGGTTGCCATGTCCGCGCGCCCGGGGCTTAAAGGCTGACGTTTTTCAGTGACGACTGCCCCGCATGTAATGCGGGTTCATGTTGGGATCCATCGGATCCCGCGCGTAGGGATTGTTCGCGTTCGGCGCCGTCGTCTCGGTTCCGGACGCCGATGGGTCGGTTGCCGGAGGATTGGTGCAGGCCGCGGTCAACAGAGCCAGCGCCGGGATGGCGAACCGAAGGATGCGAGCGATGCCAGTCATTGTAGAGCCTGATGTTGTTCGGGTTTGGAGTTGGGATCAATCATTAGTGGGTCGGTTGCGACGGTATTATATCACTCCAAAACCCGTGCAATGCTGCAATGGTTTTTAGAAATGACTGAGGCGCCGCGTGAATTCAGGCTCAAATGCATGGCGTACGCGGTTTTCCGCCCATCTTGGGTGCAAGGCTTTTGTCGAGTCATCCCAAATCGAAGCCGAGCATCGATGCCAACAGATGAGGCCCGCTCCTTTTTTCCCTCGTCACCCCGGACGAGCGAAGCGAGATCCGGGGTCCATCTCGCCCGTGGCAGCATGGACCCCGGCTCGCGCGGCTGCGCCGCTTGGCCGGGGTGACGACTGAGGATGTCCTGCACTGGCTATCATCTGTCAG
>DASWFO010000079.1:0-25556 GCA_036394195.1 Alphaproteobacteria bacterium | reverse complement strand
GCCGCACTCCGCGCCGGCGATGCCGGTCGCCCCGCCGGGAGTCCGGGGACGGGACGGCTGGCGACGGGGGCGGATTTTCGCGGCGCCCGTCCGGGCGGCTCCATCGCCTTGGCCCCGACGATCTCCCGGTTCAGGTCCTTGGGCACGGCGTCGGATTTGGTGCGGGTCAGCAGCGACTTCTGCTTCGACTCGCCGCTCGCCGCGTCGAACGTCTCCTGGATGACCCGCACGCCGCGGACATGCGATTGCGCATAGAGCTGCTGGCCCCAGTCCAGAGCCTGCTCGCGCTGCGACGCCCCGAAGGTCTGCTGCAGCACCCAGCGCGCGCCATCGAAGGCGTAAATTTCGAATGCAACCTGTGCCATGCCGCCCCGACCCGGCTCGTCCCGGAGACGCGCTCCGGATCAGCAATTCTGCTCCGGCGCATTATAAACCAGAATTGCAGGTCGTGCATCTAAGCCCATGAAAAGACCGGCGATTCGTCACAAATTGTTAGCTTTGTAAGTGCTTCAAAAACCGCCGTTTATTGATCCGCTCCGGCGGCGCTGGAAATAGACGCGGGGTGCGGGGCGTTAGACGGGACCATTTGCGCGTCCTCGCGGCATCGACTAAGAGCCTCCGGATAGGCTCTTAAGGAATTCGCATGATCGACATCACCCGCCGTACCGTCCTGTTCGCGTTCCTGTTGGCGCTCGCCGCGGCGCCGCTGGCCCCGGCCTCGATGCGGGCGCAGCCCGCCAATATCACCTTCGGCAAGTCCGACCTGACCATCGAGAGCGGGGGCAAGAGCCTGCATTTCAACATCGAGATGGCGGATACGGACGAGCGGCGGGCGCTGGGCCTCATGTACCGGACGACCCTGCCGGCCGATGCCGGGATGCTGTTCGACTTCAAGCGCGACCAGGACGTCGCGATGTGGATGCGCAACACCCGCATTCCGCTCGACATGCTGTTCATCGACCGCACCGGGCGGGTGGTGAATATCGCCCAGCGCGCGGTGCCGTTCTCGGAGGCGACGATCTCCTCGGCCGGCCCGGTCCGCGCGGTGCTCGAGCTCAACGGCGGAACCGCCGAGCGGCTCGGCCTCAAAGCCGGCGACCGGGTGGTCCACCCGATGTTCAAGAGCGGTTGACCAGCAGTCAGCAGTCGGCAGTCAGCCGTCAGCAGTCGTCCGGCTGATGGCTGATGGCTGACAGCTGACAGCTGACAGCTTCATGGCCTCTTATACGCGATGGTGAACCCGTCGCCGATCGGCAGCAGGCTGATGCTCACGCGCTGATCGTCGTGGAGCTTGCGATTGAGCGCCTTGATCGCCAGCGTGTCGCGGTCGCGCCTCTTCGGATCGGCGGCGTCGCCGCCCCACAGCACGTTGTCGACGGTGATCAGGCCGCCCGGGCGCACCAGCTTCAGGGCGCGCTCGTAATAGCCGTCGTAATTGGGCTTGTCGGCGTCGATGAACGCGAAATCGAACGTGCCCGCCTGCCCAGTCTCGAGCAGGTGGTCGAGCGTTTGCAGCGCCGGCGCCAGCCTAAGGTCGATCTTGTGCGCAACCCCGGCCTCGGCCCAGTACCGCCGCGCGATCGCCGTCCACTCCTCGCTGACGTCGCAGGCGATCAGGCGGCCGTCCGGCGGCAAGGCCAGCGCCACCACCGTCGAGCTGTAGCCCGTGAAGGTCCCGACCTCGAGGCAGCGCCGGGCGCCGATCGCCTGGACCAGGACGGCCATGAGCTGCCCCTGGACCGGCGAGATCTGCATGCCGGCGCCGGATTGGCCCTTCGTCTCCTCGCGCAGCCGCGCCAGAATCTTCGGCTCGCGCAGGGAGACCTCGCGGATATAGGCTTCGATCGGCCGGGTGAGCTGGATATTGTCGCGCGACATGTCATGGTTCCGTGAGGGAGGAGAGGCGCTATGCTCTATATCATCTACCAAATCGACAAGCCGGACGCGCAGGAGATCCGGGCGCGGACGCGCGAGGCCCATCTCGCCTATCTCGAGGAGCACAAGGATATCCTGGTGCTCGGCGGCGCCCTGCTGGCGGACCACGGCGATGGGCGGCTCGGCAGCGTCCTCCTCATCAACGTGCCGTCGCGGGCGGCGGCGGACGCATTCTCGGCCAGCGAGCCGTTCCGCAAGGCGGGGCTGTTCCAGTCGGTGGCGATCACGCGCATGCGCCGCGGCCAGTGGAATCCGGCGGCGGCGCCCAAGACCGCCGAGGGAAACTGAGCGTTCCCAGGCACTTGTCCTCGGGGGCCGCGGTGCGCGGCCTTGGCGCCGGGGCCGGCTTCGTGTATATCAAGCGTCCGCGGCGGCGGTTTCGGAGCGTAGCTCAGCCTGGTAGAGCGCCAGCTTTGGGAGCTGGATGTCGCGAGTTCGAATCCCGCCGCTCCGACCACCGCCGCGAGGACATCAGCAGGGATTGGCGACTGACATGAGCGCACGCATCACCAGGCCGGCGAAGACCGCGATGCAGTCGGGACGGGCGAAGATCCACCAGTGGGTGCTCAATTTCGAGCCCAGCGACGCGCAGCGCGCCGACACGCTGATGGGCTGGGGCGGCTCGCGCGACACCCGCGGCCAGATCACCCTGACGTTCCAAAGCCAGCAGGAGGCCGAGGCCTACTGCCGCAAGCACGCCATCGCCTATGTGGTGGCGGAGCCGCACGCCTCGACCGTGAAGCCGAAGAGCTACGCCGAGAATTTCCGGCCCGATCGTTTGAGATGACGGCCGTTGCCGTCCGCCCGCGCGTTCACGAGCCCTTAGCTCAGCTGGATAGAGCAGCAGCCTTCTAAGCTGCAGGTCACTGGTTCGAATCCAGTAGGGCTCGCCACCTCACTCCTGTCGGCTATCCGCTCCAGTCCTAGCGGACGCTGTGGCGAGGATCAGGTATAATCTGGTCGCGGTCGCGGTAAGACCCGAAATGTCCGGCGTGATCATGAAAACCACTCAGAACTCCGGCCTTAGCCCTGAAGCGCTCGGCAAAATTTCCGGGTTGATCGTCGATGTATTGTCGGTCGCCGGGCATCTGCCGAACGAAGACGCCGAACGCATCCGTGAGGATATGGCAGCGCTTAAAACGGAGCTTGAGGCGGCGCGGCGGCCGGCGCCGGTCAAGCAAGCGCTGACATCGATCAAGCACGTTCTTGAGAATGCCAGGAGCGGCATGATCAGCGGTGCGGCCACACCCAAGATGCAGGACATCATTTCCCGCATTGCGCATGTGATCGGTGCTTACTGACCCGCCCACCGGAGGTTTTGCACGATTCCGGTGACTGCATCTAGCGTCGTCCCACAATCTCCATAGGCGACGGCGCTCCTCTGCAACACTGATCAGCCAGCCCGGGCGCCGCACCGCCGGCGCCCAGTGCTCGAGCTGCTGCTGCGGCTTCTCTAGGAACCGGAACTACCGTTCCGCTGTTGCTTCCGCATGGACCTGTTCGATGACCTGCAATCCAGCGGTATCGACTTCCTTGTCGAACTGATCAAGGGCGAATGGTGCGTCCGCCTCGGTAACGAGATCGACGGTTACCCGGCCAGTGCCGATGGCCTCAAGACTTGGCGCGATGCCGAGACTTGGCTGGTCGCGACCGCCGCGCGCCGGTTCCCCGAAAGCGAGTTCGCACGGAAATACCACCTGAGCCCGGAAGCGCCGGCGCGGGGTCGGCCGGCAGCGACTTGACCTTATCGCGGGCCGACCCGCTCTCGCGCCCCTGTTTTAAGAGGCCTCCTATGCCCGATAGAATGCCGCAATCTTTAGACGCTTCACAGCAGCGCCAAATGGCCCTTTCGAGATGGGATAACGAAGGCGGCGCGGGAGCTGGCCGACGGCAAGGGGGCTTAATTTCCGGCGAAGCGCGATCCGACATCCCTGAATTGACCAATACGGAGTTGGTGCAGCTCCGCGTTCGCGTGATCGCGCTGGAAAACTTGATGATCGCATTGCTCGCAGAAGCATCCGATCGGCAGCTCGAGCTTGGTCGCGAAATGGCGGCCTATATCTCTCCACGGCCGGGCTTCACCCATCATCCGCTGACCACCCAGGCGGCGGCCCAGATGCTCGATCTTCTTCAACGGGCCAGCGATGTGCGGGTCATAAAGCCTTCATGAGCGCCACCCGTCGAGCGAAACCAGTGCTCGGCCGAGCTTAGCGAACCCGCCTCGGAGACTCATCGCTTCCAGTAGGGTTCGCCACCGAAATTCAGCGCCGCCGCCCTTGTTGGCGGTCATGCAATCGGCTACGGGTGATCGCCACCCACTCGGGAGCGGTCCAGCCTCGTGTTCGACGCCGTCCAGATCGTCGTCCTGTTATTGCTCGCCGCGATGGCGCTCGGCGTCATCGCGCGCCGCATCGGCATTCCGTATCCGATCGCGCTGACCATCGGCGGGCTGGGCCTCGGCTTCGTGCCGGGATTGCCGTCGGTGGAGCTCGATCCCGCCATCGTCTTCGGCGTCTTCCTGCCGCCGATCCTTTATCACGCCTCGCTGTTCGGGCGCTGGCACGACTTCCGCGCCAATCTGCGCCCGATCGTCGGGCTGGCGATCGCCCTGGTCACCTTCACCACGATCATCGTCGGCTTGGTGAGCAAGGCGCTGATTCCGGAACTGCCCTGGGCGGCGGCGTTCGTGCTGGGCGCCATCGTGTCGCCGCCGGACGCCGTCGCGGCCACCGCCATCCTGCACCGGCTGAACCTGCCGCCGCGCCTGGTGGCTCTGATCGAGGGCGAAAGCCTGGTCAACGACGCGACCGCCCTCATCCTCTACAGATTCGCCCTCGCCGCGCTGATGACCGGCGCCTTCTCCTTCGGCGCCGCCGTGGGTCAGTTCGCCCTCGTGGCAGCGGGCGGCGTCGCGGTCGGCCTGGTCCTCGGCTGGGGTTCGATCCGGCTCCACCAGCTGCTCAGCGACACCCTGTCCGAGACGATGCTGTCGCTGACCGTGCCGTTCATCAGCTACTGGGTGGCGGAAGCCGTCGGCGTGTCGGGCGTGCTCGCCGTGGTCTCCGTCGGCATGTGGCGCGCCCGCGAAAGCCCGTCGGTGATCTCGGCCGAGACGCGGCAGCGCACCCGCGCGATGTGGGACGCGATCGTATTCTTCCTCAACAGCCTGATCTTCACCGTTATGGGGCTGCAGCTGCCGCCGATCGTCCATCGGCTCACCGCGTTCTCATGGCCGGCCCTGTTCGCCTACGCGGCGGCGATCGGCCTCGCCACGATCCTGGCGCGCGTCGCCTGGGTCTTTCCCGTCACCTACCTCCCGCGCGCGCTCAGCCCGTATCTGCAGAAGCACGACCCGGCGCCGCCGCTGCGGGCCGTCGCGGTCCTCTCGTATGTCGGCCTGCGCGGCATCGTTTCGCTGGCGGTCGCCATGGCGCTGCCGCTCGCGCTGCCGGACGGCCGGCCGTTTCCCGAGCGCGATCTGCTGATCTTCCTGACCTTCGCCGTGATCGTGACGACGCTCGTCGTCCAGGGTCTCAGCCTGCCGTTCGTCCTGCGGGTGCTGGGTTACGATGGCCTGGTGAAGGCCGACGCCGGTGCCGAGGAGCAGTTGGCGCGCATCAAGATGGCGCACGCCGCGGTGGCCGAGGTTGACCGGCTGGCCGAGCATGAAAAATTGCCGGCCCGGGTCGTCGAGCGCGTCCGCGCCGAATTTGCAGGGCCGCTGGCCGAGATGGAAGCCCACGGGACCGCCGACACGGCTGCCCCGCCCGCGGCCGAGAACAAGCGGCGCCTCCTTCGCCTGGCCGCGATCCGGGCGGCACGGCGGCGGCTGGTCAAGCTGCACCGTGACGACGAGATCAGCGACGAGACGCTGCAAGCCCTGCTGCGCGAGCTCGATTTCGACGAGATCCGCGTCGCGGGCGCGGATCGGGCGGGCTGAGCGAGGCGCGTCACCGATCCCGGGAACACCGGCCGCCCCTGGCTGTTGACCTGTGTATGCAGATCTTTGACGAGCCGGACGACAGCGCGAGCGATCGCGCCCTCGTTGCTGCGGAAGGGACGCTGGCGCCGCTGGTGCCGAGCGTCCGGGATGGCTGGGTCGCCGCGCGCGAAGGCTATGCCGATAACAGCTTCGAGCTGCGGCCGGACACCGGTCTCATCCCGGGGCCGCGGCAACCGGTTGGCTTGGCTTAAGAGCGTCTTAGCGGCCTAATTCGCCTGCGATGACGGGGCGAATCGAATTCTTTTGCGCCGCAGTCGTCGCAAAGTTACGTAGAATCCCTGAGGGCGCTCTTAACCGGATGTTCAACCCGGGCGAGCATGATCCCGCGGTTAGCACGGCGATCGGCGCTGGGACGACCCCGGGTGCGATCGCAAAATACAAAACGGCCCGCTCGACACCGGCCCGATCAACCGGCCTCGAGCGGGTAATCCTCCGGAACCCACATACGTCTCAGGCATTGATTCAGGGATTCGGCGCGCGGCTGTGCGCGCCAACATAATCCTGATCACGGAGGACGGCCCATGCGTATGCCTATAGCTTTATCGGCGGTGTTGGCGCTCGCCGCGGTAGCGGCTTGTACACCGCGTGTCGACGAAACCCCGCCGACGGTCTCGTACCGCGTGATCGGCAGCGACATCTCCGATGCCAACGCGAAGGCCATGAACTATTGCCAGCGGTATGGCCGCGGCGCGCGGATGGTGAGCTACGCCGGCAACACCGCGACCTATGAGTGCAGCGGTTCGGCGACGGCCGCGGTACCGGGCACGCCGGTGGCGCCAGCGCCGGCACCGGTCTATCCGCGCTACTGAGCCGCGACACGAGCAGCACGGGCGTCCTGATGGCCGCGGATGCGGCCGTCAGGCGCACGCCCCTGTCCGAGCGGAACTCTCGATGGAGGACAGCCTATGCGTACGTACCCCGGGCGGAGGTTCATCGCCTTATCCGCGGTGACAATGCTGGCCGCGCTCGCGGCGTGCTCGACGGCGCAGCCCACGATTGCGTACCGCATCGTCGGCGGAGACGTCACCGAGGCGAATGCGACGAATATACGGGCGCTGCAATACTGCCAGCAGGAGTACCGCCGCGGCGCGCGGCTGCGCAGCTACAGCGGCAATACCGCGATTTATACCTGCAGCGGACCGGCGACGGTCGCCGCAGTCCCGGTCGCGCCCGCTGCGCCTGGCTATTGACCTGCGAACAGCCGTCTGACGGTTGCTGATGCTCGCCCTCAGTAGGCGCGCCAGTTCCCGTCGCGATTGCATTCCAGGGACGGACCGTTGGCAGGCATGACACGCGCCCCCGGCGAATACGTCTGGCCGGCGAACACGCAGAGTCTGCCCGTGGCTGTAACCGGCGGAGGCGGGCCGCCCTTGGATGTGGAGCTGTACGAAACGCAGCCGGCCAGCAGCAACGCAATCGGCAAAGCATAAAGAATTTTCATGGACGTCCCGGCAGTGAAGGCTAGGGCGGTGTCGGCACCGTGTTGCGTGCACCCCAGGACATCAACGATCTCGGCTCAAGTTTGTTCACCGCCTCGCCGCGCTTCGTGTGAGTTGTGTGACGAACCGCGTGCGCGGTACCGATGCGCCGCATTGCGACGTCGCATCACGGAACATTGGTAAATAGCGGCGGTTGTTCACAGTTGCCGCGAGGCCGCCAGAAGGCGGCGCCCGGCATCGCCATATTTCGAGGAGATATCGACCATGAAACGCATCAGCCTCATCTCGATGGCCGCCCTGGCCGTGGTGGCGCTCGCCAACTGTGGTTACAACCGGGGCGACCGTGCTCTGTCCGGCGCCGCCATCGGGGCCGGCGCCGGTGCGGCCGGCGGCGCGATCGCGGGCCACCCGGCTGAAGGCGCCCTGATCGGCGGGGCGGCCGGGGCCGGCACCGGCGCCTTGACCAGCCCCAACGACGTGAACCTGGGCCGGCCGGCGTGGAGGTAAGAGTTAAGCTCGGGAGAGTCCGGATGGGCTCTCCCGATTTGCTGTGGCGGCTCAGCGGTCGGTTGCCGGCTTAACCAGATGGCCGGTCGGCGTATTTCGGCAGGGGCGGAGGGGTTGGCATACAACTTGCTGCTCGTACGCTACTTACGTGCCGCCAAGATGAGGTCCGACCGTGAATAGTTACCTGTTCCTTGCGTTCGCGCTGGCCTGCGCCGCGGCCTATTCGGCGTGGCGGGTCAGAACCGAGCCGAAGGTCGCCCGGGTGCCGAACCGCCGCCGCTATTTCGGCTGGTGGGCCTGCATCGTGCTGGCGACGTGGCTCGCCATCTGCTCCACGGCGATCGCGTTCTCGCCCAATATGTGAGGCGGCGCTTCGTACGCCAACCGCCTTGCGCCGCGGGGTTCAGGCGAGGCGGGCGAGACACTCCTGCATCTTGGCTTGCATGACCGGGCTTGCGAAATGGATGCGCCGCCCGTGTCCCGGCAGCACCCACTCGAAGCGATAGGCCGCCAGCCGCGCCATTGAGCGGCGCAGCTCCTCCCAGTCGTACCAGCACGCATCGCGAAACGCCGTCAGACGCTGACGCTCCGGGTCACCCGCGAGGTGATCGCCCGAGAACAGATATGTGTCGCGGTCGAGGAGGCACACCGACCCCTTGGTATGGCCGGGCACGGGGATCGCCAGCAGGTCGTCCGTCAGCGGGATCGGGTCGCGGCCGGACAGCGGCCACTCGATGTCCCTCGTGTCGCGCGTGATGTCGTCGGCGTGCAGGATCCGCGTGCAGCCGAAATGCTCGTGGAAGCGGCGATGGTCGGCCACGTCGTCGCGATGGGTGAGGAATATCCACTTCACCCCGCCGAGCGCCTCGATCTGGCGCACCAGCGGCGCCGTGAAGCGCGGTGAATCGGTCAGAACGTTGCCCTCCGGCCGGACGATCAGGTAGCTCGCCGCCCCGTAGCTGGCGCGCGCGTGGTACCCGCAGTGATAGACGTTCGCGTCGATGCGCTCCGGGAACGACGCCTCGGCGGCCCCGAGGTCGTGCTTGCCGACGCTTCCGATCGAGCCGGTCGGGCAGGCGAGCAGCGCCATCTCGGCGCGGCGACGCTCCGCCGTCCCGCGCGGCTGGCGGTAGACATAGGAGTTGCTGGCACCGTCGGCGAAGCTCGCCGGGGCCACGCCGCGGCAGGTCCCGCAGTCGATGCAGCTCGCATCGACATAAAAGTCGCCGGGCGTGTTCGCCGCCAGCCGTCGTTTGGGGGATGCCATGGTGTCTCGCGACTCGATATTTAAGCCGCCGCGATCCGCGGGCAAGAGCCGACTCGGACGGCGTGCGTGCCGCAGCGCGCCGCAGCGGCGAAAAAAGTAAGAGAAATTTCACCGCTCTGGCTGATACTTCTTGCGGCTGCCGACGCGAGCGCATACATCGGTCGCGACAGGTCGGGGACTCCGAAATCGTCATCCATCGCGGGAGCGCGTGCTTTGTCGATGAAGTCCTGGGGCGATGAAGTCCAAGCCTGCCTCTGAGCGGCGTCCCGGTTCTCACCGGCGCGTCGCCCTGATCGGCGCGCCCGTCGATCTCGGTTCCGGCGGAAAAGGAGCCGCCGCCGGTCCAGCAGCGTTGCGTGAAGCCGGTATCGCCGAAACACTGCGGCGGCGTTTCGCCGTGGTCGATCGCGGCGACGTGCGCGGCCTGACCAACAGCCCAGGCGCCACGGTCGACGGCTGCCATCACCTCAACGAGATCGCCGCCGATTGCCGGTTGATCCGCGACGAGGTCGCGACAGCACTCGCGGCGGGCGAGTTTCCGCTGCTGCTCGGCGGCGATCACTCGCTGGCGATGGGGTCGATCGCGGCCGTGGCGCGCCATTGCGCGGCCGCCGGCCGGCCGCTCTTCATCCTGTGGCTCGACGCCCATGGCGATTTCAACACCGCGGAGTCCTCGCCCAGCGGCTTTCTCTACGGCATGCCCGTCGCGGTGGTGACCGGCGACGGCCATCCGGCGCTGACCGGGCTCGGCCATGCCGTGCCGATGCTCGACGTCGGCCGGGTCAGCCATATCGGCGTGCGCTCGGTCGATCCGCTCGAAGAGGCGCGGATCAGCGTGCGGGGCCTGCGGGTTTACCGCATGACCGACTTGCGCAAGCGCGGCATGCGCGCGGTGATCGCCGAGGCGCTGAAGCCGGTGCGGGCCTGCGGCGGCCATCTGCACGTGAGCTTCGACGTCGACTTCCTCGACCCCAGCGTCGCCCCCGGCGTCGGCCTCGCGGAACCTGACGGCCCGACCTTCGACGAGGCCGCGACCTGCATGGAGGCGATCGCCGCCAGCGGCTGCCTCGGCTCTTTCGACCTCTTGGAGCTCAGCCCGAACCACGACGCCTCCGGCGCCACGACCAAGCGGGTCATCGACCTGGTCGCCCGGGCGCTCGGCGTGCGCGCCGCCGCCAAGATCGCCTGACGTTTGATCCTTCGAGACGGCTGTCGGCGAAGAACGCCGACAGTCTCCTCAGGATGAGGAGTCCTTACGGGTCCGAAGAAAAAGGCCTCGCCCTGAGGAGCGACCCTGAGCAACGCGAAGGGGAGCGTCTCGAAGGACTCGAAGGACGGCGTCATTTGAACGGTGCCGCCATTTCCGGTACTGATGGCGGATGAACACGATGCAGCGGCCGGGCGCCGTCGAGCCGGGCGACATTGCGCCCAACTTCGTGTTGCCGGACGAGGCGGGACGGCGGATCGAGCTGGACGCCGACGCCGTCGCCGGGCATTTCACGGTGCTCATCTTCTTCGGCGGCAGCGCGCTCGAGGCGGCCCGGCTGCAGCTGGCATCCTTTGCCGCCGCCGCACCGTCATTTGAGACTCACGCGGCCACGCTGTTCGGCGTCGGCGGGCAGGCCCCGGCGGCAAACGCGGCGATGCGCGAGGCGGGGCGGTTCCCGTTTCCGCTGCTCGCCGATCCGGGAGGACAATGCCGCGCGACCTATCTCGGCAGCGCCAGCGGCGAGGTGAGCACGGTCGTGCTGGCGCCGAACCGTCACGTTCTGGCCGTCATCAACGGCGCCGAGGACCACGCCGGGCGGGCGCTCGCGGCCATCGCCGCGGCGGCCGCGCTCCGCCGCACCGCCACGGTGGCGGCCCCGCATCCACCGGTGCTGATCGTGCCCGACGTGCTGAGCCGCGCCGACTGCCAGCATCTGATCACGGTCTTCGCGCTGCAGGGTCACGTCTGGGTGCAGCCCGGCCATGGCCAGCAGATGCCGCCGCACGACTACAAAGTGCGGGTCCCGGAATATGGCCGCCGCGACCGCATCGACCATTTCATCGTCAACCGCGAGACCAACGACGTGATCCACAGCCGCTTTCACGCGCGGCTGTTTCCCGAGATCAAGAAGGCGTTTCAGTACGACATCACGCGCTACGAGCCCTATCGCATCGCCTGCTACGAGGGCGAGCGCGGCGGCGAGCTCCACGGCCATCGCGACAACACCCTGCCGATCGTGGCGCACCGGCGCTTCGCCGTGTCGGTCAATCTGAACATCGAGGAATTCGAAGGCGGCGAACTGCGCTATCCGGAATTCGGCGGCGAGACGTACCGCCCGGAGACCGGGGCCGCGATCGCGTTCTCCTGCTCGATCCTGCACGAAGCGCTGCATGTGACCAAGGGACGGCGCTATGTGCTGCTCGCCTTCCTGGGCGGGGAGCATTGAGCGATGGCTCGCGCCGTTATCGTCCTGATTGTGCTGGTGGCGGGGCTGGCCGCCTGCGAATCGCGGCCGCCGGTGGACGTCTACGGGCACAAGGACAGCATTTATAAGCGCCTCGTGATCGGCGTGCCGTTCTGATGCGGGACAAGACGGTCGCCATCCTCGAGAGCCGGCTCGGACCGCAAATGGCGGACCTGATCGCGAGGCGCGGCGGCGCGGTCCTCCAGGCGCCGGCACTGGCCGAATTGCCCGATCTCGATCCGGCTTACATCGCCAAGCTGATCGGCGAGCTGCGCACCTGGCCTGCCAAGCTCGCGATCTTCCAGACCGGCGTTGGAACCCAGGCCCTGTTCAAGGCGACCGACGCGCAGGGCCTCACCGACGACCTCCTGGCGCTGCTCGCCAAGACGACGGTCGCCGCGCGCGGGCCCAAGCCGAGCGGGGCGTTGCGGGCGCGCGCCGTGCGCATCGATCTGCAGGCCGCCGACCCGTTCACGACCGCGGAACTTCTGCAGGCGGTCGGATCGGTTCCGTTGTCCGGGGCCCGCGTCATCGTCCAGCGCTACGGCGTCACCAATGTCGAGCTCGATGAGGCGCTGAAGGCGAGAGGCGCCGAGATCATCGAAATCCCGACCTATCGGTGGTCGCTGCCCAGCGACACCGCGCCGCTGGTCCGCGTGATGGATGCCTTGGACCGCGGCGGCCTCGATGCCGTGGCGTTCACCAATGCCGCCCAGGTCTACAACCTGTTCGCGCTGGCCGACGGGCAGGGGCGGAGCGAGGCGCTGCGCGCGGGGCTCAACCGCACGTTCGTGGCGTCGATCGGCCCGGTTGCGTCCGCGGCGCTGAAGAAATTCGGCATCGCCATCGGCCTCGAAGCCAGCCCGCCCAAGCTCGGCCCCCTGGTCAAGGCGCTGGACGAGGCGCTGTCGCGGTAGGCCGTCTTTAGCGTCATGCCCCGCTTTATGAGGACGAGCCGGGGCATGACGGAATGGGGATCGGGCTTGGTTAGTCTGAGATCGCGCCCTTCACCCAACTCTCGATGAGCTGCTCCAGGGCGCGCACCGGTGCCGTGTCGCCGTAGAGGCGGTCGCGCCGGTCCGCGATTTTCGCCGCGATGCTCCGCCGCCACGCCGCGTCCGTGCCGAGCCGTACCGCCAAGGCCACGTAGTCGTCCCGATCGCGGGCGATGGTTTCGGTGACGGCCATCATGGTGAGGATGGCGGTGCTGTGTCGGCCGCGCATCAGCCGGCCCGGCAGGGTTACGATCGGCAGGCCGGCCGCGGCGGCTTCGAGGGTCGTGTTGCCGCCCGACCATTCGAGGCTGTCCAGATAGACGTCGCACGCGGCATTGAGGCCGGCATAGTGCTGTGCATCCTGCGGCGGCATGAACACCAGATGCCGCGCCGGGTCGACACCGGCGGCGCTGAACGCCTCGGCGAGCCGGCGCCGGGTGACCTCGGTCACGCCGGGCGAGGCGGGATGGCGGATGAACAGGAACTGCGCCGCCGGCACCGCGGCGGCGATGCGGGCAAATACGTCGTCGTTGCGCGGCAGGTATTTATAGAGCGACTGGCAGCATAGATATCTGACCGCGTCGGGCCGCACACCCAGCGCCGCCAGATCGGGCGCGGCCGGCGCCACGGTCAGCTTCGCGTAGTGGATCGACAGGTTGGGCAGCCGAACCAGCCTTTCGGAATAAGCAGTGTCGCCGTCGGGCGGCTCCATCAGGTCGCTCGACAGGAAATAGTCGATCGTCGGCAAGCCCGAGGTCTCGGGATGGCCCCATGAAGCGGCCTGGATCGGGGCCAGGCGGAGGGCGGCCAGCCGCGCCGTTGTCGGGTCCATGCCGATCTCGGGGAACAACAGCACGTGCAGGCGCTGCGCCCGGATCGCACTCGCGAGGGCTTCGAAGCTGGCGGAGCTGTCCACGAACCCATCGAACGCCGCCCGGGCGGCCGGGGTTTCGCCATCGGCCCGCCGGCTGGTCGAGTAGCCGAACAGCTTGAAGCGGCGGCGATCGAGCTCGCGGACCCAGCCGCCGAACAGCTTCCAGACCGAATGGCTGCGGAAGAAGCCCGACACGACGCCGAGGCGGATCGGCTCGCCGGCGCTGACCGGCGGCATCGGGGGACGCTGGGCGAGGAGCGGGTAGGCGGCCGCCATGGCGTCGGCCAGCAGGCCGCCGAAGATCTGCTGGAGCTCGCGGTCGTTCTCGCCCTGATAGGCGAGATAGAACGGCAGCTGCTCGCCGGCCGACGCCGCGGCCGCCGCCAGCTCATGCGGCGCCGTGCGGTAATGCGCGCGAAGGGCCGCAAGCTCGCGCTTGTACGCCGATCGGCTCTCGCCGATCTCGGTCTCGGTCGCGTAGCTGATCGGAAGGAAGGAGAGGCAATAGCCAAAGCGCGCCGCGCCGCTCTCCGGGGCCAGATCGCGGGCGCGTTGGAAGAGCTCGCGCGCCGCCGCCGGCTCGCCGCGTTCCATCAACGCACCGCCGCAGTTGACCAGCGCCACCACGTGGTCGGGCCGGATCTCGAGGGCCTGCTGGAAGCTCGCGATGGCCTCGGCCAGCTGGCCCTTGTCTTTCAGCGCGGCACCGAGATCGTTGTGGGCCTCGGCGTGCCGAGGATCGAGCGCGATGACCCGCCGGTAGATGTTGATCGCGCCGTCGAGGTTGCCGCGCTCGCGGAGCAGCGTGGCGAGGTGGAAATGCGCTTCCGCGAGGGTCGGCTGCAGCTCCAAGGCGCGGCGGAGACACTGGATCGCCTTCTCGGTCTGCCCGAGCATCTCGAACACGATGCCGAGGTTCTTGTGCGCCTCGGCATAGCCGGGGACCAGCGCCACGGTGGCGGCGATGAGGCGCGCCGCATCGTCGAGGCGGCCGGTCCGCCACGCGACCACGCCCAGCAGATGAATCGCATCGGGATGATCGGCGCGCAGCATCAGCGCCGCCTTCGCCTCGGCGTCCGCCTCGGCCCAGCGCCGATGGTGCACATGGGCCAGCGCAGTCGCGACGTGGTGGTCAGCCTGATCGGGCATCAGGTCCTGAAGACTCGGGATCGTGGCAAGCGCGGCGCCATGCCTGATCGTCACTCCCGCGGCGGCGGGTGTCCAGGAGTCCTACCGGCCGTACAGCTTGTCGGGATCGACGACGACATCGGCGATGGTCTCGAGCTGGCCGTTCCGCACCGCGCGGAAGAAGCAGTTGCGCCGGCCGGTGTGACAGGCGACACCCGTCTGGTCGACGAGCAGCAGCAGCGTATCGCCGTCGCAATCGAGCCGCATCTCGACCAGGCGCTGCGTCTGGCCGGAGGTCTCGCCCTTGCGCCACAGCTTCATCCGCGAGCGCGACCAGTAATGGACATCGCCGGTCGCCAGCGTCTGTTCGACGGCGGCGCGGCTCATCCATGCCACCATCAGCACTTCGCCCGTGTCGTGTTGCTGCGCGACCGCGACGATCAGGCCGTCGCGGTCGAACGCGATGTTCGCCAGCAGCTCGGCCGGGACCGGTCCCGCGGACGCGGTCACGTGCGTCCGCCAGCCCCGGCGGCGGCGCGCAATCGCGCAAAGCCGCGGTCGAGGTCTTCGATCAGGTCGGCGGGATCTTCCAGCCCGGCGTGGATGCGGATCAACGGGCCGGGCGCCGTCCACGGCACGGCGGTGCGCATCGACTTGGGGTCGGCGGGAAGAATCAGGCTTTCGAAGCCGCCCCAGCTATAGCCCATGCCGAACAGGTCCATGCCGTCCAGCATCGCCTCGACCGCAGTCTCGGGGACCGGCTTCAGCTCGATCGCGAACAGGCCGCTGGCGCCGGCGAAGTCGCGCTTCCACAGCGCGTGATCCGGGTCGCCGGGCAGGGCGGGATGCAGGACGCGGGCGACTTCCGGCCGCTGCTGCAGCCAGCGCGCCAGCAGAAGACCGGTGTCCTGGTGGCGGCCCAGGCGGAGGCTCAGCGTCCGGACGCCGCGCAGGGCCAGGTAGCAGTCATCCGGGGCGGCGCTGCCGCCGAAATCTTCGACGGTCCGGCGCACCGTGCGGTAGGGCTCCTCGGTCGTGGTGATCAGGCCCATCATGAGGTCGGAATGGCCGCCGATGTATTTGGTGGCCGAGACGATCGACACATCCACCCCGTGCGCCAGCGGCTTGAAGAACAGCGGCGTGGCCCAGGTGTTGTCCAAGGCCGTGACGACGTTCGCCTGCTTCGCCGCGGCGACGATCGCCGGCACGTCCTGCACCTCGAAGGTGAGGGAGCCCGGTGACTCCATGTAGATGATCCGCGTGGTCGGCTGGATCAGCGCCGAAATGCCGGCGCCGATCCGCGGATCGTAATAGGTCGTGGCGACGCCGAACCGCTTCAGGACCGAATCGCAGAACCGGCGCGTCGGGCCGTAGGCGGTGTCGACCATGAGGACATGGTCGCCGGTGCGCACGAACGCGGCAAGGACGGCGGTGATGGCGGCCGCTCCGGACCCGAGCGCGATGGCGTGCGTCCCGCCTTCGAGGGCGGCGATGGCCTCCTCCAGGGCGAACGTCGTCGGCGTCCCATGCCGGCCGTAACGGGCCTGGGTCGGGTGCTTCCGCTTCTGCGCCTCGTGGAGGGCCTCGACGGTCGGGAACAGGACGGTCGAGGCGTGATAGACGGGCGGGTTGATGATGCCGTGGTTCGCCTTCGGATTGCGGCCGGCGGAGGCGATCAACGTATCGGGCCTGGGCTTCTTCATCGCGCTGGCGTCTTGCGTGTCCCCGGTTTCGAGGATACCGTTTCATCACAAGACCTACACGGTTGGCCTCAAAATTGCGAGGTTTTCTCGTAAACTACGGCCAGATCAAAACCGGGGCCCGTTCGGGGCGGGGTTCGACAAAACAGGGACACAGGGACATGAAAATTCTGAGCATCGGGGCGTTGGCCGTGGTCGTCACGGTCGCGGCGGGGGCAGCGCAGGCCCAATCCACCTTGGACCAAGTGAAGTCGAAGGGCTTCGTGCAATGCGGGGTGAACACCGGCCTGGCCGGATTCGGCGCCCCCGACAGCCAGGGGGTGTGGAAGGGGATCGATGTCGATGTCTGCCGGGCCGTCGCGTCGGCCGTCTTCGGCGACCCGACCAAGGTCCGCTACACGCCCCTGACCACCCAGCAGCGCTTCACCGCGGTGCAGTCCGGCGAGGTCGACATTCTCGCCCGCAACACCACCTGGACCTCCTCGCGCGATACCTCGCTGGGGCTCGATTTCACGGCCATCGATTTCTACGACGGCCAGGGCTTCATGGTGAAGAAGAGCTTGAACGTGAAGAGCGCCAAGGAGCTCGACGGTGCCACGGTCTGCGTGCAGGCGGGGACGACGACCGAGCTCAACATGGCCGACTTCTTCCGCGCCAATAACATGAAGTTCACGCCGGTCGTGTTCGAGAAGCTCGACGACGCGATCGGGGCGTATCTGTCCGGCCGCTGCGACGCCTATACCACGGACCGGTCGGGCCTCGCCTCGACCCGCTCGAGCCAGGGCGACAAGAAGGACGACCACGTGATCCTGCCCGACGTGATCTCGAAAGAGCCGCTGGCCCCGGCCGTCCGGCAGGGCGACAGCAAATGGGCGGACATCGTGCGCTGGTCGTTCTTCGCCATGCTCGAGGGCGAGGAGTTCGGCCTCACCTCGGCGAACATCGACAGCAAGATGAACGACCCCAACCCGAACATTCAGCGCTTCGTCGGCAAGACCGGCGACATGGGCAAGCAGCTCGGGCTCGAGAACAACTGGGCCTACAACATCGTCAAGCATGTCGGCAATTACGGCGAGAGCTACGACCGCAATATCGGACCGATCGGCCTCGAGCGCGGGGTGAACAATCTGTGGTCGAAGGGCGGGCTGATGTACGCGCCGCCGATCCGCTGAGCGGGGATCGGGCGGGAGGCGGCATCGTGGCGACAATCCCCGACAGCCGACGGAGGCCGACCGCTCCGCCCATCCGGCTGTCGCTCGGGGATCCGTTCGTCCGTTCGGTGGTCTATCAGGTGCTGGTGGTCGGCGTGGTGGCGCTGGTCATCTGGTACCTGGTCAGCAACACCATGGCCAATCTCGAGGCCCGCAAGATCGCCTCGGGCTTCGGGTTCCTCGGACGCGAGGCCGGATTTGCGATCCTGCAGTCGCTCATCGACTATGCGCCGACCAATACCTATCTGCACGCGCTCGTCGTCGGCGTGCTCAATACGCTGCTGGTGGCGATCATCGGCATCATTCTGGCGACGATCCTGGGCACCTTGATCGGCATCGGCCGCCTGTCCCGGAACTGGCTGATCGCGCGCCTGTGCTCGGCCTATGTCGAGGGGCTGCGCAACATCCCGCTCGCGGTGCAGCTGTTCTTCTGGTACGCGATGATCACCGAGAACCTGCCGGCGACGCGGCAGGCTTTGCATCCGCTGCCGGGCGTGTACCTGTCGCAGCGCGGGCTTGTCGTGCCGGTGCCGGTCTACGACCCGGCGCATCTGTGGGTGATCGGCGCCCTTATTCTCGGCGTGATCGCCAGCATCGCCGTCGGCCGCTGGGCGCGGCGGCGCCAAGCGGCCACCGGCCAGCCGTTCCCGACATTGTGGGTGTCGCTGGCCCTGATCATCGGCCTGCCGCTGATCGGGTTCGTGGCCGCGGGCGCGCCGCTGGAGCTCGACCGGCCGGAGCTGCGCGGCTTCAATTTCCGCGGCGGTGTCACGCTGATTCCGGAGTTCGTGGCGCTGCTGCTGGGGCTGGTGATCTACACGGCGTCCTATATCGCCGAGATCGTTCGCAGCGGCATCCTCGCGGTCAGTCACGGGCAGACCGAGGCGGCGCTGGCGCTCGGCCTGCGCCGCAGCCTGGCGCTGCGGCTGGTGATCCTGCCGCAGGCGCTGCGTGTGATCGTGCCGCCGCTGATCAGCCAGTACCTCAATCTGACCAAGAACAGCTCGCTGGCCATCCTCGTCGGCTATCCCGACATCGTCTCGGTCGCCAACACGACCTTGAACCAGACCGGCCAGGCGATCGAGGGCATCGGCATGATCATGGCCGTGTTCCTCACGATCAGCCTGACGATCTCGGGCGTGCTCAACTGGTACAACAAGAAGATCGCTCTGGTGGAGCGTTGACATGACCGATGTCGCCGCCGGAAAGCCCATACCCGGATTGATGCAGTCCCGCGCCGCGCAGTGGGTCCGCGCCAACCTGTTCTCGAGCTGGCTGAACACCGCGATCACGCTGGTCATCGCCTACTTTCTCATCAAGGTGCTGGTCGCCGTCCTGTCATGGGCGCTGTTCAACGCGGTGTGGACGGTCGAGAACAACAACACGCAGGCCTGCCGGGCGGTTCAAGGCATGGGCGCCTGCTGGGCCGTGATCGCGGAGAAGTACCGCTTCATCCTGTTCGGCACTTATCCGTACGAGCAGCAATGGCGCGAGCTGGCCGCCATCGTGACCTTCATCGCGCTCTACGGGATCAGCGCGATGCGGCGCTTCTGGAGCCTGCGCCTGCTCTATGTCTGGATCGCCGGCCTGGTCCTCATCGGGGTCGTGATGTGGGGCGGCGTATTCGGCCTCCCGGTGGTGGAGACCGACCGCTGGGGCGGCCTGGTGATCACCCTGATCCTGGCCACGTTCGGCATCGCCGTGGCGTTTCCGATCGGGGTTCTGCTGGCGCTCGGCCGGCGCTCCGACATGCCGGCGATCAAGACGCTGTCGGTCGTCTATATCGAGGCGATCCGCGGCGTGCCGCTGGTGAGCCTGCTGTTCATGGCCTCGGTGATGCTGCCGCTGTTCCTGCCGGAGGGCGTCAACATCAACAAGCTGCTGCGCGCCCAGGTGGCGATGATCATGTTCGCCTCCGCCTATCTCGCCGAAGTGGTGCGCGGCGGGCTGCAGGCCATTCCCAAGGGCCAGTATGAAGCGGCGAGCGCGCTCGGCCTCAGCTACTGGCAGAAGACCGGCCTGATCATCCTGCCGCAGGCGCTGCGGCTGGTCATCCCGCCGCTGGTCAACACGTTCATCGGCCTGTTCAAGGACACCTCGCTGGTGGTGATCATCGGCATTTACGACCTGCTCGACGCGGCCAAGACGACGGTGAACACCGATCCGGAATGGCGCGGGTTCGGCGTCGAGGCTTATCTGTTCGTGTCGATCATCTATTTCATCTTCTGCTTCGCCATGTCGAAATACAGCCAGCACGTCGAGGCCGATCTCGCGCGCGCCCGTAGACGCTGACCCGAGGGACTGCCATGCCATCTGCAACCGCTCCCGCCCGTTCGCCCGCCGGCCCGATGATCGAGCTTCGGCATGTAAACAAGTGGTACGCGGAGTTCCACGTGCTGCGCGACATCAACCTCAATGTCACCCGGGGCGAAAAGATCGTCATCTGCGGCCCGTCCGGGTCCGGCAAATCGACCATGATCCGCTGCATCAACCGCCTTGAGGAGCACCAGCAGGGTCAGATCATCGTCGAGGGCGTCGAGCTTACGGGCGACGTGCGCAACATCGATGCGGTCCGGCGCGAGGTCGGCATGGTGTTCCAGCAATTCAACCTGTTCCCGCACCTGACGGTGCTCGAGAACCTGACCCTGGCGCCGATCTGGGTCCGCAAAATGCCCAAGCGCGAGGCGGAGGAGATGGCGATGTCCTATCTCAACCGCGTCCACATTCCCGAGCAGGCGAAGAAATATCCCGGCCAGCTCTCGGGCGGCCAGCAGCAGCGCGTCGCGATCGCGCGCAGCCTGTGCATGAAGCCGAAGATCATGCTGTTCGACGAGCCGACCTCCGCACTCGATCCGGAGATGGTGAAGGAAGTGCTCGACGTGATGATCGAGCTGGCGCACGAGGGCATGACGATGCTGTGCGTGACGCACGAGATGGGCTTCGCCCGCGCCGTCGCCGACACCGTGATCTTCATGGACCGCGGCGAGATCGTCGAAAGCGACCGCCCGTCGGAATTCTTCTCGCATCCGAAGAGCGATCGGACCAAGCTGTTCCTGTCGCAGATACTCGGGCACTAGAGCCCTCCGGCGTCATTCCCGCGAAAGCGGGAATCCATGGTTCGGCGGCGCCTTGCGCTGCGCCGCCGCGAAGCGCCAGCGGGCGCGTAGAAGACCTGGGGATGCCCGCTCAGGTGCTCGCGCGAAGCGCGACACCGACGCGGGCATGACGAGGTGGAGGGCGGTTCGGGCGAACGGGGGCTTCGTTTTATCGTAATGACCGCCACACCGGACCTCGCCACAAAATTCCGGGATTTCGTGAAGCTGGAGGGGCGGGCGTATTCGTCCCTCTACGAGCGCCTGTCGCTCATCATCGCCGACGATCCGCGGCTGTTGGCGATTCTGGGTCACGCGCCGGCGCACCAGCGCCAGCCGACCCTGCTCTATGCGGCCCTGCATGACCTGGTGCTGAGCCACCCGCAGGAGGCTCTCGCGCGCTGGTATCCCACCGTGACGCAGGGGCCGGTGCCGGACGAGGATCCCGGGCCGGCGCTGCGGGAGTTCTGCGCCAAGCATGAAGGCGAGCTGCAGCGGATGGTGGCGACGCGATCGACCCAGACCAATGAAGTGGGCCGCTGCATCGCGCTGGTGCTGGCGTTCGACCTGATCGCCACCGAGGTGCCAAAGCCGCTCGGTCTGGTCGAGCTCGGGGCGAGCGCCGGACTCAATCTGCTGTTCGACCGCTATCACTACGATTACGAACACATTCGCACCCTCGGCGACGAGACCTCGCTGGTGCGTCTCCGCACCTCGTTCCGCGGGGCCAAGCGCCCGTGGATGCCGGCAGCGCTGCCGGCGGCGGGACGGAGGATCGGCGTCGATCTCGAGCCGATCGACGTGCGTGACGGAGCCGCGACGCAGTGGCTTCAGGCCTGCGTGTTCGGCGACCAGCTCGAACGCCAGCAGCGGCTGCGCGCGGCCCTGGACCTGGCGCGGTCGGCACCCCCGGACCTGCGGCGCGGCGACTTCATCGCTTTATTGCCCGGCGCGGCCGCCGATATCCCGCCGGACCAGCATCTTTGTCTTGTCACCGCCTGGGCGGTTCATTACCTGACGGCGGACCAGCGCCGCACGCTCGACCGGGTGGTGGAGGGTATCGGACAATCGCGGGACCTGAGCTGGGTCGCGGCCGAGCCGATGGGAGTCATGTCGCAGGTCAACGAGCCCCCGCCCAATCCACAGCATCACCTTCCGACGTTGCTGAGCCTGACGACCATCCGAAACGGCGTGCGCGAGGGACGGGTGCTGGCGCGCATGCACTCGCACGCCGCCTGGATCGAATGGCTAGATGTTTAGCGGCAGCGGCCGCGGATCGCGGATGCGGCGCACGATCTTGTCGTAGACGACGAAACCGGCGCGCTGATAGCAGGACAACGCCTTCGGATGATCGAGCGAGCAGGTGTGCACCCAGAGCCGCCGCGGGTTGTGGCTCCAGGCCAGGTCGATCGCCGCGCGGAGCAGGGTGGGCCCCAGGCGGCGGCCGATGAATTTCGGCACGATGCCGAAATAGGCGAGCTCGATATCGGGCACCCGCCGCTCGTTCAGCTCGGCATACCCCGCCGGCTCGCCGTCGGCATAGACGACCTGCAGCGACACTTTCGGATCGGCGAGGAGGGCCGCGAGGGTCGCGTCGTCGGTCTTGCGCCGCTCATGCCATAGCCACGGCTCGCCGACGACATTGTAGAGATAGCGATAGAACGCGACCGACGGCTGCGGGACGAGCTCGATCCGGTGGGCGAGTGCCGGAGCGGGCGGCGGCGGGGCCTGGGGCGGGGTCTTCATCTCGAGATACGTGACGGTGACCTCGAGAATGTTGGGGGCGACGTACTTGACCGTCGCGCCGTGGCGCGGCGCGCTCATCCGGTCTCGACCGGCGTGTCGCCGGGCAGGCCCCATTCCGACCACGAGCCGTCATACACGGCGGTCAGCGGCATGCCGAGCAGCTGCAGCCCGAAGGCCAGGACGCAGGCGGTGATGCCGGAGCCGCAGCTGGTGATGACGGGCTTGTTGAGGTCGATCCCGGCTTCGATGAAGCGCGCCCTGAGTGCCTCGGCCGGCAGCACCGTCTGGGTCTTCGGATCGAGCAGCGCCGCGTAGGGCAGATTGCAGCTGCCGGGGATGTGGCCGCTGCGCATGCCCTGACGCGGCTCCGGCTCGGTACCGCGAAAGCGCCCGGGCGAGCGGGCATCCAGCACCTGTTCGGACTTGGTCGCGAGGTTGACGAGCATGTCGGGCTTGCGGCGCAGCACGTGCGGCCGAAACCGCGGCGTGAAGGTCTTCGGCGTGGGCGTGACCGGCTTGCTGTCGAGGAGCCGGCCCTCGCGCTTCCATTTCGGCAGGCCGCCGTCGAGCACCGCCACGCGATCGTAGCCGAACACCCGAAACATCCACCACACGCGGGCGGCACTCATCAGCCCGTAGCTGTCATAGGCGACGACGAACGTCTCGTCGCCGATGCCCAGCGCCCCGACCGCGGCCGCGAACGCAGCCGGGCCGGGCAGCATATGCGGCAAAGTCGTGGCCCGGTCGGAAATCGCATCGATATCGAAGAACACGGCCCCCGGGATATGTCCCGCCGCGTATTCGGCGCGCGGATCGCGGTTCAGGGTTGGCAGGTGCCAGCTCGCGTCGAGGATTCGCAGATCCGGATGGCTGAGCTTGCCGGCGAGCCACTCCGTCGACACCAGGATTTCGGGATGGGCGTAGTCGGCCATGCTCAGGTGCTCACCAGCGGCGTCGCCGTCGGCACCGCCTGCTTGCCGGCGAGCCAGTCGGGGACCGGAATGTTCTTCGAGCGCAGGAACTCCGGATTGAACAACTTGCTCGCGTAGCGGTATCCGCTGTCGCACAGCAGCGTCACGATGGTGTGGCCCGGTCCCATGAGCTTTGCGAGGCGGATGGCGCCGGCGACGTTGATGCCGGTCGATCCGCCGAGCACCAGGCCTTCCCGCACCAGGTCGAACACGAGGGGAATGCCCTCGCTGTCGGGAATCTGGAAGGCCTCGTCGATCGGCGCCCCTTCGAGGTTCTTGGTGATCCGGCCCTGGCCGATGCCCTCGGTGATCGAGCTGCCCTCGCTCTTGAGCACGCCGGTCTTGTAGTAGCTGTACAGCGCCGCCCCCATCGGGTCGGCGAGGGCGGTGCGGATCTTCGGGTTGCGCTGCTTCAGGTACATCGAGGTGCCGGCGAGCGTGCCGCCGGTGCCGACCGCCGAGACGAAGCCGTCGACCTTGCCGCCGGTCTGGTCCCAGATCTCGGGGCCGGTGGTCTCCAGATGCGCGCGGCGGTTGGCGACGTTGTCGAACTGGTTGGCCCAGATGGCGCCGGCGGGTTCGGCCTTGGCGATCTCCTCCGCCAGGCGTCCCGACACTTTCACGTAGTTATTGGGACTGGCGTAGGGCGCCGCCGGCACTTCGCGCAGATCGGCGCCGCACAGGCGGAGCGCGTCCTTCTTTTCCTGGCTTTGCGTATTCGGGATGACGATCACGGTCCGGTAGCCGCGCGCGTTCGCGACCAGCGCCAGCCCGATCCCGGTGTTGCCGGCCGTGCCCTCGACGATGACGCCACCCGGCCGCAATAGGCCGCGTTCCTCGGCGTCCTTGATGATGAACAGCGCCGCCCGGTCCTTGACCGAGCCGCCCGGGTTCATGAACTCGGCCTTGCCGAGGATTTCGCAGCCGGTCAGCTCGGAGGGGCCGCGCAGACGGATCAGGGGGGTGCGCCCGATGCTGTCGATGACGTCTTTGCGGATGCTCATGAACGGACATTAAGCGGTCGCACGGGCCGCATCAACCCGCACTAGGGTTGCCGCGCGGGCGCGGCCCAGCGCCGGCGCAGCTCGTCGCGATTGAGCTTCAGCCACAGCATGGCAATGACCGCGATCGAGTTGTCGAGACCGCCGGCGTTGAATTCGGCCCAGGCGTCGTCGAACGGCTTGACCACGACGCGGATGTCTTCGCCTTCTTCCGAGAGGCCGTGGTGGCCGCCGATCGGGCCGGAATCGACCCGGCCGCAGAACATGGTCACCGTCTCGTCCATGCAGCCCGGGCTGACGAGATAGTCGTAGACCGGGATGAGGTCCATCACTTCGCAGCCGGCCTCCTCGCGGGTTTCCCGGCGCGCCACTTCGGCCGGATCCTCGCCGGGCTCGATCAGTCCGGCGACGATCTCGGTCAGCCATGGATGACGGCCGGTCACATAAGCGCCGATCCTGAATTGCTCGATCAGCACGACGGCATCGCGGTCGGGATCGTAGAGGATGACCGCCACCGCCGGCCCGCGCCGCACGATCTCGCGCCTGAGCTCCGGCATCCAGCCGCCGTCGAAGCGCGTGTGCGTCAGATCGTAGGTCTCGACGCGCAAGTAGCCTTGATAAACCGTCTCGTGGCGCGTGACGCGGACATTCTCTTTGGTCATGGTCGGCTCGCGGGAAAGGGACTCGGGAACGGGTGGCGCCGACCCTAATCGAGACGCCGGAGCGCCGCTACCGGCAGATCGTGAAATCCGCTACGATCCTCGCGAGGGGATCGGGCGATGAGATATGCGCTGGCAATCGCGGCTTTGATCGTGCTGGGCGGACCCGCGTACGGCCAGTCGCGGATCAAGGACATCGCGACGATCGAAGGGGTGCGCGAGAACGCTCTGGTCGGCACCGGCGTCATCGCCGGCCTGGCCGGGACCGGCGACAGCCCGGCGTTTCCGGCCACCGGACAGAGTGTGCGCGGCATGCTGCAGAGTCAGGGGATCGGCAGCCCGGACCAGATCATCCGCAGTCGCGGCGCCGCCGTCGTGACGGTCAGCGCCGCTCTGCCGCCGTTCGCCCGGCCGGGCACCAAGGTCGACGTGGCGATCGGCGTGATGGGCGATGCCACGTCGCTGCAGGGCGGGATTCTGCAGCCGACGCCGCTGGTGGGACCCGACGGCGAGGTTTACGCCGTGGCCCAGGGGCCGGTGTCGATCGGCGGCTTCGGGGCGTCGGGTGCGGGTCA
>DASWFO010000078.1:0-12122 GCA_036394195.1 Alphaproteobacteria bacterium | reverse complement strand
GACGGGTGAGTCGCGATCAGGAGATTGGGGATGGCGGCCTGAAAGATGACCTTGAAGACGTCCCCGTGCTTCGGAACAGCCTGGTTGAAATTGAAGTCCCACGTGGCGGCCGCATCCACGCTGCCCGCCACAAGCGCGTCCGTGACCCTCGGATGGCTCCCCAGAAAGGCGTAGCTGAGGAAATCCGTTTTGTAGTCGATCCCGACCGACTTCAGATATGCACTGGGGAAGACAAAACCGCTCGTCGATTCTTCGTTGACGAATCCGAACCGCTTGCGCTTGAGGTCGTCGACGGTGTTGATGTCGTCCCGCGTTCTGAGCGTAACGATCATTCCCTGGTAGCTGTCGACCCGTTTGGTGTGCGTCGGGTCCCAGCTCAGCTCGGTCAGGAGAAGCTTCACCCCGGGATTGAGCCGTTGGGCCGAGATGTAGGGTGCTGGCGAGATGGTTCCGAAGTCCACGCGCCCGTCGGCGAAGTAGTGCACCATGTCTTCATAACTGCGGGCCGTCACCATCGTAATTTTCGCGTCGGTTGCCCGCGCGAGGTAGTCGAGCAAGGGCTCGTAGAGGCGACGGATGTCGTCGGCGGATCGGCCGCGCTGCCAGGGCGGCACCCCGAAGCGATACAGCTGCTCGGCGAGGGCGATTCCGCAGCTGAACGCGCTCGCGACGCAGATGAGAAACACGGCTATCCAGCGGAGTGTTGCGCGCATGGCACTCTCCTCGCGCAAGGAATCAGCAAACGCGTGGATCGCTTTCGTCGGCGAATGGCTCACGACCCTCAGCGAAGCACTCGCAGGCTTCGGTGAAGGACTCCGTACCCCTTCACTGGCGAGGTGTCGCCAATGAAAAGTGTGTCGCGATTCAAATTTTCATCAAGCGTGCGGATCGTCTGTGGATCATTTTCACGGCTGCAGAGCATCTTTGAGCAGGCTGCTCCAAAGGGGACCCCGTGAGCGTCATGCGGTGGGGATGCGGCGACCGCGAACGCATCGAGGCCCTGCGCCGAGTCAGGCAACCCTGGCGGCCGCCGGAAACGTGGGGTCGGGCCCAGTGGTTGGCCGGCGCCGGCTCATACCTCCGAATTGCATTGACCATGTCCCTTGCCCGTCTGTGAGGGCGGCCAGCGCGCTCGCATAGCCGAACAGGTTCGCCATGGGGACCCGTGCCGTATGGGTCATGGTCGCGCTGCGTCTGTCGACAGACAGGATCCGCCCGTGTCGACCGCGCAGATCGGCGCCGACGAAGCCAAAATTGCGCGGCGTGAAAGTACGTGAAGTCATCCGGATTCTGGAACAGAGCGGGTGGGTCCTAGTTGCGACCCGGGGCAGTCATCGGCAATATAAGGATCCCGACAAGCCAGGACGCGTCACAGTGGCTGGGAAACCATCCGATGATCTGGCACCTGGTACGCTGAACAGCATCTTGAAGCAGGCTGGTCTGAAGGAGACGCAGTGATGCGCTATGCGGTGGTGATCGAGAAGGCGGAGGGTAACTATTCTGCCTATGTTCCCGACCTGCCCGGGTGTGTTGCGACCGGTGCGACCGTCAAGGACGTCGAAAACCAGATTCGCGAGGCCATCCGTTTCCACGTCGACGGTTTGCGCGCCGATGGCTTGGCCGTCCCGATGCCTACCAGCATTGCTGAATACGTCGAAACGTGATCTGACGGCTGATGCCGTTGCGTGCCCGTGATTACGCCGACGCCGCCTTCTTGATCGCCGACAGCGTCTTGAACTCGGCCGACTTCTTGTAGAACGCGTCCAGGGGATAGCAGCCGGACACCAGGCCGTTGCGCGGCGCCGTCGTGCAGTCGCTGAAGGTGCGGCACAGCCGCTTCTTCTGCAGGCCTTTGCCGCTCACCACGTCGTGCGGCAGCTCGGGATAGGCGAGCACCATCCGCCCCAGACCCACGAAGTCCGTCCAGCCCTGCCGCACCGTCGCCTGCGCCACGTTCGGCAGGTACTCCTGCAGATAGGTGTAGCCGGTGCCGACGATCGTCAGGTCGGGGAAGGCCTGTTTCAGCTGGCGGGTGGCGTCGAGATGGCGCATCACGCCGACCAGCGGATCCTCGGGCGGCAGGTAGCCGTCGGAGGGCGGATAGATCGCGGGCCGCATGGCGTGCGGATTGTAATAGGGGCTGCCACCGCTGATGTTCACCAGCCGGATGTCGAGGCCGCGCAGGATGTCCAGGAACGCCGTGGCCTCGGTCAGGTCGATCTCAGTCGGGCGCTGTGCATTCACGCCGAAACCGTGGGTGTATGGCATCGCATTGGGCGGCAAATCAGGAATCCCGACCCCGGCATTGGCCTCGGGATCGCGCTCCGGGCTCTGCTTGAACGGCACCAGGTCGAAGGCGCTGACGCGCACGGCGATCGCCAGGCCCGGCGCCTCGGCGCGCACACCCGCGACGATCTCACGCAGGAACCGCGTGCGGTTCTCGAGCGGGCCGCCGTAGCGGCCCGGCCGCGACCTGGCGCTCAGGAACTCATGGCCGAGATAGCCGTGGCAGTGCTTGAGGTCGATGAAGTCATAGCCGCAGTCGCGCGCCCGCTTGGCGGCGATGATGAAGTCGACGATCAGGCGGTCGATGTCGCTGTCGCTCATCACCGGATGCGTGGGGCCAATGCCGAATTTTCGGTCCAGGATCGGATGCCGGTAGAGGATCATCGGCTCGCCGCGCTTCTTCTCGTTGGGCCGGCAGAAGCGGCCGGAATGCGTCAGCTGCAGCCCGATCACCAGCCCCCGGTCGTCGCCGAACGTCTCCTTGTGTGCCGCCACCAGCAGGGCGCGCAGTGCTGCGATATCGGCCTGCGTGTCCTCGGTCAGCATCAGCTGGTTCGGGTTGGCACGTCCGTCGCGGCGCACCGCCACCGCTTCGCCGCCCCAGATCAGTTGCGCCCCGCTCTGCCCGAAGCGCTGCCAGCGGCGCCTTGTATTCTCCGACGGTCGCCCGTCCTCGGTCCCGTCCCATCCCTCCATCGGGTGGATGACGAAACGGTTGGTGATGCGGCGGCCGAGCACGTCGATCGGGGCGGCGAGTGGGGCGTCGGGTCCGGCGGAGACGGTTTCGTCGCACGGCATGTCGAGCCCGAGCGAGCGCAGGTGTTGGCGAAAGCCCTGCACGCCGTCGAACGAGCCGATCTTCGGGTATTCGCCAAACTTCATGATGTCCTCAGGATTCGATGCCGTGCGTCGCCATCACATGGCGCATCCGGACGGCCGCCCGTTCCGGATCGGCGAGCAGCCCCGCCGCGTCGGCCAGCCGGAACAGCTCGGCCAGGTGCAGCGCTGACCGGGCGCTTTCCTGGCCGCCAATCATGGTGAAATGATCCTGGTGGCCGTTGAGATAGGCGAGGAACACGACCCCCGTTTTATAGAACCGCGTCGGCGCCGTGAACACGTGCCGCGACAGCGGCACGGTCGGCGCCAGGATCTCGTGAAAGGTGCCGGTATCGCCGCGCGACAGGGCGGCCAGCGCCGACGCCGCGGCTGGCGCGATGGCATCGAAGATGCCCAGCAGCGCGTCGGAATGGCGCTCGCCGTCGCCGGCGATCAGCTCGGCGTAATTGAAATCGTCGCCGGTGTACATGCGCACGCCCTTGGGCAGGCGCGCCCGCATCGCGATCTCCTTGTTCTTGTCCAGCAGTGAGATCTTGATGCCGTTCACCTTTGCCGTGTTGGCGGCGATCACGCCCACGGCCACGTCCATGGCGCTTGTGTCGTCGGCATGGCCCCAATAGCCGGTCAGGGCCGGATCGAACATCTCGCCCAGCCAGTGGATGATCACCGGCTGCTTCATCTGGCCGAGAATCCGCGCATAGACCCTTGCGTAGTCGTCAGGCGAGCGCGCGGCGCGCACCAGCGCCCGGCTCGCCATCAGCACGATGCGGCCGCCCAGCTTCTCGATCGCGGCGCATTGCTCTTCATAGGCGCGGATCACCTGGTCGATGGTCACGGCTGCGCCCGCTTTAAGTTGATCGGTGCCCGCACCCGACGCGAGCAGGGCGCCCGGCACGTCCTTGGCTGCATCGAGGCTGCGCCGGATCAGCTCGAGCGACGCGGGCCAATCCATCCCCATGCCGCGCTGGGCTGTGTCCATCGCCTCGGCGACGCCCAGACCCAGCGACCAGATGTGCCGGCGGAACGCGATCGTCCTCTCCCAGTCGACGGCGGTGTCCAGCCATGGATCGGCATCGGCCAGCGGATCGGCCACGACGTGCACGGCGGCGTAGGCAACCCGGTTGAACGGCGGCTTGGCTGCCGGAAATGCGCGCGCCGCCCGCGTCGTGTAAGCGGCCAACCGTCCCGCGGCGATGGGGAGGCGAAGGGTGGCCATACTATGACTTCCATTCGTCGTGGTCGGATTCACCCTCACCCCAACCCTCTCCCGCAAGCGGGAGAGGGAGCGGAGAAACGGGCGAATTCACCTCTCCCCTTGTGGGAGAGGTCGCGAGCGCCCCAGGTCTTTTTCCGGGGGCGAAGCCCCCGGCACCCCGGGAGCGGGTGAGGGGCATCACGAGGCTACTCCATTCCCAACAACCGATACACCCGCCGCGTATACTCGCCGAACCTCGCGTGGGTCTTCATGTCGAGCGTGCGAGGATGCGGCAGGTCGATGGCGAAGTTGTCGGCCATGCGCGCCGGCCCGGCGGTCAGCACCACCACCCGGGTGCCCAGGAACACCGCCTCGGTGATGCCGTGGGTCACGAACACGATGGTCTTGCGGCTCTCGCGCCAGATGCGCAGCAGCTCGAGATTCATCTTCTCGCGGGTCAACGCGTCCAGTGCTCCGAACGGCTCGTCCATCAGGATCAGCTTCGGGTCGTGGATCAGGGCGCGGGCGATCGAGGCGCGCTGCTGCATACCGCCGGAGAGCTCGTACGGATATTTGTCCTCGGACCCGCGCAGGCCAACCAAGGCCAGCAGGTCGCGCGCGCGCTCGCGGCTGGCGGCCGCTGGCAGCCCCAGGATCTCCGCCGGCAGCAGCACGTTGTCGATCACGCGCCGCCATTTCAGCAGGAGCGGCTGCTGGAACACCATTCCAATGTCGCGCGACGGATTGAACGGGGTGCCGGCCGAGCCGATCCGCACGTCGCCGGCTTCGTGGGTGTGCAGCCCGGCCAGGATTTTCAGCAAGGTCGTCTTGCCGCAGCCGGACGGGCCGACCAGCGCCACCAGCTCGCCGGCCTCGACGTCGAACGTCACTTCCGAGACGGCGAGGAATTCCGGGCCGCGGGTGCGGTACACCTTGCGCACGCCCGTGAGGCGGATGAACGGCTCGTGGGGGGCGGGTTGGGGCATCGCTACTGGATCCGCGCGTCGCGCACCACGAGCAGGCGCTCGAGGCCGAGCACCAGCCCGTACATCACCATGCCGATTCCCGTGATGAGGATCACCGCCATGAACATCGCCGCGGTGTCCAGCGTCACCTGGACCTGCAGCATGAGATAGCCGAGCCCGCGATCGGAGCCCAGGAACTCGCCGACCACGGCCCCCGCCACCGCCAGGATCGCCGCCACTTTCATGCCGGAGAAGATATAGGGCAGGGCGCCGGGGAGCTGGATCTTGATGAAGATCTGCCACCGCGATCCCTTGAGGCTGCGCACCAGGTCGAGCAGGTCTGGCTCGACCTCGCGCAAGCCGCGGGCCGTCGTGAGCACGATCGGGAAGAAGCAGATCGCGAAGGCGATCAGCACGTTCGGCCCGATGCCGTAGCTGAACCAGACGATGATCAGCGGCCCCAACGCCACTTTCGGGATCATGTTCAGGCTGACCAGCAGCGGCATCGCCACCATCTCGAACCGCCGGAACCACGAGAACAGCAGCGCCAGCCCGACGCCGACGACCACTGCCGCGACATAGCCGCCGAAGATCTCGGTGCCGGTCACCGCGATATTGTCCAGCCAGCGATAGTTGGGCACCAGCAGCGCATGGACGGTCGCGTAGGGCGACGGCATCACGAAGGCGGGAACGTGGCCGAACACGACGAAAAAGTGCCAGGCGGCGATCAGCAGAAGATGGCTGAGCACCGCCAGCCCGTAGCGGTGCACCGCCTCGATTTGGCCGCTCATGACAGCCATCGGTCGAGATTGGCAGCCACGAAGGCGTCGTCGGTGAGATGCGGATACGCCGCGGTGACGCGGTCGATCTCTTCTTTCTGTCCGGGCCCCAGCGTTTCCGCCGGGTCCAGGCACCAGACGCCCTCGAGCAGCCCCTGGCGGCGCAGGATCTCGTGGCAGCCGGCGATCACGCCATGAAAGTCGTTGGCGACGTCGAAGATCGCAGCGTTGCAGTCGGTGACCTGGGCTTCCAGCTCCAGCAGATCGTTCGGAATGGCGGGGCGCTTGGCCGCCTTGTGGATGCGGTGCAGCAGCTGGACGGCCGATTGCACCCACACGCTCCAATGCCCGAGCAGCCCGCCTTTGATCCGCACCGTGTGCAGGCGGCCCTGGGCGGCGATTGTGAACGGCGTCAGCAGGTCGAGCACGATGTGATCATCGTTGCCGCTGTAGAGGGTGACCCGCTCTTCGGCCCCGGCCTCGACCACGCCGCGGATGACATCCAGCGTGCGATAGCGGTTGAACGGCGCGATCTTGATCGCGACCACGTTCTCGATCGCGGCAAAGCGCCGCCAGAACGAGGCCGGCAGGACGATGCCGCCGACCGCCGGCTGCAGGTAGAATCCGACCAGCGGAATCTCGCGCGCCACCGCCGTGCAATGCTCGATCAGCTCGTCTTCGCCCGCCCCCTTGAACGCCGCCAGCGACAGCAATCCGGCATGATAGCCGAGACCGCGCGCGGTCTGGGCCTCGGCCACAGCCTGGCGGGTGCGCCCAATGACCCCTGCGATCAGGACCGGCTTCGCCTTCGCCCAGTGCGCCGCGGTCTCCGCCGCCGATTCCAGCACCGGCCGGTACAGCCCGGCATCGCGGATCGCGAATTGCGTTGTGTGAACGCCGACTGCCAGGCCGCCGGCGCCGGCATCCAGGTAATAGCGGGTCAACGCCTGCTGCCGCTGTGGGGCGAATTGCCGCCGGGCGTTCAGGGCCAGCGGATGGGCGGGGATGACCGCGCCGCGCCGCAGCACCGCCAAGACCTCCGCCGGCCAGTCCGTCCACCGCAAGCTCATCGCGCTCCCTGCAATCCTTGTCGATTATCGCGACATTAGAGCAGATTCCAACAAAGTCGAACCACCCAACTCTCGTCATGCCCGCACCAGATTCTTCGCGCCCGTCGGCGGCCTTGAAGGCCGCCAACGCAGCGCAGGTGGGCATCCAAAGAATTCAACCACGGAGACGCGGAGAGCACGGAGGGAAGACTCTCTCCTCATTCTCCGTGACCTCCGTGTCTCCGTGGTGAAATAGACTCCTCATTCCTTATGGACGAGCACCAGCAAGGCAATGCCTATACAGATCAGGAAGCGGGTTGCCGCCGACTGACCGTTCCATTGCGCCGACTGCCACATGGCGAACCATTCGCCGCCGATCACCATGAAGCCGAGGAACCAGACGGTAAAGGCGAGGGCGAGCCCGAGAGCCGCCACTGACTTGGCGCTGTGGAAGGTCGCCGTGTCGCTGTGGAGGCAGCGAAAAAGGCGCAGCGCGCCGATGCTGCACAAGACTCCGCTCAGCGCCTCGCCGAGAATGATCACCCAATAGGCTAAATGATGGAGCTGCGGATTGGTGATCGCCCGGTAGCGGAGACCGTTCCCGGGAAAGATCGTGTCCATGCTCATCACATGCTGCACGAACGCGAAGTTCGTGCCGTAATCGGTGAGGTTGCCGAATGCGACCAGCAGTCCGAAGGCGCCGATATAGGCGGCGAACAGGCCCTGGATCAGGCGAAGAATCAGCGTCATGATCGCCCCGTGGTGGGCTACGGCCTGCAAGCTTAGAAGAAGGACGGCCGTAAGTCGCGCCAGCCGTGCCTGGATAGGCCCGTCCTCCTTCGGTACAATCCGGGCTCGGCGGGGCCCACGTTAAGGTCCCGCGCCGTTCCCAGGGAGGCTCCTATCCCCATGATATCTAGACTGGCCGCGGCGGCGGTCGCCGGGTTCGCCCTGGCCGCATCGCCGGCGAGCGCCGAGAAGCTCACATTCACGCTCAACTGGGTCGCCGGCGGCGACCATGCTCCGTATTTCTACGCGCAGAAGATGGGCTGGTATAAGCAGGCCGGCATCGATGTCGATTTCGAGACCGGCCGCGGCTCCGCCATGTCGGCGCAGAAAGTCGGCGCCGGCGCCTCGCAGCTCGGCCTGTCCGACATGGCCGGCGTGCTGCTGTTCCGCGGCAAGGGTGCGGATCTCGTCGGCGTGATGAACGTGTATGCCAATTCGCCGCAGGGTCTCTACTGGCTGAAGAGCGCCGGGATCAAGACCGTGAAGGACCTCGCCGGCAAGAAGATCGGCAATCCGGCGGGCGACGGGGCGCGCACGATGTGGCCGGCGCTCGCCAAGGCGAACGGCATGGACCCCAATTCGGTCACCTGGGTCAATATCGACGCCAATTCCAAGCTGAGCGCGCTCAAGTCGCACGCAATCGACGCGACGACCTCGTTCTTCAACCTCCACCACGTGTTCGCGCGCGAGCTCGGCGACGACATGGGCTATCTCGCCTGGAAGGATGCCGGGCTGAACCCCTACGGCAACTCGATCGTCGTCAACGGGGCGTGGCTGAAAGGCAACCAGGCGACCGCCGAGAAGTTCTCCAAGATCACCCAGAAGGCCTTCGCCGAATGCGCCACGACGCCAGAGCCGTGCATCAAGGCGCTGGTCGAGGCCAACGGCGCCCTGCTGTACGACAACGAGCTGCTGAACTGGCACCTCGTCACGATCCTGATGAGCGACGAGACCTCGCGCACCGTGGCGCTTGGCTGGCACAACGACAAGCGCATGGCCGATGACTACAAGCTGGTCACCGACTATATCGGCATGGAGAAACCTTACGACGTGAAAACGGCCTACACCAACCAGTTCCTCGACAAGTCGGTCAAGATGCCCGATATACATCCGCCGAAGCTGTTCTGATCGGCGTTTTCGGCGCGGTATTGTGAGGCCGGACATATAAAAATACGCAGTTAAGCGTTGGTTAAGGCTTCGGCGGTCAAAATCGCGGTCCTTCAGGTTGAGAGGGATCAGCGCCGTGGTCGCGACAGGGCCTGACATCATGCAAATCATCGCCGACGGCGCGAAAGGGCCGCGGCGGGGGACACCTATGACATCAAAGCCGCAGGAAGCAGCCGATAGACGAACCTCACCGCGCGTTCAGACGACGGCGAATGACTACGTCACCTTCAATAACGTGCAGTTCCCCTTGCGGAACTGGAGCGGCAGCGGCCTTCTGTTCGGGCCCATGGGCTCCCCGCTCGATATTGGCCAGAAGCTCACCCTCAAGGTGACGGTGAGGTGCGGAGACGATCGGCTGCGGTTCGATGCGGACTGCGAGGTCGCCCGGGTTGCAAACGGCCTCGTGGCGGTTCGCTATCAATGCTTGTCGGGCGACACCGCAGCGCGCATTCGTGACCATTTTTCGTCCGATACCTGAGGCCGAGCCCGACGGTCACCCGATTTCCGGTCCGCCGATCGCGAACACGCGGCTCACGACGTCGAACAACGCGCTGCGTCCAAGCAGCATCCGCGTCCACGGCCGCTGCACGGTGAAGCCCACGCTTTCTAGCCAGGCGCGCAGCTCGCGCTTGGTATCAGCCACGTCGACATAGACCGGTCCGGCGATGCCGGCGAGGGCCTGGGCCAGCAGCGCCATCGCGGTTGCGCTGTCGTCGGCGACCAGCGGCCCAAGCTGGGTGGCCCTCCGGCCGTCGCGGCCGTGCAGATGCCCGACGATCCGGCCCTGGCGCTCGGCCAGCCACGCACCGGCGGGCAGCCGCGCCTGCAGCCGCTGCAGGACTTCGCCGCGGTCGGCGCGGAACGCCGCGGCGTCGTAGGCGCTGACGCGGGCGAGATCGGCCGGCAGCACCGGGCAGAGCATAACACCGGCGGGCGGCGGCGCGGCGGCGGGGCGCACTTGTCCGCGTTCCAGGAGCGAGATGCCCCAGGCGGGCACGAAGCCGAGCCTGGTATAGACCTGCTGCCCGGCCGGCGTGGCATCGAGCACCGGGATCATGCCGGCGACCCTGATCTCGTTAATGCAGAGATTGAGGAGCTGGGTCGCGAGGCCGCGCCGCCGGTGGTCGCCGGCCACCAGCACCATGCTGATCCAGGCGAAGCGGCCGCCATAGGGCAGGGTGGCGCCCGTCGCGACGACGCGGCCGTCCGGCGTGCGGACCGCATGGACCGTGCCGAGATCGAGGAACAGCTGCCAGTCGGCCGCGACTTGGTTCCAGCCGGCTTCGGCGACCAGCAGGCGCGCCTGGTCGATCTCCGCCGCGGTCAGCGGCGCGATCGCGTAGGCAGGCGGGTCAGAAGACGCCATCGCGGGTCTGATAGCGGGTCGGCTTGCCGAGGCTCTGACCGCCGCGCGATACCCAGTCGGCCGTCCAGTCGATCAGCGTGGCCACCGTCACGCTGGGCGGGCCGAACAGGCGCCTGGCCTCGGTCGTGTTGATTAGCCAGGCGTCCGGCGCTTCGCTGCCGGCGAGATTCGGCGGCTTGTTGAACCGCTGGCCGAAGGTCTCGGCGAGCTGGCGCACGCTGATCGTCTCCAGGCCGCTGACGTTGAGCGGGCTGGTCGGCGTGGTGCAGTGCCCGAACGCGCGCAGCACAATCGTATTGGCATCGCCTTGCCAGATCACATTGACATGGCCGGTGGCGAGGTCGATCGGCTGGCCCTGGAACACCTTGGTGGCGATGTCGTGCAGCACGCCGTAGCGCATGTCGATCGCGTAGTTGAGCCGGATGAGGCGGCCCGGCGTGCCGTGCAGGCGCGAGAAATAGGTGAACATGCCCTCGCGCGCGACACAGGAATTGGCATAAGTGCCCGACGGCGGCACGGCGGGCGTGCGCTCGGTGGCGCCGCCCTGCGTGACGTTCACATACGGGTAGACGTTGCCGGTCGAGAACGCGACGATGTTCGAGCCGGCGAACGCCTCCGCGACCAGGGCCGGCACATGCGCGTTCATCGCCCATGTCAGGTCCTCACGATCGGAGGCGCCGAACTTGCGGCCAGCCATGAATACGACATTGGGCAGCTTCGGCAAGGCGTCGATCTGCTTGCGGTCGAGCAGGTCGGCTTCGATGCACTCGATGCCCCAGCCGGCAAGCTTGTCGCGCAAGCCGTTCTCGCTGAACCGCGCCACGCCGATCACCCGCTTTTGGGGTGCCGCGTGCTTGGCCAGCCGGGCAAGGGTGGGGCCCATCTTGCCGCCGACACCGAGGATGATGATGTCGCCCGCCAGCTTGGCCATGTCCGCACGCAGCTGCGGGCCGGGCGTGGTCATCAGGTCTTCCAGATGCTCGACGTCGCGGATGCGCTCGGGCAGGCTTGCTTCGGACATGCTTGAAATGCTTTGTCTGGCGTGTCGGACGGACGTCATTCGAGACTAATCGGGCGGGGCGGGCTCCGCAATCGCGGGGACACGGTCGCCGCCTCTGAGCAGGAGGGGGGCATATGGCCAAGGCCAAAGTCTGGTACGAGAACCCCAAGGGCGCGGCGCCGGTGCAGGGGCTTTACTCGCATGTCGGCGGCGTCACCGGCGGGACGCTGCTGTTCATCGCGGGGCAGGTCGCGGTGGGCGCGAAGAACGAGGTCGTCGGCAAGGGCGACTTCGCGGCGCAGTTCCGTCAGGTGTTCAAGAACCTGGGTGACGTGCTGAACGGGATGGGCTGCGATTTCAGCTCGGTGATCAAGTTCACCACCTATCTCTGCCATTCGCAGGACATCGAGATCTTCATGGCCGAGCGCGGGAAGCTCTTCCCGAAGCTGTTCAAGGGCGGCGCCTATCCGCCGAACACCCTTCTCGTCATCGACCGGCTGGTGAAGGAGGAGTTCCTGCTCGAGGTGGAGGCGGTGGTCGGGGCGCCTTAGTGGTGCGACTCTGACAGATGATAGCCAGTGCAGGACATCCTCAGTCGTCACCCCGGCCAAGCGGCGCAGCCGCGCGAGCCGGGGTCCATGCTGCCACGGGCGAGATGGACCCCGGATCTCGCTTCGCTCGTCCGGGGT
>DASWFO010000077.1:0-11219 GCA_036394195.1 Alphaproteobacteria bacterium | reverse complement strand
AAGGACATCATCATCTCCGGCGGCGAGAACATCTCGTCGCTGGAGGTCGAGGAGGCGCTCTACAAGCACCCGCAGGTGATGGAAGCGGCGGTGGTCGCGCGGCCGGATGAAAAATGGGGCGAGACGCCGTGCGCCTTCGTGACCTTGAAGCCGAACGCGGTGCCTGTCACCGCGGCGGATATCATCGGCTGGTGCCGGGACAACCTGGCCCATTTCAAGGTGCCGCGCACCGTGGTGTTCGGGCCGTTGCCCAAGACCTCGACCGGCAAGATCCAGAAATTCGTGCTGCGCGAACGGGCCAAGGGCCGGGAGGGGGCCGCGTGACCGGCGATGGGTTCGATCTCACCGGCCGCGTCGCCGTGGTCACCGGCGCATCGTCGGGCCTCGGCCGCCATTTCGCGCTGACCCTGGCCAGGGCGGGGGCCAAGGTCGCCGTCGCGGCGCGGCGGCTGCCCAAGCTCGAGGATCTCGCCGCCGAGATCGCCGGCTTCGACGGGCGGGCGCTGCCGGTGGCGCTCGACGTGACCGACGCAGGCTCGGTCGCGGCGGCGCTGGAGGCGGTCGAGACCGAGCTCGGACCAATCGACATCCTGGTGAACAACGCCGGCGTCGCGGCGACCGCACCGTTTCTCGATCAATCCGAGGACGAGTGGCGGCGCGTGCTCGCGACCAATCTCGACGGGGCGTGGCGCACCGCGCGCGCGGCCGCGACGCTGATGGTCAAGCACGGCCGCGGCGGCGCGATCGTCAACATCGCCTCGATCCTCGGCTTGCGCGCGGCCGGGCAGGTGTCGGCGTACAGCGCCGCCAAGGCCGCGCTGATCAACCTCACCCAGACCATGGCGCTGGAGCTCGCGCGCCACAGGATCCGGGTCAATGCGCTGGCGCCCGGTTACATCGCGACCGATCTCAACCGCGACTTCCTGCGCGGCCCCGCCGGCCAGGCGATGCTGAAGCGCGTGCCGCTGCGCCGCTTCGGCGAGGTCGGCGATCTCGACGGGGCGCTGCTGTTGCTTGCGTCGGAGGCCGGGCGTTATATGACCGGCAGCGTCATCGTGGTCGACGGCGGCCACAGCCTCGGTTTTCTGTGAAAGGCACGTCATGATCATCGATCTGCGCACGTACACGACCAAGCCGGGACAGCTCGGCGCCTGGCTGAAGCTCTACGAAGAGCAGGGCTGGCCGCTGCAGCAGAAATATCTGAAGAAGTGCCTCGGCTTCTATTCGGTCGATATCGGCGTCATCAACCGCGTCGTGCATGTGTGGGAATTCCCCGATGCCGGCGAGCGCGAGCGGATGCGCGGCGCCATGGACCAGGATCCTGCATGGCTGGCGTTCCGCGCGCAGAGTCCGAAATATTTCATCACCCAGGAGAATCGGCTGATGAAGCCGGTCCCGTTCTGGCCGATGAAGCCCGCCGCCGAAGGACCGGTCGGCGTCGTCGACAAGCGGACTTATTACGCCGATCCGGGCAAGCTCGGCGAGTTCTTCAAGATCTATGAAGCCGAGGGGCTGGCGCTGCAGGTGCGCCATCTCGGCCGCTGCATCGGCTTCTATCAAAGCGAGATCGGGCCGCAGCACCAGATCGTGCATTTCTGGGCCTACGCCGACATCGCCGATCGCGAGCGGCGCCGGGCCGGCATGATCGCCGATCCGGCCTGGCAGGCGTATCTCGCGAAATCAGCGCCGCTGTTCACGCATCAGGAAGACGAAATCCTGAAGCCGGTGGGCTTCTGGAAGGCGACGTAGACAGCGGCGATCATCCGCGATGCTGGCTTTGGCGACAGCCATTCTTGTCGTCCATCTGGGCGTGGTCGTCTTCAATGTCGGCGGGCTCCTGGCGATCCCGCTCGGCGGCTGGCTCGGATGGCGCTGGGTGCGCGGCTATTGGTGGCGGCTGGCGCACGTCCTGTCACTGGCCGTCGTCGCCGTTCAGGGGCTATTCGGCCGCGCCTGCTTCCTGACGATCTGGCAATTCGCGCTGACGAACGATGCCGGGACAGCCGCGCCGCCGCCATTGATCGCCGCGTGGATCAATCGGCTCCTGTATTGGCCGTTGCCGCATTGGGTGTTCGTGGCAGCCTACGTCGTCGTGTTTTTCGGCACGTTGTTGCTGTGGCGCTGGGTCCCACCGGTTCGACGACAACGCGACCGATCCACGGCGGTGTTCACCACCCGTTGACGCGGTCCCACTCGTCGACGATTTCGGTGGTGCCGTCGGTCACGTGATAGCGGTCGTACATCGCCGCGGTCATGCACGCATGGTTGGGCAGAACGCGCACGCGGCTGCCGACCGGGAAGCGGTCGAAGGGCAGGGGCGAGATCGCGTCCAGCCCCTTCGCGTGCGCCACGATGCCGTGCTCCTGATGCACGTCGAGCACGGCCAGTCCCGGCAGCGGCACCTTGCCGCCGGGCAGGCAGATCAAGCCGTAGCCGGTGCCGGGGCGGTGCTCGTTGGCGCCGGTGTCCTTCGATAGGGCGAGGCCGCCTGCATCGATCAGCAGATGATTGCGCCCGCGATGATGGCCGATCACCGAGGTGAGCACGGAGACCGCGATGTCCTCCATGCCGCAGGACCCGACGCCGACCTGGAAGAGATCGAAGAACACGAAGTTACCGGGCCGGATCTCGGTTACCCCGTCGAGGCGCTCCGCATGGACCGCGGTCGGGGTCGACCCCACGCTGACGACCGGGGCGGGGAAACCGGCATCGCGAAGCCGCAAGGCCGCTTCGAGCGCGCCCAGGCGCTCCTCCTCGGCGACCCGCTTCACCTCGTCGACGCCGTGGCAGTGATAGGAATGACCGGCATGGGCGAGCACGCCCACCAGTTCGGCGCCGCCGGTCGCCAGAGCCCGCGCGATCTCGCTGATCTCCGGCGCATCCGGCGCCACGCCGGCCCGTCCCAATCCGGTGTCGATCTCGATCAGCACCCGGAACGTCTGGCCGAGGGCGCGGCCGCGCGCGGCGATGGTGCGCGCGACTTCGACATTGTCGGTGATGAGCTTCAGATCGGCGCCGTCGCGCTGCAACGCCGCCACCTGGTCGAGCTTCGCCGGCACGACGCCAACTGCATAGGTGATATCGCGGAAACCGTGCTTGAGGAAATACGCCGCCTCGGCCAAGGTGGACACCGTGATCGGCCCCTTGCCGCCGGTCGCGAGCTCGGCCACGCGCGCCGACTTCGCGGTCTTGAGATGCGGCCGCAGGGTCACGCCGAATTGATCTGCACGGGCGCGCATGCGCGACACATTTTGGGCGAGGCGACGCCGGTCGAGAATCAACGAGGGCGTGGGCAGGTCGGTGAGCTGCATGGAACCATCAACAATTGAACGCGTTTAAGCATAGCACCAAATATCGCTTGCAACTCGGCCGCGCGGTCGGTCTAGCTATGTCAGGGTCGCCCTGCTCCGCGCGTCCAACACAACATCCGGGGGAATTATGCCCGCACGCGCAGCCCGCCTCGTCGATCTCGCTCCCGAACTCATCTCGTTCCGCGATGCCGTCCTGCAAGGCCTGGCGTCACGGCCGAAAGCGATCCCGCCGACCTATTTCTATGATGCCCGCGGCTCCGAGCTCTTCGAGCAGATCTGCAGCCTGCCCGAGTATTACCCGACCCGCACCGAAGTCAGCATCCTGTCGCGCAACGCGGCGGAGATCGCGATGCGCATCGGTGTCGGCGCGCAGATCGTGGAATACGGCAGCGGCGCCAGCGACAAGGTCCGCATCATCCTCGATGCGCTGGAAGATCCGGTCGCCTACGTCCCGGTCGACATCTCCGGCGATTATCTGAGCGACGTGGCCGAGCGGCTGGCCGCGGACTATCCGGGGCTGGAGGTCACGGCCATGGTGGCGGATTATCACCGGCCCTTCGCGGTGCCGGCACCCCGGCGTCGCGCCCGGGCGCGGGCCTCGCTGTTCACCGGCTCGACCATCGGCAATTTCTCACCCGAGGAGGCGCTGGCGTTTCTGCGCCACGCGGCGCGCCGCCTGTCTGGGGGCGGCGCACTCGTCATCGGCGCCGATCTGCGCAAGGACCCGAACGTGCTGCACGCGGCCTATAACGACGCCGCCGGAGTGACGGCAGCGTTCAATCAGAACCTGCTGACGCGCATCAACCGCGAGCTCGACGGCGATTTCGATGTCGCGGCCTTCGACCACTACGCGTTCTACAATCCGCTGGAGGGCCGCATCGAGATGCATCTGGTGAGCCGGCGTGCGCAGCGGGTGACGGTCGCCGGCGAGAGCTTCACGTTCGGCACCGGCGAGAGCATCCACACCGAGAACTCCTACAAGTTCGACATCGAGGGCTTCCGGGACATGGCGCGCCGTGCCGGCTTCGTGCCGGAGGCGTTGTGGACGGACGACCAGCGGTGGTTCAGCGTCCACCTGTTGCGCGCCCCCTGACGTTCGAGGGTCGCCATCTCCGGCACCGGTGCGCTATAAACGGGCAGGGAGACCCGCCATGCATGACATCGCACCGCTATCCGACGCCACCCGCCAGGCCCTGATCTCGCTCGACACGCCGTCCATCTGCAATGCGCTCGAGATCGTCGCACCGGAGCGGCGGACCAAGGGCTTCACCGCCCGGCCGCTGGTGGCACCGTTCCCGCAGCTGAAGCCGGTCCTGGCCTACGCGCGCACGGTGATCATCCGCTCCAAGGAACCGGATGGCCTGGCGAACGACAAGGCCAAAGCCAGGCGGATCGCCTATTACGAGTACGTGGAAAAAGGTCCGCGGCCCTCGATCATGGTGATGCAGGACATCGACGGCGACGACCGCGGCTTCGGCTGCTTCTGGGGCGAGGTGCAGTCGAACGTGCACAAGGGGCTCGGCTGCGTCGGCGTCGTCACCGACGGGGCGGTGCGCGACATCGACATGATGGCGCCGGGGTTCTTCGTGCTCGCCGGCTCCGTCGTGCCCTCGCATGCCTGGGTGCATGCGGTCGATTTCGGTGTCCAGGTGAACGTCACCGGGATGGTGGTCAATTCCGGCGATCTGATCCACGCCGACCGCCACGGGGCGGTGGTGATTCCCCACGGGCTCGAGCGTCAGGTGGTCGACGCGGCGTCACTGATCGCGAAGCGCGAGGCGGTGATCATCGCCGCGGCCAGGCAGCCCGGCTTTACCGTCGAGGCGCTGAAGCGCGCGATGGGCCAGGCCGACGACATCCATTAGGACCGCGACCAGGGCCGCGTCGTGCGACGGCTCGCCGGCCTCACTCTCGCGGCGTGGATCCTCGCATCCGCCCCGGGCCTTGCGCAGCCGGTGGTGGTGGCGTCGAAGATCGATACCGAAGGGGCGCTGCTCGGCAATCTCATCGCGGTGGCGCTGACGCAAAGCGGCATACCGGTGACCAGGCGCATCCAGCTCGGGCCAACCGAAATCGTGCGCAAGGCCATCATGGCCGGGCAGATCGACGTGTACCCGGAATACACCGGCAACGGCCGGACGTTCTTTCGGCGCGAAACCGATCCGGTCTGGCGCGATGCGGAGCGCGGCTACGAGACGGTGAGGGCGCTCGATCTCCAGCAGAACCGGCTGGTCTGGCTGGCGCCGGCGCCCGCGGACAACACCTGGGCGATCGCCGTGCGCGGCGACCTCGCGTCGGCGGAGAAGCTGTCCACGCTTGGCGACTTCGCGCACTACGTCTTAGCCGGCGGCGCGGTGAAGCTCGCGGGGTCCGCCGAGTTCGTCAGCAGCCCGGGCGCGCTGCCGGCTTTCCAGGCGGCCTATGGATTCAAGCTGCGGCGCTCGCAGCTCCTGGTCCTTGCCGCCGGCGACACCGCCGCGACGATCCGCGCCGCGGCGGAGGGGACGTCGGGTGTCAATTCGGCGATGGCCTACGGCACCGACGGCGCCCTGGCCGTGCTCGGGCTGGTGGCGCTGGCGGACGACAAGAAGGTGCAGGTCGTCTATCGGCCGGCGCCGGTCATTCGCGCCCTGGTGCTCGAGCGTTATCCCGATATCCGCCGTCTGCTGGAGCTGGTCTTTGCCCGCTTGTCGCTCGAAACCTTGCGCAAGCTGAACGCCAGGATCGCCGTCGAAGGCTTTGATGCGAAATCGGTTGCTGCCGATTTTCTTGCCGCCGCGCCAGTGACCGCCAAGTGAACGTGCCGGGAAACAAGGTCCTGCTTTTGTTGTGGCTTGTCGGCGCCGCCGCGATCTGTCTCACCGGCTTTGTCACGCATGCGCCCAACCGTCTCGTCTCCGGCGAGCCCTTGCCGCTGTGGACCGTGGCCGGGCCCGCCGCCTTGGGCCTGTTCGCGGCGCTGGGCGCGGTCTTGATCGTCGCCGCGTTCTTGGCGCCGAACCGGACGCCGCATTTCGCCGTGGGGGTCGCCGCCGCGATGCTGCTCCTGCTGGCGCTGGCGATTGCGGGCGAGGCGGCGACGGCGCTGTTGGTGCCGGATCATCCGGCGGCCCGGACTTCCCTCGGCCCGGCCTTCTGGATCGTCGAGCTCGCCGCGACGCTGATCATCGTCGACGCCGTGCAGCGGCGGCGGACCGGGCCGCTCATGCGGTTGCTGGTCGCCCTCGTCGTCAGCGGCGCGGTCGGGCTTCTGATGGTCAGCGGCCGCCTCGACGCGCTGTCGATCCTGCGCGAATTCGCAACCCATCGCGACACCTTCGCCGTCGAATTCGGCCGCCATTGCCTGTTGGTCCTCGCCGCCCTCGTCCCGGCGGTGGTGATTGGCGCCCCCCTCGGCGTCGCAGCCGCGCGGCGGGCCGGGCTGCGCCAGGGCGTGTTCGCGGTGCTGAACGTCGTGCAGACCATCCCGTCGGTGGCGGTGTTCGGGCTGCTCATCGCACCGCTGTCGGCCCTGGCGGCGCGGGTGCCGGCTCTCGCCGCGCTCGGCGTGCAGGGCATCGGCGCCGCCCCGGCGATTTTCGCCCTGATCATGTATGCGCTGCTGCCGGTGGTCCGGAACACCGAGGCCGGCATCTCCGGCGTCGACCCGGCGGTGGTCGACGCGGCGAACGGGATGGGATTCACGCCGCGTCAGGTCTTCTGGCGGGTCGAGGTGCCGTTGGCGATGCCGGTGGTGCTGGCCGGCGTGCGCGTCGTGCTGGTGCAGACCATCGGCCTGGCCGCGGTCGCGGCCCTGATCGGCGCCGGCGGCCTCGGGGCGTTCATCTTTCAAGGCCTCGGCCAGTACGCGGTCGACCTCATCCTGCTCGGCGCCGTACCGACCATCCTGCTGGCGCTGGCGGCCGATCTGGTGATGCGGACGGCGATCGACCTCGCCGGCGGAACAGGGAGAACGTCATGATCGAGCTCAGCAACGTGGTGAAGACCTATGCCGGACGGCGCATCGTCGACGGCGTGTCGCTGACGGTGAAACGCGGCGAGGTCTGTGCGCTGATCGGCTCGTCGGGATCGGGCAAGTCGACGACCCTCAAGATGATCAACCGGCTGGTTGAGATGACGTCAGGGACCATCCGGGTCGGCGGCGAGGACATCGAGCGGCTGCCCCCGGAAATGCTGCGGCGGCGGATCGGTTACGTCATCCAGTCGGTGGGGCTGTTCCCGCACTGGACGGTCGAGGAGAATATCGCGACGGTGCCGCGGCTCCTGAACTGGCCGCAGCCGCGGATCGCCGAGCGGGTCCGTGAGCTGCTCGGGCTGCTGCGGCTCGACGCGCGCGAATATGCCGGCAAATATCCGCATCAGCTGTCCGGCGGGCAGCAGCAGCGGGTCGGCGTCGCCCGGGCGCTGGCCGCCGATCCCGACATCCTGCTGATGGACGAGCCGTTCGGCGCCCTCGACCCGATCACCCGCGGCGAGATGCACGCCGAGTTCGCGCATATCCACGAGACGACCAAGAAGACCATCCTCTTCGTCACCCACGACATGGATGAAGCGCTGGAGCTTGCCGATGAGCTGGCGGTCATGGAGCACGGGCGGATCGTCCAGTTCGGCTCGCCGCGCCAGATCCTCGACCGTCCGGCGACCGAGTTCGTGCACGACCTGATCGGCATGTCGCAGATCGGCCTGAAGCGCCTGGCCGTGCAGCGCGTGGCCGAGCGCATGCGCCCCGGCGAGCCCGCACCGGGCGACGCGATCGACGCCTCGGCGACCTTGAAGGACGCCCTGTCGCGCATGATCGAGCGCCACACCGACCGGCTGGCGGTGCGCGATGAAGCGGGCCGCGTCGCGGGTGCCATCCGGCTCGCCGACCTCGTCGCCTGAGCCGCCGATGACCAAACGCCGCACCGGATGGACCGCGGTTGTGCTGGCCGGGCTGCTCTTCGCTGCCGTGCTGGCGTTCATGCCGGCGCTGGCGCCGGTCTTCGCCTGGGCATTTCCCGGGATCGAGCCGCCGGTCTATGACGGCGAGACGTTCGTCACGCTGTGGCTGTCGCATGCCGGTCTGGTGGCCACGGCCAGCCTGGTGTCCGCGGTCCTGGCCGTGGGGCTCGGGATCTTCGTGACGCGCCCGGCCGGACGCGACTTCCGCGTCCTGGCCGACGCCCTGGCGACCATCGGGCAAAGCTGTCCGCCGGTGGCGGTGCTCGCGGTCGCGGTTCCCGCGGTCGGGTACGGACCGCTGCCGACCTTCATCGCGCTGGCGATTTACGGGCTTCTGCCGATCCTGGAAAACACCATCGCCGGATTGGAGAGCGTGCCTGCCGCCGTGCGCGAGGCGGCCACCGGCATGGGGCTGTCGCCGCTCCAGGTGCTGCGCCAGGTCGAGCTGCCGCTCGCCGGCGCCACCATTCTCGCCGGCATCCGCACCGCGGTCGTGATCAACATCGGCACCGCCACGATCGGATCGACGGTCGGTGCGGTGACCTTGGGAACGCCGATCATCGACGGGCTGGTCGGCGACAAGCTGCCTTACGTCGTGCAGGGCGCCGTGGTGGTCGGCCTGTTCGCCGTCTTCACCGACCTCGTCCTGGAGGCGTGGGGCCGTCTTGTGAGCCCGCCGGCGGCAAAGTCGGCGCTCGGGAAGGCAAAAGCAAATCCAGCCTGACCGGCGTCCGCGACGGACGCGTTCAGGCTGGATTGCAAACCCAAGTTCTGCCCATAGGCGCCGGCTTGTCCGCTGATGCGGACCGGGCAGCGCCGTTCAGCTCGTGCGGTCGGCGTGCGGCGGCCGTCAGGCGCGCCGTCGCCACAACGCCCTTAGATGGATTCCTTGAGCTGCTTCGAGGCCTTGAAGCGAACCGTCTTTCCGGCCGCGATCTTGATCGCTTCGCCGGTCTGCGGGTTGCGGCCCATGCGGGCGGCGCGCTTGGAGACCTTGAACGTGCCGAAGCCGACGATCGACATATCGCCTTCCTTCTTCAGCCCCTTGGTGATGGTTTCGAAGATGGCGTCGACGGCCTCCTTCGCGGCATTCACCGTGCATTCGGTGTGTTCGCGGACGACGTCGACGAGAGTCGATTTGCTCATAATAACCTCCCGGTTGAGCGATGGCGCCAGAGCGGAATTGCGACTGCGGGCCGCCGTGGACTACACAGGGTGTGACCCGATTCGGGGCGGCAATGCAATCGCCGTCTCGCATGTTTCCTCGCTTTTTTGCCTTATCGGACGCGCGACTCGGCAAGAAACCGAGTCATTCGCGAACCGGAGCGCCGGGAAGGCGCCGGCGCGCTGCCGCCAGCGTCTCCGGAGAGACCTGAGCGGCCGCGGCAACTTCGACGAGCAAGGCCTCGTCATCGAGCACAAAATCGAGCACGCCGCCGAGAAAGACCGGGTCGCGGACATAGCCCGCGAGCTCGGCCCCGCCGAGCCCGGTCGCGGTGCAGAACCGCCCCGCCCGGTCGGTGTCCTCGAGCACATGGGCCAGTGCGGTCAGGGCGATCGCCTCCGCCGCTTCCTGATTCGCCATCCGCGGACGGAAGACCTGGCGCAGGAAATGTGGCGGCTGACGGTCAGGTTGAGCCGTGTCCATCGGGCAATCCTCCCGAGCGGGTTTCGGCCAGCAGGTCGCTGAGAAACGCCTCGGCATGGAAGCGATGGCCGAAGCTGGCCAGCGGCTGCGCTACCTCGACCCCGCATCGGTGCTGCAGACAGACGACGTCCCACCTCTCGTCAGGGGCGGCGTCGCGCGCGCCGACCCCCTGGCGGGAGCCCCCCTGTTGGGAGCCCCCCTGTTGGGAGCCCCCCTGTTGGGAGATGGGGCAGGACACCCTGGTGATCGCCAGATCCATGGCGGCGAGCGCTCAATGCAGCACGGCGTCCGCGATGGTCGCCCACATGAGGATCGAGATCATCACCGCCGCCAAGCCCGCACCTTCGCCGATCCGATAGATAAGTCCACGCATGATCATTCTCCCTATGCTTCGAGGGAAGGGAGCATGTTCTCGTTTTGTTCACGTGTCAATTCTTTTTCCACAGCCTCAACTTTCGGCGATGGCGCCCCCGTGGCCTTCTGCCATGGAAATCGCGGCCCCGCGGTGCTACGTGGACTCAGGAGAACCCAACCTCAAAACCTCAAAAGCTCGGGCACCGCCTGAAGGCGGGTCGGGCGGCGTCTTTTGCACGGAGGAGGAGTCATGGCATTCCGTATCGGGGACACGGCCCCGGATTTCACCGCGGACACGACCCAAGGCAAGATCCGGTTTCACGACTGGATCGGCGACAGCTGGGTGATCCTGTTCTCACATCCCAAGGACTTCACCCCGGTCTGCACGACCGAGCTCGGCTACATGGCCAGGATCAAGTCGGAATTCGACAAGCGCAACGTCAAGGTCATCGGGCTCAGCGTCGATCCGGTCGACAGCCATTCCAGGTGGCTGAACGACATCCAGGAGACGCAGGGTACGGCTCCCAACTACCCGATCATCGCCGACCCCAGCCTGGAGATTTCGAAGATGTGGGACATGCTGCCGGCGGCGGCGTCGGGCGATGCGGCCAAGCGCACACCCGCCGACAACCAGACGGTCCGCAATGTCTTCGTCATCGGTCCCGATAAGAAGATCAAGCTGGTCCTGATCTACCCGATGACGACCGGCCGCAACTTCGACGAAGTGCTGCGGGTGGTCGACTCCCTGCAGCTGACCGCCAAGCACCGGGTGGCGACGCCGGTGAACTGGAAGCAGGGGGATGATGTGATCATCGCCGGCTCGGTCAGCGACGACGAGGCCAAGAAGATCTATCCGCAGGGCTGGAAGGCGCCGAAGCCCTATCTGCGGATCGTGCCGCAGCCGCGCTAAGCCCCCTCAATCATGGTTAAGGCGGGCCGGTCGCGGGACCGGCCCGTTTTATTTT
>DASWFO010000076.1:0-2921 GCA_036394195.1 Alphaproteobacteria bacterium | reverse complement strand
ACGGCGTATTCCGCCATCGCCAGCGTATTGCCCAATCCTCGCGAGGTCGTCACGATCACGCCGCTGTTCCAGAGATCGCCCAGCAGCAGATTGCTCGCGCCCGCGGGACGCTGGTGAAACCATTTCAATTTCGGTGCCCTGGCCCGCAGATCGAGCGGAAAGGGCCAGCCGCCAAGGATCACTTCCGCTTCGGCGAGAAGGCGATCGCGTTCCTCGCGGGTTCCCGACCCCATGGCATTCGACGCCAAGTAGCGAGCCGAAGTGAAGGCAGGCCAAGTGTCGCGAATTTCGCCGTCATACCAGCCCCCGGCATCGATAAGCAGGATCGCCGGATCGACGGCCTCGATCTTCGCTCGATCCTCGGCGCTAATACGCTGAATCGTTAGGACGCTGGTCCTTCGCACGGGCGCTTCCCCGACCTACTCGCGGGAAACGGCCAGCGACGGTCGCACGCCTGCGCCAGCATGCTCGCCTGCGCTATCCGGCGCCGACATCACCGCGCCTCGCCGGCGAAGGCTTGTTGCAGGACGGCGAGCCGGTCGAGCGCGGCCTGCGGCAACGGGCCTTTCTGCACCGCGGCCAAGGCCTGCTCGAACTGGCGGAGCGCGGCCGTGCCGACCAGGATGGTGCCCATCGCGGGATGGGAGATGGCGAAGCGCGTTGCGGCCTCGGTCAGGCTCTCGGCAAATCCTTCCTGCACCAGCGGCATCAGCCGGCGGGAGCGCTCGACATCGGCATCGTAGCTGGCGGCCGAGCCGATCGGCATCGGCGCGGGGCCGGCGATCGGATGACGCTCGGCCGAGCCGGAGAGCGCGCCGCCGGCCAGCACGCGGATGCCCACCGCGCCGGTGCCGGCCGCCTGCGTATGGTCGAAGAGGCGGCCGTAGTCCTGCGCCGGATAGGGTTCGGGCAGCCGAGCGGCAGCGGAGGGATTGAGCATGTTGAAGACGATTTGGGCGCTGTCGAAGACGCGCGCGTCGATCACCTGGTGGACCGCCGCGGTGTCGCCGATTGCGGTGATCCCGAGGAACCGCGTCTTGCCCTGTCGCCGCAGCCGGTCGAAGGCGGGTACTACATCCTCGAGGACCTGCCGGGCGCTCATCGACTCGCCGCCGCCCGCGACGGTGATGGCATTGTGCAGATGGAAGATGTCCACCCGCTCCATGCCCAGGCGCTTCAGGCTGCCGTCAAGGGATCGGCTTACGGCGTCCTGGATCCGGCCGAAATCGCCGGACGGCAAGCGGACCTTGGTGCCGACGACGGCGTTGGCGGGCTTCAGCCTTCCGAGCACGCGGCCGAGATTCTTCTCGGACTCGCCATTGCCGTATTGTACCGCGGTGTCGAAGTAGTTCACCCCGGCCTCGAGCGCCCGGGCGACAGCCCGTTCCTGCTCGCCGGCGTCGCCGCGCACCATCAGCCCGCCGACCGCGCCGCAGCCGAAGCCTAGGACCGAGACCCGCGTCCCCGTGCGACCGAAGACCCGCATCTCCATCGCCGTTCCTCCTTTTGCCGGGCGTGGTGAGCACACGCGCGGACGCATCGTCGCGCGCGGCGCTGGCCACGCCTTCGCTTTCGTCTCGAGCGCACTCGGGGGCGCGAGCAGCCGTTCGCGCCAACCCTTGCCGGTCATTGCGTCCGCGCAAGCCATGGGATGCCGAAGGCCGCGCGCCACGCTTTGCGTTATCGGGCGTTTCTCCTCACGCCGCCCACAGGCCGTATACGCCTTCGACACCGTCGGGCAGCTGGTACTCCTGCCAGCGCTTGCCGCCGTCCTCGGTGCCGAACACCTGGCCCTTGCGTGTGGCGCAGTAGACCCGGTCCGGATCGGCCGGGCTCTCCGCGATCACCATCAACGTGCTCTTCATCGACATGCCGTGGTCGAAGCGCTGCCAGGTCTCGCCCAGGTCACGGCTGCGATAGAGCGAGCCCTCGTCGCTCACCGCGGCGACGCTGAGGGCGGCGTACATCGTCCGGGGATCGTGCTGCGACACCTTGACGTCGCGCGCATAGGTCAGCGGCGAGAAGCGGCCGATACCCATCTCCTGCCAATGCGCGCCGCCGTCGCCGCTGCGGAAGAGACCCATGCGGTTCGCCAGGAACACCGTGCCGGGCTTGGCCGGGCTCGTGGCAAGCGCGTGGGAATCCATCATTCCCTCGGTCTCGGTGTCGCTGACGATGCGGCTCCTGAGGCGCGGTTCCTTGGTGAATTCCAAGAGGCCCTCGTTGCAGCCCTCCCAGCTGTCGCCGCCATCACCGCTGCGCATCACGCCGCCGACTTCGAGCCCGGCATAGATCTGGCTCGGATGGCTCGGGTCGAGCGTGAGGCGGATGACACGGCAGGGAAAACTCATCCTCACGATACCCTTGGGCGCCGGCGGGGTCAGCTCTTTCCAGCTCCGTCCGCCATCGCGGCTGCGATAGATCGTGGTGCCCTGCGTGCCGACATAGATCGTCCGCGCATCCCCGGGATGGAGCAGGATCGACCATACCAGCCGATCCTCGCCGGGCAACTCGAGCTGGCTCCAGCTGTTGCCGGCGTCGGTGCTGCGATAGGGGCCCCCTTGCGTGCCGACATAGACCACCTCGGCGGCGCCGGGTTGCGCCGCTACGCAGCGCGCCTCGACGTCGTCGGGGAGACCGGCGGTCAGCCTCTGCCACCGTCCGGTGTCGGTATCGAGGCGGTAAAGGCCGCCGGTGCGCGCATCCTTGCTCGCCGCGATCCAGGGCGCCGCCCCGGCATAGACGTAGCTCGGCATTTCCGCCCCCTTGGTTGCTCCCTGCGCATCACTTTACGTCAAGCATCTTGGCCTTGTCTCCGAGTGGATCGCCACCATCGGGCGGAACTCGCGCTCGTACGGACGCACTCATTTGCGCCGAACCAAGCGCGTGAAGCGCTGTCGGAGCCGTGTAGCCACGCGCTT
>DASWFO010000075.1:0-6051 GCA_036394195.1 Alphaproteobacteria bacterium | reverse complement strand
CACAAAATCGGACGGCAGGAAACGCCACGTCTCGGCGTTCCAGTGTACGCCACCGCCGCCGACGCCGTTGGGCGGCATAAACGCCCCCCAACTACGGATCGGGAGCGCGGTTTGGTCCATCTTGTTGCGGAACGTAAACGTAGTCTGGTCCGGTCGCAGGAACAGCTCGTGGCGAATGCGGTAGCGCAGTTCGTCCTGCATATAGCCCGGCGGGAAATCAGTCGGCGCGTCGCGCCACGGACCGCGCTCGATGGCGACGACGTCGAGCCCGGCGGAGGTCAGCGCCTCGGCGAGGATCGAGCCGGTCCAGCCGAGCCCGATGATGGCGACGTCCGTCGGCGGCAGTTTGCGGCTCATGTCCGCCCCCATTCGGGCCGGCCGGAGATGCTCACCGGCGGCAGCGTGTAGCGCTTGTTGTGATGGTCGGGCTCGACCCACTCGCGGAGGTCGTAGCGGGCCCCAGGGAAGCCGATCATCTTCCAGCCCACCATGTCGCGGTTGCCGCCGTAGACCGGATCGGCGAAGAAGCCTTCCTGGGTGTTGCGCAGCAGCTGCTCGAAGAACGCTCGCGCACTCACGCCTTCGAGCGTCAGCGGCCCTTTCTCCATCTCCGAGATGATCTTGTCCTTCTGCTCGTCGCCGAGTGCTGCGAACCGCTTGCCGCCAAACGCGCCGCGGCAATATTTGTCGAGGGCCGCCAGCGACTGCCGATAGCGCTGCGCCGGCGTCAGCGGCGATTGCGCGCCTTGCCCGGTCGCCCCGTCCTGGAAGGGCGGGCGCATATAGAGGGCGCGCGAGATGCCGTAGGGCCCGGCCAGCTGGCGGTCGATGAACACGGCGCAGCCGGCATCCTTGGCGCCGGGTGTCTCAGGGTCGGGCGGAATCAGCCGGTCGACCAGCGCTTCGACCGCGGACCCTTCTTCGGGCGAGAAGAATTCCCACGGTCCCGGCCGGACCGGCGCCGGTGGGGCTCCCGCATCGGGGGCCCAGGGCATGCCGCCGGCAATCACGCGCGCTCCGGCCGGTCTCGATGACAGCAGAAGGGCCAGCCCGGTGCTGGTCAAAAGGTCGCGCCGACTCAGGGACATGCTGGCTTCGGCCCATAAGGGTCCCTTGCGGACCGGGCCTCAAGCGCAACTGATGCGGGCGGGGAAAGTTCCTGAGTCGCCCTCAAAACGCGGCGTTTTTCGCCAAAGAACGCAAGAAAGCCGCATTTACGCAGTTTCAACATTTATGGTTTCTAATCCGTGCAGCACCGAGTGCTGCGACCGGCACTCGCCCCCTGCACCGAGGACGAGACCATGACCACGTCGTTTGAATCGCTTCCGCAAACCGCCCTGGCCGGCTATGAGGCCAAGCTGAAGAAGGCCGGGTATCTGGTGTTCGAACACGAGGGCGACTGGTATTACAACGAGATCGATGCCGGGGATGAATTCAGCGATGGTCCGTACTCATCCCGCGCCGAAGTCCTCGAGGCGGCGTGCCGCAATCTGCGTCTGCTCGAACCGGCGCATAAGTAGGACCCTCGCGGCCCTCGTCTTCTGTTTTTTCTGTCTCGCCGCCATTCTCTGCCTTGCCGCGGGGGCCGCGCAGGCCGCGTGCGCGCCGTCGGACGTCGAGCTCAAGTCGTGGAAATGGGAGCGCGACGCCGGCTGGTTCACCATCACCGGTGAGATCCGCAACGGCTGCGCCGAGCCGACCGGCGCGCAGCTCGAAATCGCGCTCCGCGATGCTTCCGGTCAGACGGTCAGCGTCGAGCATGTCTGGCCGGCCAAGTCGCGCAACCTGAAGCCCGGCGAGACCTACGCCTTCAAGACCATGACCCGCGGCTACGCCACGGCCAAGGACGTCAGCTTGCGCATCATCGACGTCCGCCACTGGCCGGAGAAATGAGCGCGAAGCCCATAGCGCCCCTCTACCACGACGTGGGAGAGGCCGCGCCGCTCACGCGGAGGCGTGAGCGGACGAGAGAGGGCGACTCATATACAGGCGCCCATCGCGTTAGCGATGGGCGGGTGAGGGTTCTCCGGGGCAGAAACTCTGTGTGAATTTTCGCGACTTCATTCGATCACCTCGTCGGCGAGCGCCAGCACCCGGGGCGGCACGGTGAGGCCGATCGAGCGCGCCGTGCGGAGATTGATCGCCAGTTGAAGCTGCGTCGGCTCCTCGAAGGGCAGGTCGGCGACCTTGGCGCCCTTGAGGATCCGGTCGACGTAGCCCGCCGCCCCCTTGAAGTTCTCGACGCTCGCGGGTCCGTAGGCGAGGAGCGCCCCGTTGCGCACCTGCGACGTCCAGGCGTGGATCAGCGGCAGGTCGCGCACCAGGCACTCGTCGGCGATGGTGGCGCTGAACTGCACGGTCAGCAGATCGGGATCGCTGAGGATCGCCGCCACGTGTTCCTTGTCGGCGAGCGCGAACGCCGACGGAATGTCAGCACCCGAATCCAGCGGCAGCGACACCAGTTCCAGGCCGAGGGCCGTGGCCGCCATACGCGCCTCTTCGTCCAGGTTCTGGGCGATCGGCCGGCCGGGCGCCCAGATGTGACCGACTTTGCGCACTCCGGGCAAAAGCTCGCGCAGGATCTCCAGCCGCTTGGCGACGATCGACGGGCTCGAGATGGCGAAGCCGGTGATATTGCGGGTCGGACGCGCCATGCTCGCCGTGTAGCCGATGGCAATCGGATCCCCCGTCGCGGTCATGACGATCGGTATCGTGTCGGTCATGCCGATGACGGTATCGATCAATGGTACGCCTGCGCCGATGATCACCTCCGGCTCCGTCGCCAGCACGGTGCGGGCGGTCTGCGGCAGTTGATCGGGATCACCCTGGCCGGCGACGATATAGGCGGCGTTCCGTCCCTCGACCCAGCCGAGCCGCGCCAGCTCGCGCACCAGTTCGAGATCGCGGGCGGGGGGCGGCGCGCCCACCACCACAATGCCGATCCGGCGCAGCCGGGTGGATTGCTGGGCGTGCGCGACCGCCGGCCAGGCGGCAGCGCCGGCAAGTGCCGCGATGAAATCACGCCGTCTCATTCGTCCCCATTTTATCGCGGCTTCCCAGCCGGCGCTGTGAAGCGCTTCACATCCGCCCCCCCGGCCCGGAATTGAGCTCAGAGTATACGCCGCGCGTGCCTTGGCACGCGCGTCAAGAGTGGAATGTCCAGGCTGGGTGATCGCCGTCAGTACCCCGCGAGCGCGTCATAACGCAAAGGGACGCGCCTGCCCTCGCAGGCGCGCCAAGGAGTGGAACGACTTGGCAGGGACTCTGTGTGAGTACCCCGCGCGGACGGATGTCCGCGCGCCGGCGAGCGCGTCATAAAGCAAGCGCCGCGCGTGCACGCGCGTCAAGAAGTGGAGCGTTCAAGCTAAGCGACTGCCGTGAGTCCCACGCAGGCGCGGATGCGCCTGCGGCGCCGAGTGGCTAGGGTTGGTGTGGCGGCTAGCCGCGAGGCGCTCAGAACAAGGCTTGGTGTGGCGGCTAAATGCGAGGCGCTCAGAATTAAGGCGCGTAGATCCAGAAATCCGCTGTGAGGCAGGCGCCCGGCGCCGGCAGGGCGCCCGGCACCTGGACGGCGACGAACGGGTGCGGCTGCTTGCCCTGGCGGCTCATCCAGGCGAGCTCGACCCCGGCGAAGTCGCGCATGTCGGTCATGAAATATTGCGCGCGCACGATATTGGCGAGCGACGTGCCGGCGGCGCGGCAGACGCTGTCGGCGGCGCCGAGCACCGCCAGCGCCTGTGTCTGCGCCGCGTGCGCGATGCCGTCGAAGCCCGCGGAGTGGCGGGATCCGACCACGTGGCCGTCGGCGCCCAGCGCCGTCAGCCCGGACGGGAACACCAGCTCGCCGGCGCGCACGCAGCCGCCATACGCGGCCATCGGCGGCAGATCGACCTTGAGCACCTCTTTTTTGCGCCTCGCGTCATGGCGCAGCGCCAGGAGGTTGATCTCGACGATCCCGTCCACGAAGCCGTAGCCCTTGGTCGGCACGATGGTCACGGCACAGGGAATGTCGCGCATGTGGCGGGCCCACACGTCCAGGCAGTCCGGGATGTCGGCGGCACTCGGCACATAGATCTGCGCCTTCAGCGAATTGGCCAGCGACGAGCCGGCGGCGGCCAGCGCCGGCTCCAGCCGCTGCTTGATCACGAACTCGGTCTGCCGGCGCAGCGACGACGGCCCGCCCCAGTTCCGGCCGGGCGGGGTGAGCAGGCTGGGATCGATCGCGTGCTCGTCCGAGGCCATCTGGCCGGCCACGAACACGAAGTCGTTGCAGGTGATCGCCGGCACGAAGAACGAGCCGACCGGCACCGGCACTTCCTTGGGATAGATCTTTTGGATCGCGTAGTCCTTGGACGGGACGACCGCCATCATCGACATTGAGATGTGCGAGCCGGCGGCGAACAGGCGCTCCATCAGCACCGACGTGCTGGGCGGGATGTAGTCGCCGAACGCGTCATGCCGCGCCAGCTGATAGGCGCGCACCGCGTCGAACCCCGGGTAATACTGGTCGACTCGCAGGCTGTTGTGGAAGTCGGAGCCGAACTCCTTCAACGTCCGCCGCATGCGCTGGATGACGTATTCGGCCTCGCGCCGCAGCCGCGGCGTGCCGAACGACGGGAAGCCCGCGGGTCCCTCGATCTCGGGGGCGAGGCCGGTCTCGAAATCGAACGGCTCGTGGCCGGTCAGGAAGATCCACGGTCCGGCCTTGATCGCGTGCGCGTAGGCGACCCCGGTTCCGGCCAGGCACTCGACGGCTCGGATCTCCAGGTCTGCCATGATGCGGTCTCCTCGTGTTCGAATGCGTTTCGGTCGACACTATACACGGGCGGGGTAGAGTGTCAGCCACGAGCACCGGTCCATCGGGTCCGCTTGGCCTGATCCTTGAAAGGCCGGGAGTGTGGAGAAGGGGAGCAGCCGGTGTTGCGGGTTCACGGCGTTCGCAAGGTTTTTGGCGCTGACGACGACGGCTATCTGGCGCTGGACGGCATCGACCTCGAGGTGTCGACCGGCGAGTTCGTCTGCCTGCTCGGCCCGTCCGGCTGCGGCAAATCGACCCTGCTGAACATTCTCGCCGGCTTCGAGCCGGCCAGCGGCGGCCTGGTCGAATTCGACGGCGCCCCGATCCGCGGCGCCGGGCGCGACCGGGTGATGTTCTTCCAGGATGCCGGTGCCGCCCTGTTGCCGTGGCTGAGCGTCGAGGAAAACGTCCGCTTCGCGCTCCGCGTGCGCAAGGTGCCGAAGGACCAGTGGCCGGCGATCATCGACCGCTATCTGGCGATGGTGGACCTCGGCGCCCACCGCCATAAATTTCCGGCCCAGCTCTCCGGCGGCATGCGCCAGCGGCTGCAGATCGCCCGCGCCCTGGCGGTGGAGCCCAAGGTCCTCTTGATGGACGAGCCGTTCGCGGCCCTCGATGCGCTGACCCGCCGCCGCATGCACGGCTTCCTGCTCGACATCTGGCAGCGCACCGGCAAGACGGTGGTGTTCGTCACCCACGACATCGGCGAGGCGATCGCGCTGGCGGACCGCATCTGCGTCATGTCGGTCGGCCCCGGCTCGCGGATCACCGAGATCATCGAGGTCGGTCTCGGGCGTCCGCGCGACATGGCGGATCCGGCCGTAGCGCGCCTGTTCACGGCCATCGGGGCGCGGCTGACCGCCGAGCTGGCGGGGGTCGAGTAGCCGTGGTGGCGCCGCCGTCCTCGGTTCCAGGCACCGGCGTGAGGGCCCGCGACGTGCCGCGTCGGCGCCGGGCCGTCCTGTGGCGTCGCCACCGCGGTGGCCTGCTGTTCGCGGCGTCGATCGTCATCGGCTTTGCCGTCTGGCAGATCCTGTCGACCTTCGTCTTCAACCCGTTCCTCATCCCGCCGCCGCTGGTGGTGCTGGAGACGGCGCTGCCGATGGTGGAGAGCGGCGAGATCTTTCGCCACGTGACGATCAGCATGGCGCGGGTGTCGGTCGGCTTCGTCAGCGGCTCGGCGCTCGCGGTCGAGCCCGAAGTCCTGCTGATGGACGAGCCGTTCGGCGCGCTCGACGCCCTCACCCGCCGAC
>DASWFO010000074.1:0-4550 GCA_036394195.1 Alphaproteobacteria bacterium | reverse complement strand
GTCGCGGTCGAACGCCGCCTGCATGTCGAAGAAGCGGTCGGGGCCGTGCATGTCGCCGCCGCGCATGTTCTCCAACCGGTCCTCGACGAAGCGCACCGGCACGCCGAGCTTCCGGGCAAGGTAGCCGCACAGCACGGTGTGCTTGATGCCGCGCTTGACGCCATAGCTGCCGCCGACGTCGACGTCGTAATGCACGCGCACGGCGTTGCCGGGCAGGCGGAGTGCCCGCGCCGTCTGGTCGGGGTATTTCGGCATCTGGATCGACGCCCAGATGTCGAGGATCTCGGTGCCGGGATCCCACGCCGCGGTCACCGCGAAGGTCTCGATCGGCACGGTGGCGTTGCGGCCCCAGATGGCGCGGAATTTCAGCTGATGATCGGCCCTTGCGAAGGCGTCGCTCACCGGCCCCCAGACGAAGTGCTTGTGCAGAATCACGTTCGAGCCGTGCGCCGGATGGACCAGCGCGCTGCCGGGCTTGATCGCCGCCTCCGGCTCCATCACATGCGGCAGCGGGTCGTAATCGACCTCGACCAGCTCGGCGGCGTCTTCGGCCAGCGCCCGGCTGTCGGCGACCACCGCCGCCACCCACTCGCCGGCATAACGCACCGTCTCCTGCGCCAGCGCCCACCGCGTCACCTTCGGTGCATCGACGCCGATCATCAGGGACTCGGTGGCGGTGCAGAACTCCTCGCCGGTCAGCACGTACAGCACGCCGGGCGCCTGCCGCGCCGCTTTGGTATCGATCGACCGGATGCGGGCACTGGGATAAGGCGACGCGACGATGGCGACATGCTTGACGCCCGCCGGCGCGATATCGGCGGCAAAGCGGCCGCGCCCGGTCACGAAGCGCGGGTCCTCCTTGGTGCGGCGCTTGGCGCCGATGTAGCGGAATCCGTAGGGGCTCTTGGCGTCGGCCATCGTCACTTGGCTCCCTCGGCGATCCGCCGCGCGGCGAGCTGGACCGCATCGACGATCTGCTGATAGCCGGTGCAGCGGCAGAGATTGCCGCCGATGGCATCGCGGATCTCGTCTTCGCTCGGGCGCGGATTGTGGTCGAGCAGCGCCTGGGCCGCGATCAACATGCCGGATGTGCAGTAGCCGCATTGCATCGCATGCGTCTCGCAGAAGCTGTCCTGCAGCGCGCTCAGGCTGCCGTCGGGCTTGGTGAGCCCTTCGACCGTGGTGATCCGATGCCCGTCCGCCTGCACGGCATACATGAGGCAGGAGCGCACCGGCTCGCCGTCCAGCATGATCGAACAGGCGCCGCAGATCCCGTGCTCGCAGCCGACATGCGTGCCGGTCAGCCGCAGCTCGTCGCGCAGCCAGTCGACCAGCGACGTCCGCGCCGGCACCTGGCCGGTCCGCGCGCGGCCGTTGACCTCGACCGCGATCGGATAAAGCGTCTCGCTCATGCCGTGCCTCGCGCCTGCGCGTAGGCGGAGGTCAGCACGCGCCCCGCCAGGATTTTTGCCAGGTGGCGGCGATACGCCGCGTTGGCATGGGTGTCGCTGCCCGGCTCGAGCTGCTTGGCGGCGTGCTCGGTGACGCTCAGCACCACATCCCGCTCGAGCCGTGAGCCCACAAGCTCGCCGGCGAGCTTCGGAAACGCGAGCGGGGTCGGGCCGGCGCCGCCGATCCCGAACGCCGCGCGGGTGCAGGTTCCGCTGCCGTCGACCGCGACCTGTGCCGCCGCCGCGACGATGGCGAAGTCGCCGTGGCGGCGGCTGACTTCGGTGAACGCCGAGCCGACGCGCGCTCCCGACCACAGCGGCCACTGAACCTCCTCGAGGCACTCATCCGGCCGGACGGCGGTCATCATCGGCCCGGAGAAGAACTGGTCCGCGGTGATGGTGCGCCGGCCGCCCTGGCTGCGGAGCAGCAGCTTCGCGTTCAGCACCGCGGCGGCCAGCGGCAGCTCCGCCGAGGGGTCGGCGTGCACGAGGCTGCCGCCGACGGTGCCGCGGTTGCGGGTCTGGACATGGCCGACCCAGTGCAGCGCCTGGCGCAGCAGCGGCAGGTGGGTGCCAAGCTTTTCGTCCCGGTCGATCACGCACTGCCGCGTGCCAGCGCCGATCCGGACGGCATCGATGTCGACCGTGATGAATTTCAGGTCGGGAATTTCATTGATGTCGATCAGCCAGCTCGGGCGCAGCAGCCGGAAGGCCAGCATCGGGACCAGGCTCTGGCCGCCGGCGATGAGCTTGGCGGTATCGCCGTGCTGGTGCAGCAGCGCGCATGCCTCGTCGACCGAGCGTGCTCTGGCGTATTCGAACGGCGGTGACTTCAAGGGCGTTCAGCCTGTCCCGGGGGCCCGCGGCGCCGGCGCGTTAACGTTGAAAACCTGCTCATTTTCAAAATGTTAAACGAGGTGTCGGGCCGGAGCCTACCCTACAGTCTGATCATTTTATGCGCGCTTTCGCCATCCTCCCCAAAGACCGGTAAAATGCGCGCTAATCATAGTGCACCGACAACGGCCTCGACGCAAAACGTGCCGCTAGCGTATGACGCGCCCATAGAGATGCCATGACCTCCGTGTTGAAATTCTTTCAGGGCCGCTTCGGCCGGGTCGCGCTGCTCGACTCGGATCACGATCTCGTCACGCATGCCCATCCCCAATGCCATGTCTTGATCAAGGCCGATGGCGACGATACGTCGTTCCAGGTCGGGGAGCGGCTGCATCGCCTCACCCGCGATAGCATGATCCTGGTGAACGCCTGGGAGCCGCATGCCAAGCTGCACCGGGACCAGCGCGGCCGTTCGACGGTCCTGGCGCTGTACATCGAGCCCGAGTGGCTGGCCGGCCTCGACAGCAAGCTGAGCGTCGCCGGATTGCGCGGCTTCTTTTCCGCTCCAAGCGTGCCGATCCCCGCCGATGTCCGGCGCCACGCCGACCGGCTGATCGGCGAGATGTACGAAGGGACTCCCGACGCCGAGCGCGAGGCAAAATGGGAGAGCGCGCTCTTCGAGCTGATGATGTCGGTGATCTACGCCTTCTCCGCTTGGCGCCAGCCCCGCGAGATCACCCGCGCAAATCTGCGCCGGCCGTCGGATCCGCGCATCAACCGCGCCATACGCTTCATGCATGAAAATCTTGGCGGCTTTTCCTTTGACGAGGTCGCGCGCCACAGCCATTTGTCGCGGCCGCACTTCTTCTATCTTTTCAAGCATTGCATGTCCCTGTCGCCCGCGATCTTCCTGAATGCGTTGCGCATGGAAGCGGCCTTCGCGCAGCTGACCCGCCCGAGCACCGCGATCATCACGGTCGCGGAGCGGCTGGGCTTTTCCGAGCCCCATCATTTCACGCGCTTTTTCCGCCACAATCTCGGCATTCCGCCGAGCGAATACCGCAACACGGTCGAGCTCTTCCACTGAGCCGTTCCGTGTCATCGGTCGTCACGAGGAAACGCAAATGAAGCTGCCCCCGCTCTGCGCCGCCGTGCTGGCCCTCGGGACGCTCGCCGGCCCCGCATTCGCGCAATCCTGGCCGAGCAAGCCGGTCCGCGTGATCGTGCCGTTCACCGCCGGAAGCGCCACCGATATCATGGCGCGCACCATCACCCAGCGGATTGCCGAGCAGATTGGGCATCCCTTCGTTGTCGACAACCGCCCCGGGGCCGGTGGGACGATCGGCGTGGGGCTGGTCGCCAAGGCCGATCCGGACGGCCAGACCCTGCTCGTGCACTCCTCGTCGTACACGATCACGCCGACCACCTATCCCGGGACGACCTACGACACCGAGCGCGACCTGGCCGGCGTGACGCCGCTGGCGCTGCTGCCGCAGGTGCTGGTGATCGCGCCGGCGAAGGGCCTGACATCGGTCGCGGACCTGGTACGCGAGGCCAAGGCCAAGCCGGGGGTGCTGAACTATGCATCGGCCGGCGTCGGGACGGCGACGCAGCTCAATGCCGAGCGCTTCCGGCTGGGCGCCGGGATCGACGCGGTGCACGTGCCCTTCAAGGGGACGCCCGAAGCGCTCACCGAGGTGATGACCGGCCGCGTCGATTACTACTTCTGCCCGGTGAACGCGGTGCTGCCGCTGATCGCCGACGGCAAGCTGCTGGCGCTGGCCATGGGCAGCTCGCGGCGCTCGGCGGCTCTGCCCGATCTGCCGACGACGCTCGAGGCGGGCGTGCCCAACTCCGACTACAACTTCTGGGTGGGGATGTTCGTGCCGGCCAAGACGCCGCGCGAGATCGTCGACCGCCTGTATCGGGAGACGGCCAAGGCGCAGGAGGCGCCCGAGGTGCGCGAGAGCATGGCGAAGCTCGGCGCCGAGCCGATGCTGATCGAGCCCAAGAAGTTCGACGAGTACATCCACAACGAGATCAAGACCAACGCCGTGCTGGTCAAGGCGGCGGGCATCGCGCCGAATTGACGGCGCGGAAGTCAACAGACCTCGAATTCAAAAACGCGTCATTGCGAGGAGCGCAGCGACGAAGCAATCCAGGACACTTTCCCAAGAAAGCCCTGGATTGCTTCGCGGAGCCTGTCCTCGGGCCCGCCTACGGCGGGACCCGTGGGCTCGCAACGACGGCGGTGGTTTGTCGGCT
>DASWFO010000073.1:0-49981 GCA_036394195.1 Alphaproteobacteria bacterium | reverse complement strand
CTCCGCGGCCGCCTGGGCCGCGATGTAGAAGCTTTCGCGGCCCGTGACCGGATCCTGAGTGACCGGGGTCCGGAACGCCGTGTCGCGGAACTCATGCGACTGTTCGAGCAGCGGGATCAAGGCAGCCGCCGATTTGGTCGTGCCGCCGATCTGGATTTCTGTTCCCGTGAGCTGCCATGACGAGAGGAACGTATCGTCCGGCAGCACATGCGTCGTGTCGAGAAGCAGTTTCGAGACCGTTGGCGCCTCGCGTTTGCGATCGACAAGGAAGCGCTGTTCCTTCCGCAGCTCATCGATCTGACGCTGCAGCGCGATCGCGGCGCGCACGGACGCGAATTCCTGCGTCGCCGTCTCCGCTTCGCGCTGCAGGCGGGCGAGCGGGACATACGCCGCGATGACCGCGAGGCAAACGGCGCCGGCGGCGAGCGCGTAGGTGAGGGCGCCGGTACGCTGGCGGCGGGGCAAGAGGGACCGCGGGAGCAGGTTTGCCGGGGCGGCCGACTGGCCCCGACCCGCGGCGACGTCGAGGCGCGTCACCGGAAGGCCCAGGCGATCGCCGGCAAGAGCCAAGGCCTGGTCCGCCAGGGGGCGCGGCACCAACGTCAGTTCGACGGTGAGGCGCTTGGTTGCAAGATCGCGCCCGATGACCCGTGGCGCGCAATAGACCTGGTCGGCCCTGAACGGCGTGTGACGGTCGAGCTCGAAGCCGATGACTTCATCGAGATTGCCCTCGGCGGCCAGCGGCAGCTCGATCGTCGCGCGCAGAGCCCTGTCCTCGGGAATGCGCACACATGTTTCGACCCGGCCTTCGGCGACCGCGGCGGCGAGCTTCCGCCGGCGAAGAAGAGCGCGGACGTCGGTTGCCGGATCCTGTGCCGACGTCAGGTCGAAGGTCCCGATCTCCTCGGGAGCTTTGCCATTTTCCATGAGAAGGGTCGCGTGCCCGTTGTCGATGAGCACGACCAGACGCGATGAGCCCCGGTCCAGCCGCCGGCGCACCCGGTCTGGCAGCAAGGCCCCGAGCTCGCCGACCCACCACTCGAGGAACCGGTGCAGCAGGAGGCCGGCGTCGCGCGCCCGGGCAGCGAGGGATGCGGCGTCAGGCATCGCGAAGCTCCGCGGGCACGTTCGCGAGACCAAGACGGGTTGTGACAAAGCTGTGGCCAGCCGGCCGGCCGGCGGCGCGGGCCCTGCGACGACGCTCCCATCCCTTCACCGGGACCCCGCGCGGTGAAGACATCCTCGGCGGTTCCGCCGTCGCGCCGCCCATCCGGCGCCCCTTTCTCGACAGCCAAGGGACAGTTTTTAAGCGTTCATGGGGCGCGCTCCCGCTCGCGCGTCCATTTGCGAGATTGAGATGGGTATCAACGGATGTCAATACAACGCTGGCGGCGCTGGTCGCCGCGGCGCGCATCAGAAGCGGCCGCCCTGATTGAGCTGGAGCTCGGCAACCGTCGACGACAGGCGGAGAGCCACCGCGAGGCCCGGCATCGGCTCGCCGTCGGCGAACGTCGCGGACACGCGCACCAGCAGCGGCAGGTATGGCATATCCTGCCATGTGTCCTGCCAGTCGGGTGCTGACTTGGCCTGCGGCGGGCCGTAATAGACGAAGCGGGCCGTCCGCAGATGGTCGAGCAACACCGTCGTTCGCGCGGGCGAGGGAACGTCGGGATCATCGCGCAGCGGCCGCCAGTCAACGACGAGCTGGCCGTCGCGGCCGGTCTCACCGGCGACGAAGCGGACCGACAGAACTTGCAGACCGCCGGCCGGAAGGCTTTCGGGTGCCGCGGCAACGAAATCGACGCCGTCGGGCTGACCGTTGAACTGCAGGTTTTTCGGGCCAGATGCCGCGCCGGCAAGAGGCTGCGCCGCCGCGAGTTGGGCGCGCAGAAAATTCTCCACCAGGGCGATCTGCGCCGAACGGTCGACCTGCGCCGTGATCCGGCCCACCTGACGCGTCCCGAGCTGCAGGCCGCCGAACAGCATGGCCATCAGCAACGCGAAGATGCTCACCGAGATCAGCAGCTCCATCAACGTGAAGCCGGACTGGGAGTCGCTTTTCCTCATGGTGAGTCCCGACCGGACAGCTGCGACAAGGGGGGCCCGAGCCAGATCGTCGACAGCGAGACGTCGCGCGGGCGAACGCCGTCGCGCCAGGCAACCCGCACGACGACTTCGTAAGGGATGACGGAAATCTGCGCGTTGCGCGGCAGCAGGTCGAGGCGGGGACGCACGTCGATCGTCCGCTCATAGTCGCCGATCGCCTCGGTGGTCAGCCCGGGCGCCACTGGCACCCCGGTCGTGGCATCGAGGCTCGACTGTGCCAGCATCAGCGCCTCGGTCGAACGGCGGCTCACCGTGCTCGCGCGCAGGCCGCGCGAGAAGACGTCGTATATGCCGGCCAGCATCAGGGCTGCGACGGTGAACGCGACCAGGATTTCCAGCAGCGTGAACCCGCCGTCGCGGGGTTCAGCGGGAAGCGGCGGCTTGCTCATGGATGGACACTCCGCCGGTCAGCCAGTTGACCAGGACTTGGAAATGGTCGCCGCCGCGGCTCAGCGAGACGCCGCCGCCGGTCGAGCTGCCGTCGGGGTAGAAGCGGATGAGGCCGGTCGTGTCGCCGCGCCGCTCGGTCTCCGTCGTGACCAGCGCCACCTGGGTGCCGCGCGGCAATTGTTCGGCGCTGCGCGCACCCGCGGCTCCATAGCGGGCGCTGGCGATGTCGATCGCGAATGCCGCCGGCCGTCCCACGGTGATCGCCTTGCTCCGCGTCGCGCGAAGGGCCGCCGCGACAGTCCGCGCCGCGTTGGCCATCTCCGCGTGGTCGCGCTGCCGGGCTCCGCTCGGCAGCGCCAGCGCGAACAGCGCCGCCGCGATCGCCAGGACGACGACCAGCTCGAGCAGCGTGAAGCCGCGCGTCCTGTCGGCCTCAGCGGCTCGCGCTTTGCGGACCGTTGCTGTCATTGTCGGGTCCCGTCGAATAGAGGTCGTAATCGCTGCGCTGGCCCGGGATCCGGTACTGGTAGGGGTGGCCCCACGGGTCAAGTGGAACGGTGATCGCCTTGAGATAGGGCCCGCGCCACGACGCGACATTGCCTGAATTGGCAACCAGCGCCGTCAGGCCCTCCTGCTGCGTGGGATAGCGGCCGACATCGATCATGTACAGGTCGAGCGCGGTCGACAGGCTCTTGATCTCGATTTGCGCGGTGTCGATCTTCGCCTTGCCGAGATATTTCAGCACCTGCGGCGTCGCCACGGCGACCAGCAAGCCGAGGATGGCCAGCACGACCAGCAGCTCGACGAGCGTGAAGCCCGCTTCTCGGCGCCCGTCTGTCCTGAGCCCATCTGTCCTGAGTCGGGCAATTCGGTTTCTCAACGCTTGCATGATCATCTCCTTACATCGCGAGGTCGTAGACGCTCATCACCGCCGTCAGAATGGAGCCGATCACGCCCGCGACGACGAGGCCGAGCACGACGGTGAGAAGCGGGCCGAGCAGGGCCAGCATCCGGTCGATGCTGCGGCGCGTTTCGGTTTCGAAAATATCGGCGATCTTGAACAGCATCTCCTCCTGCCGGCCGCTTTCCTCGCCGATGCGGATGAGGTGGATGGCGAGCGGCGGGAAGACCTTCGTCTGCAGGAGCGGCTCGGCCAGCCCCTTGCCGGTCTTGACCCGGTCGAGCACCACGCTGACCGCGTCGACGAACACGCGATTTCCGATCGTTTCGCGGGTGATCACCAGCGCCGATAGCAGCGACACGCCGTTCTTCAGCAGGGTGCCCAGGGTGCGGCTGAAGCGGACCACTTCGACCTTCCCGATCAGGTCGCCGACCAGCGGGGTCTTCAGGAGCCGCCGTTCCCACCAGGCGCGGGTGGCCGGGTTCTTGAACTGCCAACGGATCAGGAGTACGGCGGCGAGTGGTAGCAGGGCTGCCAGCCACCAATAGGCCTGCAGGGCGTCCGACACGACCATCAGCATCTGCGCCGACAGCGGCAGCGCGGCGCCGGCCTGCTCGAACAGCGGCCGAAAGCGCGGCACCACGAACATCATCAGGATGGCGATCGACACGCAGCAGGTCACCAGCACGATGACCGGGTACATCAGCGCCGATTTGACGTGCTCTTTCGACGCCTCGGAGCGTTCGAGGAACTCGGCGAGCCGGCCGAGGACGGCCTCGAGGCTGGCCCCGGCTTCGCCGGCCCGGACCATGCTGATATAGAAATTGGGGAAGACTTTCGGCTGGGCCGCCATCGCGTCGGCGAGCGTGACGCCGCCGCTGATCTTCTCGCGCAAGGTCCGGAGCGCCTGGCGCTCGCGCGGTTTTTCGACCAGCTCGGACAGGATGCCCAGCGCCTCGTCGAGGGCGAGGCCGGCATGCAGCAGCGTGGCCAGCTGATTGGTGATCAGGGCCAGCGTGCGCCGCGGCATCTGCCGGCCGCGGAACAGGCTGCCGAGGTCGAGGTTGGAGATCGTCATCAGGCCGATCTCGTCGACCCGGATCGGGACCTGACCCGACGCGTGCAGCCGCTCGACCACCGCCGATTTGGTCAGGGCGTCCATGCGGCCTTCGATCGTGTGCGAGCCCGCGTCGACGGCGACGTAGTGGAACTCTGGCATCTCGCCTAATACCCTTTGATATAGATCGACGGAACACCCCCACCCGGCGCTGACGCGCCGACCTCCCCCCTCGAGGGGGAGGTGAATTTCTTTTTCCCTCCCCCCTTGAGGGGGAGGGCTAGGGTGGGGGGTGCCGCACGCATTCGTGGATGGCGGTTAGACATCGCGCGTCACGCGCAGCACTTCCTCGACGGTCGTTTCGCCGTCGAGTGCCTTCAGCATGCCGTCGTGATACATGGTGCGCATGCCTTCCTCGATGGCGACGCGCTGGATCTCGCGCGCTTCCGCATGGTTGAGGATGAGCCGCCGGATCTCATCCGAGACCGGCAGAACTTCGATCACCGCCATCTGGCCGCGATAGCCGCTGCCGTGGCATTCCTCGCAGCCGACTGAGTCGTAAAGCGTCGGCTCGTGGCCGTTGAGCAGGGAGGCAAGCCCCAGGCGCTCGATCATCTCCGGCAGCAGCGGCCGCGGCTTGCGGCAGACCTGGCACAGCCGGCGCACCAGGCGTTGCGCCATCACGCCGTTGACGGTCGAGGTGACGAGGTAATCCTCGACCTTCATGTCCAAAAGCCGCGTGATCGAGCTCGGCGCGTTATTGGTGTGCAGGGTCGACAGCACCAGGTGGCCGGTAAGTGCAGCCTGGATGGCGATCTGCGCGGTTTCGAAGTCGCGCATCTCGCCGATCATGATGATATCGGGGTTGTGACGCAGCAAGGTGCGCAGGATCTCGGCGAAGGTGAGCTTGATCTGTGTCTTGACCTGCACCTGGTTGACGCCCTCGAGCTGGTACTCGATCGGGTCTTCCACCGTGAATATCTTCTTGTCCGGCGTGTTCAGCCGCAGCAGGCTCGTGTAGAGCGTGGTCGTCTTGCCGCTGCCGGTCGGGCCGGTGACCAGCAGGATGCCTTGCGGCAGGTCGAGAAGCCCCAGATAGCGCTTCAGCGTGTCCTCGCGGAATCCGAGCACGGTGAAGTCCTCGACCAGGCTGGCGCGGTCGAGAATACGCATCGTGACGCCCTCGCCGTGCAGGGTCGGCACGGTGGCGATTCGCAGGTCGTAGTCGCGGCCGCGGATCGCGATGCGGATGCGTCCGTCCTGCGGCAGCCGCCGCTCTGCGATATTGAGCTTCGCCATGATCTTGATGCGCGAAACGACGGCGGCGCGCAGCCGCGACGGCGGTGTGGCACCCTCGCGCAGCACCCCGTCGATGCGGTAGCGGACGACCAGCCGGTCCTGGAACGGCTCGATGTGGATGTCCGAGGCGCGGCTTTCCACCGCGCGCGCGATCAGCAGGTTGACCAGCCGGATGACCGGCTGCTCGCTCGCGAGGTCGCGCAAACGGTTGATGTCGTCGCCGGAGTCATCGCCGTCGGCCGGATCGATCTCGTCGACGATCTCGCTGAGGGCGCCCTTCTCGCCGCCGTACAGGCGCTCATAGGCGAGCTCGAGATCGGACGGAGCGGCGACGCGGATTTCCGCCGGCTTCCCGGCGAGCAGCGACAGGGAGCGGACCGCGTAGTCGTTCAATGGATCGGTGACCGCGAGCACGATGCGGTCGGTTGCTTCGGAGAGCGGCACCACCTGCGCCTGGCGCAGGAACTTGGCGCTGGCGCTTTCCAGCACCGGCGCATCCGGGAAATCGGTCGGCGCCACCAGGTCGAGTTCGAGTTCGCGCGCCATCGCCTCTGTGACGTCGCGCTCTTGGACCAGGCCGAGCTTGGTCAGGATCTGCTCGAGCCGCTCCTCGCTGTCCGCCCGCACGCGGAAGGCGCGTTCGGCCGAGGCTTCATCGAGCTTGCCGCCGGCAATCAGGCGGGCGGCGAGGGACTTTTCAAAACTCGGACGGTCTTGCAGCACTGCTGTCTACCTTTCGGTGACAGCCATCGCACCCGCTCGGTGTTCCTACTGGGGTGCGCCCCCGTCGTGTGTTCGCCGGGCACCCTGCGCGCTTATGGTTAATGTTGCGTTAAGCGAGCGGCCCGTACAGCCAGACGAGCCAAATGCCGAGGCACAAAAATGTCCCGAACGGCACACGCTCGTCAGAGCGAAGCCTATCTTTACCGACATACCGGAGCAAGGACGAAGCCAGCGCAAAAAGCGCAGCCACCAAAAGAACACTGGGGAGGCCGATCCACCCGACCCAGGCGCCGGCGGCGGCAAACAGCTTGGCATCGCCGAGCCCGATGCCCTCGCGGTGCCGTATTGCCGCGTACAACCAGCGCACGGCGAGGATGAACAAGAAACCTGCCACGCTGCCGATCACCCCGGCCACAAGAAGGGGCACTCCGCCAAGCATCCAGTTCACCGCCAGTCCGACCGGGATCAGCGGCAACGTCAGAAAGTCCGGCAGCCGCAGTTCGCGCCAATCGATGAACGCCAGCGCCAGCAACGCCCAACCCAACACGCAGGTCGCCCAGGTGAGCCAGCCCGACGTCAGAACGGCCGACCACACGGCAACGCCGGTCGCGGTCAGTTCGATCGCGGGATAGAACAGGCCGATCCTGGTCGCGCAATAGCGGCAGCGGCCGGCGGTGGCCACCCAGCTGACGAGCGGGACGAGATCGGACGCACCCAGGGTGTGTCCGCACGCGTCGCAGATCGACCGCGTCCACAGGATCGTGCCCGGCGCTTTTGCGCGCGTGATCAGGACGCCGAGGAAGCTGCCGATGAACGGCGCAATCAGGATGGGCAGGAGCCATGACGGGAACGGGTGCGCCATGAGCGGAACATAGCCCATCGGCTCCCTCACCTCATCCTCCCGCTGCGCGGGTCCCTCCATCTCCGCCCCCCAGTCTCTTCTTCCTCTTCTTCGCGCCCGGCGGCGCTTCGCGGCGGCGCAGCGCAGCGGGCGGAGAGGGCCGGGGTGAGGCGGGGGACTTTCGGCACTCGGCCTGCTAAACTTCGTGCATAAGAGACCAGAGGACCTCCATGCCTCGCCATCTGAACTACGTTCCGCAGGGCGTCATTCCGGCCTGTTTGTTGCCGTTTCATGACGACCTGTCGATCGACGAGCCATCGTTCCGCCGGCATCTGAGCGACGTGGCGGCGGTGAACGGCGTCACGGCCGTCACCATCAACGCGCACGCGTCCGAGGTCGGCTCCTGTACCTTCGACGAGCAGCGCCGGGTGCTCGACATCACCCAGGACGAGATCGGCGCCAGGACGCCGATCGTCCACGGCGTCTACGCCGAGGGCAGTCTCGAAGCGGCACGGATCGCGCGCATGGCAGAGGCCGGCGGCGCGTCGGCGCTGCTGGTCTTTCCGCCGGGCCCATTCACCCTCGGCCAGCGGCCGGAGATGGTGATCGCGCACTTTAAGCGGATCGCCGATGCCTCCGATCTGCCGATCATCGTGTTCCAGTATCCGCTGCAGGGCAACCAGGGCTATCCATTCGACACCTTGCTGCAACTCGTCGCGTCGGTGCCGACGATTCGCGCGCTGAAGGACTGGACGCCGCAGGTGCCGCTGCACGAAAACCACATCCGGGCGTTGCAGAGCCTGCCGCGCCCGGTGAACGTGCTGTCCACCAACAGCGCCTGGCTGCTCAGTTCGCTGGTGCTGGGCTGCAAGGGCCTGCTGTCGGGGGCGGGCAGCGTCATCGCCGATCTCCAGGCTCAGCTGTGGTGCGCCGTGCAGGCGAACGATCTCGCCGAAGCCCGGCGCGTGCATGAGCGCATCCGGCCGATGACCGAGGCGTTCTACGCCGACCCGTTCGTCGACATGCACAACCGCATGAAGGAGGCCCTGGTCCTCCAGGGCAAGCTGCCGCGCGCAGTCGTGCGGCCGCCGCTGGTCAAGCTGTCGGCCGAGGAGATCGCCCGTCTCCGTGCGGCGCTGATCGCCGCGGGGCTTCTGGGCGGCCAGGGTGTGCGCACCGCCGCCGAGTAATCCCGCTCGCGCCGCACCGCCTCCATCCTTCGTCATTGCCCGGCCCCCGGGTCCGGCCGAAGGCCGGCCCGAGGACAAGCTTCACGACCGGGCAATCCATCGTGCCGCTGGAACCATGGATGGAGAAGACAAGCCGAAGCGGCTTGGCCGTGTGTATGTGACCCCGGAAAACCGTGCAAGGGTGCAAGGGTCCCCGCCAAGCGCCTGCGGGGGCTGGTGAAATCGCGGCACCGAACCCTTTGCACGGGTTATTTTTCCGAAAATCGATGCAAGGGTCTTATCGAGGATGACCCGGGACATGACGCGTCCGGGTTAGACCTGATCGGGAACCGCCCTACAACGGACTTAAGGCGCGATTCGAAATGGTCTTCTACTTAGACGTTTCCTTGCCGTGTCGCTCGGCATGGTACTTGCCCGCCTCGTTGCTGTGGTGGACGGCCCGCCGTGTGTGGTCGTGGGCGATCAGAGATTCATGCGCCGCGTTGGCGTGATCTTTCTTTTCGTAATGCTTCGAGGCCTGCCGGTGGTGGTGGGCCGCCTGCTCGTGATGCTCCGCCGCCAGCGTATGGTGTCCCGCGCCAGTGTGGTTGGCGCCCATGATGATATCCTCCCTTGTCGTTGTTGAGCTGCGATCCCGCGGCCAACGCCAGTCCGAGGCCGACGCGCACTCACTCGTCCGGTCATGCCCGCAGTCGTTGCGGGTGTCCATGGGAATGAGATGAGGAGATGCGTCCGACTATGGGCTGCTGATCAGATCGAGAATGGCGTTGGACCACCGGACGACCACGGTGTGGTCGATGGCCATGAAGAACACCGGCCCCATGGCCAGGCCGATCAGGCCGGCAAGCACGTAACCCGCTGCCTTCAGCTGGTGTCCGCCCGCCCAGGCGCCGGACATGAAATTCATCCGGGGCGCGCTGTGGACCAGCGGTATCGGCATTGTGATGTCCATGGTTACGTCCACTCCCGGAAGGCCGCTGGTTACGCCGGCGGCGTTGCGGACAATCCGTTCTTTCGCTTGTAGTCCGCCACCGCCGCCTTGATCGCATCCTCCGCCAGGACCGAACAATGGATCTTCACCGGCGGCAGCGACAGATGCTTCGCGATCTGCGTGTTCTTGATCGTGGCCGCCTCGTCGATCGCCTTGCCCTTGACCCATTCGGTGACGAGCGAGCTCGACGCGATCGCCGAGCCGCAGCCGAAGGTCTTGAACCTCGCGTCCTCGATGATCCCGTCAGCGCTCACCTTGATCTGCAGCTTCATCACGTCGCCGCAGGCGGGCGCCCCGACAAGCCCGGTCCCTACCGAAGGATCGTTCTTGTCGAGCGTGCCGACATTGCGCGGGTTCTCGTAGTGGTCGATGAGCGATTCGCTATAGGCCATCGTCCGTCTCCTATCCGCAGCGGGACTTAGAAATCCATATCGCCGCCCATGCCGCCGCCGTGGGCGGCAGAGGCTGCACGCTTCTCCGGCTTTTCGGCAATCATCGCCTCGGTGGTGATGAGGAGGCCGGCAACCGACGCCGCATCCTGCAGAGCGAGGCGCACGACCTTGGTCGGGTCGATGATGCCTTCCTTCATCATGTCCACATATTCGCCGCTCTGCGCATCGAAGCCGAAATTGACGTTCTTCTGCTCGAGCAGCTTGCCGACGATCATCGCACCGTCCGCTCCGGCGTTCTCCGCGATTTGACGGGTCGGCGAGGTCAGAGCCTTGCGGACGATGTCGATGCCGACCTGCTGATCGTCATTCGCGCCCTTGAGGGTCTTGAGAAGCTGCGTTGCATGCAGCAGGGCCGCCCCGCCGCCGGCGACGATGCCTTCCTCGACCGCCGCCTTGGTGGCGTGCATGGCGTCATCGACGCGGTCCTTGCGCTCCTTCACCTCGATTTCGGTCGCCCCGCCGACGCGGATGATCGCGACGCCGCCCGCCAGCTTCGCCAGGCGCTCCTGGAGCTTCTCGCGGTCGTAGTCCGAGGTGGTCTCCTCGATCTGCGCCTTGATCTGCGCCACGCGGCCCTGGATGTCGGCTTTCTTGCCGGCGCCGTCGACAACGGTCGTATTTTCCTTGTCGATGGTCACTCGCTTGGCGCGGCCGAGCATGTCGAGGGTGACGCTCTCGAGCTTGATGCCGAGGTCCTCGCTGATGACCTGACCGGCGGTCAGGACAGCGATATCCTCCAGCATCGCCTTGCGGCGATCGCCGAAGCCCGGGGCCTTGACGGCCGCGACCTTGAGGCCGCCGCGCAGCTTGTTGACCACCAGGGTGGCCAGAGCCTCGCCTTCAATCTCTTCGGCGATGATCAACAGCGGCTTGCCGGATTTGACCACGGCTTCGAGCAGCGGCAGCAGCGGCTGGAGACCGGACAGCTTCTTCTCGTGGATGAGGATGTACGGGCTCTCGAGCTCGCAGGTCATCTTCTCGACGTTGGTGATGAAGTACGGCGAGAGATAGCCGCGGTCGAACTGCATGCCTTCGACGATATCCAGCTCGGTCTCGAGGCTCGTCGCCTCCTCGACCGTGATCACGCCTTCCTTGCCGACCTTTTCCATCGCCTTGGCGATCATGTCGCCGATCGTGCGATCGCCGTTGGCCGAGATCGTGCCGACCTGCGCCACGTCCGCCGATGTTGCGACCTTCCTGGAGCGCTTGATGAGTTCTTCGACGACGGTCGCGACGGCCTTGTCGATGCCGCGCTTGAGGTCCATCGGGTTCATGCCCGCGGCCACGGCCTTCGCACCTTGGCGGACGATGGCTTGCGCCAGCACCGTCGCGGTGGTCGTGCCATCACCGGCAAGGTCGCTGGTCTTCACCGCGACCTCGCGCACCATCTGGGCGCCCATGTTCTCGAACTTGTCGGAGAGCTCGATCTCCTTGGCGACGGTGACGCCGTCCTTGGTGATCCGGGGAGCCCCGAACGACTTGTCGAGCACGACGTTGCGGCCCTTGGGGCCGAGGGTGACCTTCACCGCATCGGCCAGGATGTCGACGCCGCGCAGCATGCGCTGGCGGGCGTCAGCGCCGAATCCGACTTCTTTGGCTGCCATGTTATCTGTCCTTAGGTTTGAGTTTCTCAGGCGGCTTTCTTTTGAGCCGAGGCGGCACCGTCGAGAATGCCGAGGATGTCGGACTCCGTCATGATCAGGAGCTCCTCGCCGTCGATCTTCACCTCGCTGCCCGACCACTTGCCGAACAGGATGCGGTCACCGGCCTTGACGTCGAGGGCCACGATTTCGCCCCTTTCGTTGCGAGCGCCCGGGCCCACCGCGATGACGTCGCCCTGCATGGGCTTTTCCTTGGCGGTGTCGGGAATGATGATGCCGCCGGCGGTGCTCGAATTTTCCTCGACACGGCGCACGACGACACGGTCGTGCAATGGTTTGAACTTCATTTTTGATCCTAGAATTTTGAGGGCGGCGGGCCTTGAAGCCGCCGCGCTGGGCCTTTGTGCGCGCCGTCGGCGCCACTTCGCCAGCCACTCACGTAAGCACGATAGGGCTCCGCTCAAGGCGGGCAATAAATAATACTCTGAAAAACCCAATGATATGAGAGGTAATTATTTTATCGGCGGAAATAACAAACACTATATACGCCACCGTTATTTTGTGAGTTTGACAAGCCCGAAAGTAATAATGGCGCTCCCGGCGCACGTGGCGGCACCGGCCGGCGCCCCGCGGTATGAGCGCGAGGCTCCTGAACCCGGGGGGTGGTGCCGGACTACGATGTGACGAGAACTTCCACCCACATCCCCTGGAACGCGTCCGTCATTCCGACGAAACTGCCGGCCACCGGCAATGCCTGCCCAATGTCGCGCGCGACCGCGACGGGGATCAGATTGAGGCCGCCGACACTGCGGTTCGTGGGATCGAAGGTGATCCAGCCCGCGCCCGGCACATAGACTTCAGCCCAGGCATGGGTCGACCCTTCACCGCTTGACCCGACGCTGCTTCGATCCGGATTGTAGAGATAGCCGGAGACGATCCGCGCGCCAAAACCAAGGCTGCGCGCCGCTTCGACGAAGAGGACCGCGAAATCGCGGCAGGATCCCCAGCCGCGATCGAGTGTCTGTGTCGGCGATTGGGTGCCCTCATCCTCCCGGCTCTGGTAGGAAATCTCTTCCGAGACGCCGGCACTCAGGTCTTTGAGCAGGGCCAGCGTGTCCGTCGGATTGCCGCGGATGAACGCCCGCGCCCAAGCCCGCAGCCTCCCCGCCGCGTCCGGGTATTGTGGGGCCGCCAGGGCGCCGAGATCGATCCATTCATCCTTGGCATAGGGGAAAGGGTAGGAAAGCGCGGAGCCGGCGATGTCGAAAATGGGCCAGGGCGTGGCGTGGAGTTCGAGTTCTGCGCGGCTGTCGATCACGAGAGTGTCGGTCATGATCTGAAACGTGGCCGTCGCAACGGCATTGCCGGCGACATCATGTGCCCAGGTCACCGCCGCGGCGGGCGTCAGCGTCACATCGCTTGAAATCAGGCGAAGATCGCGGCTCTCGCGCGGGCGAAGCATGAGACGATGGGGCCCGAGGCTCACCGGCTGACGGTAGCGGTAGGTCGTGCGGTGATGAATATCGAGCGTGATCAGCGGAAGCCCCAACGTAGCTAGCAGCGGCAGTGGCGAGCACTGGTCCTCTAACAACAATTCGACCTTCGCTATCTTAGTGGACCTAATGGGAACGCCGCTGCTTAAATCACGACGGGATATTAAGTCGCGCCGCGGGTCGGACGGCCGGCCGCATGGCTCGGCATCGTCCGTTACGACGGGCGGCACGGCAGGCAGTCGGCCGCAAATATTTGTTGGTTTGCATCCACTGATAACGTTGACGTATTATGCTATTTACCTGAAATACAAAAGTAAATCATTGTATTCGGATGAAATGCCCCCAAGTAAAGGCAGCGACAACTCATTGTCGCACCAACGAAAGGCCTGTCACATGGCTGATAACAATTCTCCGATCGCCTCGACCCCGGTCACGCCCAAGGCCCCTGAAGGGGTTCAGGCGACCGTTGCTCAGGCGGCGCCTTCCGGACCGGCCCCCGCGGCATTGACACCGCAGCCCGCCAAAGCTGGCGTGCCCGAAGCCAAAAAGACGATTTAACGTCTGACGATACGGCGAGGGCGTGTCCCTCGCCGTCCAGGCCTCCGACGGCGCTTCGGTTCGAGCGAGGCTCACCCGATGTACAGGACGCCGGCACCGCTGAGCAGAACCGCCGATCGATGTCGAATTCAGCCGCAGCACCATTTCTCATGGAGAGGCCTATGAGCAAACACCGCGTCCCTCTATCAAGAATTCCGGAACTCGGGGATTTCAACACGACCGTGGCCCCGGCAGTCTCCAGCGACCGGAAGCGACCGCTGAAGAAGAAAAACGGGACGGGTGAATCGGTTGACAAGGCAACGACGCCGCAGGTACGGGCGTTGCGGCAGACTGCCATCACGGTGCGCGAACCGGCGCCGGATGCCGAAACAGCCGTCGCCAGTCCGTTCGAGTTGAGCCGCCTTTATGCCAAAGGATGGGTTGCCGGCATGAGCGAGCAGATCGACGACACCTTGACCGCCATCGACGCCCGGGCAGAGGCGCAGAATCCCTACCGGATCAGCGGGGAGCGGGCACGATGGATGCAGGGCTTCACGGAAGCGGTGCGCGCCAAGCTCGCCCGTCCTTCCCAGAAGAACCCGCATTATAGAACCGGTTTCGCTCGGTAAGGAGCGGACCATGACGTGCCGCGTCTCCCCCTACGCAGCCGCAAAGAAGCTGTGCTGAAGGGCTGGAAAGATTGGGTCGCCTTCAACGCCAACGAACTGTCGTGGATAGCGCCCGTCAGCGGCGCCGTCGCTTTTGCAAGTTTGTCCACGCACTGGCGATAGAAAAGAGAGATCGTGCCGGCTGACCTGCGCGCTCAGGACAAAAATAGCGACTTCATCTTCTGCCAAAAATGGAAGCCCTCGGCGACGCCGATGCCTTCGCGCCGCTGCTGAGCCTTATTCATCCAGGCTTTGCGGACATCCCAGCCGCAATAGACCCAGGGCATGCCGCCAGGATCGTTCGCTTCGTACATCTTCCGGGCGAGCTTCTCAAAAATAATCGGATTCACAGTATCGGTCTTTCGTGTGATTTGGACGCGGCAGCTTCGAAAATCGATCCCGGGGCGCGTTGTGGCGCGCGGGTTCGAAAGATACGCCCGATCAGGCACCTTTGACGGAACGGCCCGTGCCATTGGTCGAGCGAATGTCTGGCCGTTCTGCGGCAGGGGACGACCCGGGCCGAGACTATTGGAGGGATTGGTCCGGCAAAGGCGTTGCGGGCACCGCCGCAAGCGGGTGCGGGTGACGCATGACATACATGCGTCGCAGCTCGCTGGCCGGCATGCCCTGAAGGTTCAAGCCGAGGGCCACGAGCAGTTGCGCCACGGCCACGCTTAGATAGCTATCCACCTCCGGGGGCGGCGTCAGTGCGCGCGTGTTCATCTGATCGTTGATCGTCGGATGTTGGGCCGAAACCGAAGTCGCCCAAACGCACCCTGCGACCAGGAGGGATCCGGTAAAATACAAAAGACGCATATTGTCGCCGATCTGGCATCCGCACGCATCGGGGCCAACCACGGGCCTCGCGCGCCAGGATGTCGCTTCGTAGGACGACGGGATTGTCCTGAACGTGGCTAATTAGTCAGCCGCCGGTCCTCGGTTGGAAATAATCGCCTCGCTGTCGTTTGACGGCACCGCGCCGCATGAGCGCTCACTTTGTTACTGGTCCGTTTCGTGGCCGCGCCGAGCCTGACTGAACGGCACGAGCTTGCGTTGCTTCTCGTCCCAAAGCGCCAGGCGGGGGCATTTGAAACTTTCGTACAGAGATAGCCGCCGGGTCGCCAAAAACGCCCGATTCTGCTCAAAGCACTCGCGCAGCCGATAATTCGGAATCCGGCTCGACAGATGGTGGATGTGGTGCAGGCCGATATGGCAGGTTATCCAGTGAAGCGCTTTGGGAAGATCGTAGAACGAAGAACCGCTCAGCGCGGCCGTGTGGAAATTCCAGCGGGCCGAGGTCTCCCACCACGTGTCCTCGAACTGATGCTGCACGTAGAACAGCCACATGCCGATGGTTGCGGCCAATAGAAGGACCGGCATGTAAGTCAGCAGGAATGGCGCCGGCCCGACCGTCGCGGCCATCACGACAAAAATTGCGCCGAGCGTCGCATTGGTGCCGAGCACGCTCACCCACGTCTTGGGATGCCGAAGCGGGTTGCAAATCGGCAGACGATGGCGGATCAGGAAAAGGTAGGCTGGACCGACCCCGAACATGACAAGTGGATGCCGGTAAAGCCTGTAGGCAAGGCGCCGCCACAGCGGACTCGACAAGTACTCGCGGACCGTCAGCGTCGTGACGTCACCGACGCCGCGCCGCTCCAAATTGCTGGATGACGCGTGATGGACGGTGTGCCGCTTGCGCCAGAACGTATAGGGCGTGAGGGTCAGCACCCCTAGCGCTCGCCCAAGCATGTCGTTCGCGTGACGTGATTTGAAAAACGAGCCGTGGCCGCAATCGTGCTGAATCATGAAGAGCCGCACCAGGAGCAGCGCGGCGGGCAGGACAAGGACCATGGTCGCCCACACGCCATGGTCGATGCCGAAAAGGAGCGCTGCGGTCAGAGCCAGGAACGAAAACACTGTGCCGGAAATCTGCACGATGGCCCGGTGGGTAATGGGCTGAGCATAGGCTGCGACGATGCCGCGCCAAGCTTCGCGGAGACGCATCGGCTCAATGCCGGCGGCAATGTCATGTTTCGATGCGGTGACGTGGCTGCTGATCATACGATCGCATTCTCTACCGTATGATGCAGTATCTCCAGCCAAAAATGCTCTGGCTGTATAAAGTTGCACACAATGAGTGCTGTGGTACCGTCGGCTTACGGCACTCATCCGCGGTCGCGATAGTACCAGCACCGGTGCGAATGGGTGCGCATCCGGCGACGTCGGCCATGTCGTCCACCGGCAGCGTCACAAATAACGGATGTAGGCGCCGGAAATCCTCGGGATTGTCAAACACCGCTTTTATAATCTCGTGACGATCACGGCGCGCACTAAGCGCGCTTCAGCCCAAGGCTGCGCGGCAGTGCCGCGACGATCGCGACGACCAGCAGCGCCAGGCCGAGGTTGATCAGGAAGATCGTGTGCAGGGCGGCCGCGAACTCGTGCAGCAGTGGCGCGATCGACGCGGCCGGGAGGGCGGCGCGCAGCGCCGGGTCCATCATCCGGTTGACCAGGTCGCCGCCGCCGGTGATGTAAGCCGACAACGCCGCATTGAGGATGCCGCCGAATGCCGCGGTGCCGATGGCGTTGCCGACGATCCGCGTGTAGACGATGCTCGACGTCGCGACGCCGCGCTCGGCCCAAGTGGTGTTGGCCTGGATCGCCACGACCATGCAGTTGTTGGTGAGGCCCATGCCGAAGCCGATCACCAGCGCCGCCGCGACCGCCCAGGCGGCGCCGCGCCCGGGGTCGAGAAGGCTCATCATCACGCTGCCCGCGATGACCACGACCGTGCCGGCCAGGGCCGTCGTCCGGTAGGTCCAGCGCAGCAACATCCGGCCCGCGACGAAGCCGCCGATCGACCAGAAGGCGGACATCGCCATCAGGGTCAGGCCGGCGACGAACGCCGAGCGGCCGAGCACGCCTTGGACATAGGCCGGCAGGAACGCGATGATCGCCATGACGGCGGCGCCGCAGATGAAGCTGTTCGCGTTGCCGATCGCCACCAGGCGGTTGCGCCACAACCGAAGCGGCAGCACCGGCTCCGCGGCCTGCTGCTCGTTCAGCAGCAGGAGCACGAACGCCGCGAGCGCGAACGCGATCAATGCGGCGATCGCGGTGCCGCCGAGCGAGGCGGCATCCACCAGCGCCAGCATGAGCGCTCCAGTGCTCACGGTCATCAGGAATGAGCCGAGCCAGTCGATGCGGACGTTCCGCCGCTGCACGGTTTCGCGCAGAAGAACGGCGAGCATCACCGCGGCGATGAGGCCGAGCGGGATGTTGATCCAGAACACCGCCGGCCAGCCGAGATGCTGGACGAGTACGGCGCCGGCAATCGGCCCGAGGATCGCGGCACTGCCGAAGATGGCGGAGATGAACCCCTGCATGCGGGCCCGCTCTTCGCCACGATAGAGATCGCCGACCACGGTCTGCGCGACCGGCATCACCGCCCCGGCGCCCAGCCCCTGCAGGGCGCGAAACGCGATCAGCGACGCCATGCTCCAGGCAAACCCGCACAGCAGGGAACCGAAGAGGAACACGCCGATGCCGAAGAACAGCACGTGCTTGCGGCCGTAGAGGTCGGCGAGCTTGCCATAGACCGGGATGGTCGCGGCCTGCGCCAGCAGATAAGAGGTGAAGACCCAGCTGAACAGCTCGAAATCGCCCAGCGTTCCGACGATGCCCGGCATCGCCGTGGCGACGATCGTGCCCTCGATGGCCGCCATGAACATCGCCGATAACGCGGCGGCGAACACCCACGGCCGGTTCGGGGCGGCGGTCTCGGCGGCAGTTTCGGCTTCGGCGGCGAGAGGTTCGGACAAGTCGGCAGCTATGTGAGCGGGGCAGGCGGGATCTGCGCCGCGATTGTATAGCCATGCGCCGCTCTCTCTGCTAGTCCGGTGGCGGCTGCCATGAACGATTCATCCCATCTCACCAGGCACGTCGGCGCGCTCGGTGTCTGGCCGTCGCTGCTCAGCCGGTATGGCCACTTGGCTCTCCTGGCCGCCGTCATCGCGGTGCTGTGGGCGCTGCCCTATCAGATGCCGGACTCCTGGCGTCTGGTCGGGTCCGCCGTGTTGATCGCCTTCATCATCGCGTCCTGGGCGTTCAATCTGCTCGGCGAGCCGTCGACGTCGCTCGTCTTCATTCTGCTGGCGATCTTGTTCCGGCTGGGCAAGCCGGAGGTGATCTTGTCCGGGTTCGTGTCGCCCGCCTGGTGGCTGGTGTTCGGCGGCTCGATCACCGCCATCGCCGTGCAGACGACCGGCTTCGGGCGGCGGCTGGCGCGGTTGGTGTTCGCGCGCGCCGGGCGCTCGTATCCGCGCGCCGTGACGGCCGTCGCCTTGGCCTCGGTGGGCCTTGCGTTCCTCATGCCGTCGACCGGCGGCCGCGTGCTCCTGCTGACGCCGATCGTGCTTGCGTTCGCCGAGCATCTCGGCCTCACCCCCGGCCGGTCTGGCCATACCGGCCTCATCGTGACCACGGCGGCCGCGAGCTTCATGCCGGCGACCGCGATCCTGCCGGCGAACGTGCCGAACAGCATCCTGCTTGGTGCCGCACAATCGCAGTACGGGATCGAGCTCACCTACGGGCCTTACCTGCTGCTGCATTTTCCGATCCTCGGCGCCCTGAAGACGGCGGTCCTGATCTGGCTGGTCTGCCGGCTGTTCCCCGAGCCTCACAAGCTGACGCCCGCCGATGATTGGCCGCCGGGCCGCATGTCGCGCGACGAGAAAATCCTCGCCGTGCTGCTGGTCCTGTCGCTGCTGCTGTTCGCCACCGACTTCCTGCACGGCATTTCGCCGGCGTGGATCTCGCTCGCCACCGGGCTGTTGTGCGTCTTGCCCCCGATCGGCGTGGTGACGCCGAAAATGTTCTCGGAACGATTCAATCTGGCGCCCGTCTTCTACATCGGCAGCATCCTCGGCGTGGGCGCCCTGGTCGCGGATAGCGGCCTTGGCGAGCGGGTGAGCTCCGCGCTGCTGGACTGGGCCAACCTGACCCCCGGACACACGGTGTCGAACGTCGCGACCCTGGCGGCCATCGGCGCCGGCCTGACCGCGCTGGTGACCGCGACCGGCGTTCCCGCCGTGCTGACCCCGCTCGCCAACGAGTTCGCGACCGCGAGCGGGCTGCCGCTGCTCAGCGTCCTGATGCTGCAGGTCGTGATCTTCTCGACCGTGTTTCTGCCATTCGAATCGCCGCCGATGGTGATCGCCTTGCAGCTCGGCGGCGTCGGCCCGCGACCGGCCGGCAAGCTCTGTTTGGCGCTCGCCGCCATCACCATCGTCGTGCTGCTGCCGCTCGATTACCTGTGGTGGCGGCTGCTCGGCTATCTGCCGTGAGGTGACGCCTTCTGATAGGCTGGTTTCGACGATACCCGGGGAGGACACGACCATGATCATGCTGCGCGCCGGCTTTATCGCCGCGCTGTCTCTCGCCGTCGCGCATACGCCGGTGCACGCCGCCGATGCGCCGGCACCGCGCCAGATCCCGGCAAAGACAATTCCGGTTCCCGACACGGTCAGCCCGGAGCTGCGGGCGATGATCGGGGCGCCGCCGCCGCCGACGTGGAACGTCAAGCCGAAGAGCACCGAGGAATGGCATCAGCTAGTCGCGGCCGGTGCCGCCCGCGCCATCGCGCCGCTGGCCGACGCGCGCAAGCGGCTGGGGGTCACGCTCGAGCCTGCGACGGTCGCCGGCGTCAAGGCGTTCATCCTGAGCCCGGCCTCGATCGCCCCGGAGAACGCCAACCGGCTGCTCATCCACTTCCATGGCGGGGCCTATGTGCTCAATCCCGGCGAGGCCGGAACCCGGGAAGGGATGATCATGGCGGCGTATGGCCGCGCCCGGGTGATCTCGGTCGACTATCGCCTGGCGCCCGATCATCCGTATCCCGCCGCCATCGACGATGCGATCGCGGTCTATCGCGAGGAGATCAAGTCCGTGAAGCCGCAGAACATCGGGGTGTTCGGCACCTCCACCGGCGGCGGCATCACCATGGCGCTGGTCCTGCGCGCCCGGCAGGAAGGGCTGCCGCTCCCCGGCGCGATCGCGCCCGGCTCGCCCTGGGTCGACATCACCAAAACCGGCGACACCTATTTCACCAACGAGCTGGTCGACAATTTCCAGGTGGGCTACGAGGGGTTCCTCGAAGGCTCGGCCGAGATCTACGCCCACGGCCACGACGCGAAGGACCCGCTGCTGTCGCCGGTCTACGGTGATCTGCGCGGCTTTCCGCCGACGCTCATCACCACCGGCACGCGCGACTTGTTCCTCAGCCTGGCGGCGCGGACCCACCGCAAGCTGCGTCAGGCCGGGGTGGTGGCGGAACTGCAGGTGTTCGAGGGCATGTCCCACGCGCAATACTCGCTGAACGCCTTCGTGCCGGAAACCAAGGAGTGCTTCGAGGAGATCCAGCGCTTCTTCGACGCCCATCTCGGGCGCTGACCGCGGGGGCCGCCTCCGAAGCTTCCCTGGTTCGCCCGAGGCCGGTATCTTCATTGAAGGTAACGCACGCGGAGGACAGAGATGGTATCGGCCGAAACGAACGAGCGCATGACCCGGATCGGTCCGGGAACCCCGGCGGGCAAGCTGCTCCGGATGTACTGGCAGCCGGCGGCCCTGGCCGAGGAACTGACCGGGCCGCGGCCGGTGAAGCCGGTGCGCTTGCTGGGCGAGGATTTCGTCCTGTTCAAGGACGAAAGGGGACGCTACGGCCTGCTCGATCGCCACTGCGCGCACCGCCGGGCCGATCTGGTCTATGGCCGGCGCGAGGACGGCGGCCTGCGCTGCTCGTTCCACGGCTGGCTGTTCGACGTGCACGGCAAATGCCTCGAAACCCCCGGCGAGCCCGACGGCGGCAATCTTTGCCAGCACGTCCGCCAGCGCGCTTATCCGGCGGTCGAGCGTAGCGGCATCGTCTTCGCCTATCTCGGCGAAGGAGCGCCGCCGGCATTCCCGGACTTCGATTGCTTCGTCGCCCCCGACGCATACACGTTCGCGTTCAAGGGGTTCGTGGAGTGCAACTGGCTGCAGATCCTCGAGGTCGGGATCGATCCGGCGCACACCTCGTTCCTGCACAGGTTTACCGAAGACGAGGATCCGGCGGCGAATTACGGCCGGCCGTTCCGCGCCAGGACGGCCGATTCCGACATGACCATCACCCAGGTGATGCGCCAGTTTTCGCGGCCGAAGATCGACGCCCAGCCCGCCGATTACGGCTTCCGCATCTGTACGCGGCGGAAGATCGACGACCTGCGCACGCATATCCGCGTGACGCATCTCTATTTCCCGCAGGCGTTCGTCATTCCGCTGTCGGCCGACATGACCATCACCCAGTGGCACGTGCCGGTCGACGACGTGACCAGTTATTGGTACGCGATCTTCACCAGCTTCGGCGATCCGGTGAACAAGGCGGAGATGCGCGATACGCGGCTGAAGCTGTACACGCTGCCCGACTACAAGCCGCGCCGGAACCGCGACAACGCGTACGGCTTCGATCCGCACGAGCAGACGCACGCGACCTACACTGGCATGGGCGCCGACGTGAACGTCCATGATCAGTGGGCGGTCGAATCGCAGGGCCATATCCACGACCGCACCCGCGAGTTCCTCGGCCAGACCGACGTCGCCATCGCGAAGTACCGGCGCCTCTACCTCGACGCGATCGACCAGGCCGAGGGCGGCCAGCGCCCGCCCATGGTGCTCGACCCCGACGCCGCGCGGAAGATCCAGGGCCCGATGACCGTCGACGGGATCGGCCCGACCGGCGATTGGGAAAAATACTGGCGGGAGACCTACGCCAGGTGCCGCGCCGGGGCGGCGTGGGCGAAGGAGCCGACGCGTGCCGCGTAAGGATTTTCCCCCACCTCACCCGCTCGCTTTGCTCGCTCCCTCTCCGCCCCCGGGGGCGGAGAGGGTCGGGGAGAGGTGGGGGAACTAACAATGCCTGGGTTTATAGCGAAGCACGCGCTCTGGACCCCCGAGCAGCGGCAGCGCGCGGTCGAAGTCGCGAGCCAGGTTCGCAACCGCTCGCTGGGCGTGATCCGCCTGTCGGCGGTGGATCAGCACGGCATTCTGCGCGGCAAGAGCCTGGTCGCGGCCGAGCTCGACGGCGCGTTTCGCAACGGTTGCACGTTCGTCTCGTCGCTGCTGGCGAAGGACACGGCGTGCCGGTCGGTCTTTCCGGTGTTCACGCGCGGCGCCGGCCTCGGCCTCGCCGGTATGCAGGGCGCCGCTGACATCCTGATGGTGCCGGATCCGGCGACGTTCAAGGTCCTGCCGTGGGCGCCGCATACCGGCTGGATGCTGTGCGATCTCTATTTCGCCAACGGCGAGCCTGTCCCGTTCTCGACCCGCCAGATCTACAAGGGCGTGCTCGACCGGCTGCGCGAGAGCGGGTTCGACTATGTCGCCGGCCTCGAGGTCGAATTCCATATCTTCAAGATCGAGAACCCGCGTCTGTCGCCCGGCGACGCCGGCCAGCCGGGTGCTCCGCCCGAGGTCAGCCTGCTCACCCAGGGCTACCAGTTGCTGCTCGAGCAGCGCTACGACCAGCTCGACGAGATCTTCGAGATCCTGCGCGGCCATATCGAGGCGCTGGAGCTGCCGCTGCGCAGCCTCGAGGTCGAGCTCGGGCCCAGCCAGTGCGAGTTCACCTTGCGGCCGGGGAGCAACCTCGAGCCGGCGGACACCATGGTCCTGTTGCGCAGCGCGGTGAAGCAGATCTGCCGCCGACACGGCTATCACGCGACCTTCATGTGCCGGCCGAAGCTGCCGCAGGTCTGCTCCAGCGGCTGGCACCTCCACCAGTCGCTGCGCGACCGCAAGACCGCCGGCAATGCCTTCGCGCCGGTGGACGAACGGCCGCTGTCGCCGCTGGCGATGAATTATCTGGCCGGGCTGCTCGACCACGCCGTTGCCAGTGCGGCGTTCGCGACGCCGACCATCAACGGATATCGCCGGTATCGCCCCTATGTCCTGGCTCCCGACCGGGTGATCTGGGGCCGCGACGACCGCGGCGCGATGCTGCGCGTCGTCGGCAGCCCAGGCGAGCTCGGCAGCTACCGGATCGAGAACCGCATCGGCGAGCCGGCCGCCAATCCCTATCTGTACATGGCCTCGCAGATCCTGGCTGGGCTCGACGGGATCGCGCGCAAAAAGGATCCCGGTCCGGCGGCCGATACGCCCTACGAGACGAAGGCCCAGCCGCTCCCGAAGTCGCTGGCCGAGGCGCTGACGGCGCTGCGCAGCGACGCCTGCTACCGGGCCGGCTTCGGCCAGCAATTCATCGACTATTTCGTCCACATCAAGGACGCGGAGATCGCGCGCTATCAGAAAGAGGCGAGCGAGAGCGAGGTCAGCGACTGGGAGCACCGCGAGTATTTCGATCTGTTCTGACTTTCTTCCGCGTCATCGGTGGATGTCCCGCATAAAGCGGGGCATGACGGAAAAGAAAAGGGCCGTTTGGTCTCATTCGTCATCGCCCGCTTTATGCGGGCGATCCACGGCGTGGATGAACGGGCCCCGACAGTTCAAGGGAGGAGCGTCACAATGAAACTCGAGCGCAATCGCGACAATCAGCAATGGCTGCTCGACTGGATGGTCAAGACCACCGGCCGGGTGATCAACTTCGCCTATGACCAGCGGATCGTCCCGCCGGAGGTGAAGTCCTATGCGATGATCCCGCGCATCGTCGAGCGGGTGGCGCGCCATTACGAGACCATCGCGCGCGCGGCCGAGGCGGCGGGGCACGGCAAGACGGCGCGCGAGCTCTACTGGAACGCGGTCGAGCACTATCGCGAGGCGCAGCACGCCATCTTCGAGGACGACAACCAGGAGAAGATCTATCTCCACGGCAAGCTGCTCGAGTGCTTCGAGGGCATCATGCGGCACGCCGATCACCCGATCGAGCGCGTGGAGATCCCGTTCGAGGGCGGCTACATCCAGGGCGTGTTCCACATGCTGCCCGGCCGCAAGAAGGCGCCGACCGCGGTCTTCTGCCCCGGCATGGATATGACCAAGGAGGCAATCCTCAACCCCTATCAACACCCGTTCGTGCAGCGCGGCCTCAACTGCCTGCACATCGACGGGCCGGGGCAGGGGACCAGCAACATCCGCAAGATCCGCGTCACCGCCGACAACTACGAGCGCGCCGGCGTTGCCGCGATCGACTGGCTGGCGAGGCGGCCCGAGGTCGACGCGGATAAGATCGTCGTCTCCGGCTTCTCGTTCGGCTCGTTCTGGGGCATGCGGATCGCGGCCCTGGACCCGCGGGTCAAGGCGGTCGCCACCGCGGCGGCTTGCTACGGGCCGAAGGCGGCGATCTTCGAGCAGGCCTCGCCGCGCTTCAAGCAGGTGTTCATGTACATGGCGGGCATCCACGACGAGGCCGAGTTCGACAAGCTCGCCGACGCCATGACCCTCGACGCCGCGGCGCCCAAGGTGCGCTGCCCGTCGCTGCAGGTGGTCGGCGAGTATGATCCGCTGGCGCCGCTCGACGACGTGCTCGAGGTCTACAAGCTGGTCCCACCGCCGAAAGAGGTGTGGGTGTGCGAGAACGACTTCCACGTGCCCCGCGGCACGTCGAATTTCGGCATGGCCGACTTCTACGGCTTCCTCGCCGACTGGCTGAACGACGCGCTGGCCGGCAAGAAGTCCGGCAATCTCGACAAGGTGGTGATCGTCGGCCAGAAGGACGGACCGGGGCCGTATGGCGAGCCGGTCGCCGGCGTCTTCCTCCCGGAGCGGCTCGGCGGTAAGTTCAGCGGGCCAAGTGCCGCCCAGCGCGGCCCGCGATAAAACCGGCCTGAATACAGGCGAGGGAGGAGACAATGAAACGAGCGGTCTTGACGCTCGCACTAGCGGCGTTTGCCACGGTGCTCTCGGTCGGGGCGGCGCCGGCCGAGCAATATCCGACGAAGCCCATCCGGCTGGTCGTGCCCTTTGCACCCGGCGGGCCGACCGACGTGTATGGCCGCCTGATCGGCCAGCACCTTCTGGAAGTCTGGGGCCAGCCGGTGGTCGCGGACAACCGCCCCGGTGCCACGGGCGTGCTGGGCACCTCGATCGTCGTCAAGTCGCCGGCGGACGGGTACACGCTGCTGATGGCCGCGACCAGCAGCCATATCAGTCCCTTCCTTTACAAAAACCAGGAGTACGACCCTAACGCCGATCTCGATCCGGTGATCAACGTCGTCACGACGCCGTATTATCTCGTCGCCAATCCCAAGTTTCCGCCCAGCACTCTCAAGGAGCTGGTGGCCGAGATCAGGCGCAAGCCCGGCGCCTATAGCTACGGCTCTCCCGGTGCGGGCAGCGGCGGCAACATGGTCATGGAAATGTTCAAGGGAGCCGCGGGCCTCGACATCGTTCAGGTGCCGTATAAGGGAGCGGCACCGGAGATCGCGGCCCTGGTCGCCGGCGAGGTCAGCATTTGCTTCGACACCATCGGCAATTCGCGCGAGCACGTCCTGGCCGACCGGCTCAAGGACTATGCGACGACCGGCAAGACCCGCTCGCCGGCGATGCCGAACACGCCGACCCTGATCGAATCCGGCTATCCGGATTTCGAGGCTTATATCTGGTTCGGCTTGTTTGCGCCCAAGGGCACGCCGCCCGATGTGACCAATAAGCTGAATGCCGAGATCACCAAGTTCATGCAGACGCCGGTCATGCAAAAGCGGCTCGCCGACCTGGCCGGCAGCTTCAAGCCGGAAACGCCGGCAGAATTCCGCCGGTTCCTGGTCGCGGACACGAACCGCTGGCGCAAAGTGATCGCGGACGCGCATATGCAGGTGGAGTAGGACACCGGACATGGCGGTCACGGTTCGCACCCTTCACCCGCTGTTCGGCGCCGAGATCGTCGGCATCGACACCGGTGCGGCGATGAGTGACGCGACGTTCGATAAGATTCGCGCGGCGTTCGAGGAGCATTCGCTGCTCGTGTTCCGCGACCAGAGTCTCGACGACGAGACGCAGGTGGCGTTCAGCCGCCGTTTCGGTCCGCTGGAGACGACGGTCAAGGCCAACCCGGCGGGCGGCTCCTATTTCGCCCGCCAGTCGAACCTCGACATCAAGACCGGCGGCGTCATCCCGCCCGAAGACCGGCGGATGGTCTATCAGAAGGGCAACTACCTCTGGCACACCGACAGCTCGTTCAAACGCATCCCGGCGCTGTGCTCGCTGTTGTCCGGGCGGATCGTGCCGCCGGACGGCGGTGACACCGAGTTTGCCAGCATGCGCGCGGCCTACGCGGCACTGCCCGAGGCGACCCAACGGCGCATCGACGGCCTTGTGGCCGAGCACAGCTTCGCCTATTCGCGCGGCCTCATCGATCCGCGCGTGCTGACCGACGAGGAGAAGGCCGAGGCGCCGCCGGTCCGCCAGGCGCTGGTGCGCACCAACCCGGTGAACGGCCGCAAGTCGCTGTATCTCGGCGCGCACGCCTCGCACATCGTCGGCTGGCCGGTGGACGAGGGGCGGGCGCTCTTGAAGGAGCTCACCGAGTTCGCGACTCAGACGCAGTTCTGCTGCGCCCACAAATGGCGCGAGGGCGATCTCGTGATCTGGGACAATCGCTGCCTCATGCACCGCGCCACGCCGTATGACGGGGTACGGCACAAGCGGCTGATGCAGCGGACCACGGTCGCTGGCGACGCGCCGACGGCACCTCAGCCCGGCGACTGAATGATTCGGTTTTACGCTGGGGCGGCTATCCGGGCGGTCGGCCGCACGGTCATCATGACCTGCGCGACTGCGGCGGTGAGCCCGATCGCGACGCACGCCTTCCAGGCCAGGTCGTACGATCCCAGCGTCTCGTAAACGACGCCGCCGCCCCAGACCCCGACGAACGAGCCGATCTGGTGGCTGAGGAACGCAACACCGGTCAGCATGCCCATGAAGCGCGTGCCGAAGATGTCCGCGACGAGCCCGTTCACCAGCGGCACCACGCCGAGCCACAGCAGGCCCATCAAGGCGGCAAAGACCAGGGTTGAGAGGGGGCTGACCGGCAGGATGAAATACGCCGCCATGATCAGCGACCGCAGGCCGTAGGCGAGGCCGAGCAGGATCTGCTTGGGAACGCGTCCGCCCAGCCAGCCGAACAGCAGCGAGCCGAAGACGTTGAACAAGCCGACCGTGGCCAGCATCTCGGCGCCGAGCATGGGATCCATCCCGCAGAGCGACAGATAGGTCGGCAGGTGGTTGGTGATGAACGCCAGCTGCAGTCCGCACACGAAGAAGGCGACCGCCATGGTCACGTAGCCGCCATGCCCGAACGCCTCACCGAGGGCGTCGGGAAGGCTCGCGGCCTCGGATCCGGCGGTTTGCCGCGCCGGCTGGCGGTCGGCGCCGCCGGTCAGCATCGCGGCCGGCACCATCGCCGCGGCGAGGCCGATGAACGCCATGAGCGCGATCTGCCAGCCGTCTTGGCTGAGAAGCGATTGCGCGAGCGGCGCCGCAATGAACGTGCCGACCGAGCCGGCGCCGGACACGATCCCGAGGACCAGGCTGCGCTGCGCGGGGGAGACGGTGCGCGCCGCCGCGGCCATCGACACGCTGAAGGCCGTGCACGACTGGGCCACGCCGACGATGACACCGGCGCCGATCGTGAAGCCGAGAACGCTCGGTACCATGATCGCTAGACCAAGCCCGGCCGCATGCAGCACGGCACCGGCGAGGGTCATCGCGCGGGTGCCGTGACGGTCGGCTAGGGCCCCGATGAACGGCTGGGTCACGCCCCAGACGATGTTCTGGATGGCGATGGCGAGCGTGAAATCGCCGACCGTCAACACATGGGCACCGGTCATCGGGGCCAGGAACAAGCCCATGCTCTGGCGCATGCCCATGCTGAGGCTGAGCATGAGCGACGCTCCGGCGATGACCGACAGGCTGTGCAACGAGATGGGAAAGCGCCGACCCGGACTCATGCCGGTGAGCGTGTGCGATCCAGGACCGGTTGACAAACGAGGCTTTTTCAAGCGCCGGATTAAAAATCGTAATCCGAACCGGCGTTGGACCTCCTTATTCCGCCTTGATCCCGTTCTCCTTGGCGACGTTGCTCCACGTCACCAGCTCGCGCTTGAGCAGCGCGCCCATCTCTTCGGGCGTGGAATAGGTCGGCGTGGCCCCCAGGTTGGCCAGGACATCGACGAAGTCCTTGCTGTTGGTGAGGTCGCGGAGCTTGCGATTGACCTGGGTCACCATCTCGCGCGGCGTGCCGGCGGGCGCCACCAGCCCGTTCCACGAGATCACCTCGAAGCCGGGCAGCGCGGTTTCGGCGATGGTCGGGTATTCGGGCAGGAGCGGGCTGCGCGTCAGGCTGGTCAGCGCCAGCATCTTGACGCGGCCGTCGCGCGCATACGGCAGCGAGCTCTGCGGCGTGTCGAACATGTACTGGAACTCACCGGTGAGCATCGCCGCCATGGCCGGGCCGCCACCTTTGTACGGCACGTGCTCGATGTCGAGCCCGGCGCGGCTCTTGAACAGGACACCGGCGAAATGGACCTGGGTGCCGTTGCCGGCCGAGCCGTAGAACAGCTTGCCGGGTCGGGCCCTCACATAGGCGATCAACTCGGGGACCGAGCTCACTGGCAGTTCGCGGTTGACAACCAGCGACAGGGGCACGCTCGCGAACAGCCCGATCGGCGCGAACGCCGCCGCCGGGTCGTAAGGGAGGTTCGGATACATGGTCGGGCTGACCGCCAGGATGGTCGTGCTGCCGAACAGGAGCGTATAGCCGTCGGCCGGGCTGTGCGACACGAGGCCGGCGCCGATCGTGCCGCCGGCACCGCCATGGTTGTCGACATAGAACTGCTGGCTGAAGCTTTCGGTGAGCTTCTGCGTGATCACCCGCGCCAGCACATCCGACGGCCCGCCCGGCGGGAACGGCACGACCACCCGCACCGGCCGCGCCGGGTAGGTCTCGGCAAGGGCGGCGCCGCTCCAGACCAGGCCGAAAAGGACCGCCAGGACGAACCGCCGAGCGTTCATGACCCTATTTCTTTGCCGCCGCATACGGATAGATCAGCTCGCCGGTCTTGAGCTTCGCCGGCCACAGCAGCGGCTGAGTGGCGTCCCCCTTGAATTGGTCGAGCCCGTTTCCGGAGACATGCTGGAACTGGTAGAACATCTCACCGGGCTTGGTCCATTCGCCGTCCGGGCCGAAACTCATCTCGCCGATCACCGTCTTGAAGCTCGCCTTGTGCATGTACTGGGCGAGCTTGCCGTGATCGAGGCTTTTGGTCTCGGCGACCGCTTGCGCCAGGACCTCGCACGCGGCGTAGCCGATTGGCGGGAAGGTGTAGCCGAGCGGATCGATCCCTTGCGTCGCGGCGACGGCCTGGTAGCGCGTGAGCAGCTCCTGCGTGCCCGGGAAGATCAGGCTCTTGGCCGGCAGATACGGGATGTATCCGACAATGCCGTTCATCAGCGGACCGAGCTGCGTCTTGATCGGGGTGGCGAGGAGGCCGACGAAGGCGCCGCCGAACATCTTCACATCGAGCCCGACCTCGTTGGCGGCGCGCACGATGCCGACCGTATCCGGCGGGTAGGCCGCGGCGTAGACGAGGTCCGGATTGGTCGCCTTCACCGCCCGCATGACCGGCGCGAAGTCGGTGGTCGTCGGCGGGTAGCTGCGGTCGTAGACGACCTCGAAGCCCATGGCCTGCGCGTTCTCGCGCGCGCCGTCGACGGCGTTCTTGCCGTATTCGGCGTCGAGCCCCAGGAGCGCCACCGTCTTCGGCTTCGGGCTCTGCGCCGCGGCGAGTTCGAAGAAGCCGGTCGAATAGGACTTCTTCGGGTCGGGCCCGTTCGGGCTCATCACGAAATAGCGGTCGTAGTGGAACTCGCTGTTGGCGGCGTTGGCGAGGATGGCGACGGTGGTAAGCCCGCGCTGCATGAGGGCTGGAATCACCGGCGCCACGAAGTTCGTCGCGTACGGGCCGACCAGCAGGTCGACTTTGTCGACGTCGAGCAGCTTGGCGTAGATGCCCGGCACGTTCGCGGGGTTGCTCTGATCGTCGTAGTAGACCAGCTGGATCGGGCGCCGGAGCAGGCCGCCCCTGGCGTTGACGTCGTCGCGCCACAGCTCGATGCCGGCCAGGATCTGCTTGCCGACGGCCGCGCCGCCGCCGGTGATGTTCATGCTGAACCCGACCTTGACCGGGTCGGCCGCCCAGGCTCGCGACACGGGGGCGAGCGGCACGCCTGGCAGGGTTGCCGCGATCAAGATCGCCGACAGGCCGATGATAAGTCTGCGGCGCCAGGCCTGGAACATGCGGTCCTCCCCCCTCGATGGTCCCGGTGGTCCGGGCTTGAGGTCAGGATGCCCGCTTCCGGCGTGCCCGGCAAGCGAGGCCGGCCGGCCTACAGTTCGTGGCCCGCCCGGTCGAAGAACACCGCGATGGTCAGGATCATGTCGACATCCGTGCCGTTCGCCGCCAGCGGCATGAATACGCGCTCCATCTCCGTGCACTTGTCGATATAGCTCGAGAAGTGTGGCTTGCCGCGCCGCCACTCCGGCAGGGCTTCGACCGCGACCTTGCTGTAGGAGGGGAATTGCGGACTGCTGGTGCCGTCGCGGGCGTGCACCTGATCCAGCCACTTGCCGGTGAGGTCCGCGCCCAGCGAATCCACCATGCGCGTCCCAATGAGACGGTAGCGAAACCGCGGCGGGCGCCCCTCGACGTCCAGCAGCATCACATGCGGCAGCAGGTGCGCCACCCGCATCGGATCGAAATGGGCGCGCCCCGGCAGCTTGCCGGCCGCGGGATGAATCTTTGTCCAATATTCATACAGCTCGCGGATCTTGGGATGCCACGTCGCTAAATTCTCGGGTCGTTTTGGTTCTTCCTGCACGCGTCTACCGTATCAAGTTGTCGTTCATTCCCCGTTCCCGTGTTCCCGATGCGCCCGCTCATAGTGTAGCCGAAGCAGGTCCACGCCGTAATCATTGCCGTTTGGCGTGCGTACGATGGTATGGACGTGGAATTTCGCCGGTTCGGCGTTGGTCAAAAATACGCCGGCGTGATGGTCGAATTCGATCAGAATGACCGGGCTCTGCACCCTGTAATAGAAGGCGCTGGCTTCCTCAAAGCCGCCGATCCAGCAGAAATGCGTTTCGGCCAGGTGGCGTTCGACATCCGCCAGCCGCAGCTGGCCGGGCCCGGGCGGCAGCGGCGCCGCATACGCCGCGATCAGGTCGAGCAGCCGGCGGCGCTGCGGCGGCGACAGTGCCGAGGCCGCAAGGCCTTCATGCGGAATGATGCGGTTGTCCTGGCGGGCGCCGGTGAGATGTAGGTTGTCGGCAAAATGGCGTCGGCCGGGCGGCAGGTCGCCGCCCATCATGGAATGCGCGACGATGGCCTGACGCTGCTGATCGGCTGACAGCGCGCGCATGAGCTCGAGCCCGGCGCGCTCCTCGTCCTCGAAGAGGCTGACGCCGGCGAACGGGCCGGTATCGGCATAGGACGGCTCGGCGCCCATGAACGCCGGCGTCAGCACCATCTGGCTGCCGATCACGACGCAGTTGAGGCAGAGATGATGCCCGAACAGCTGCCATCCCCACGGATCCGTGGGCGACGGCGTGCCGAAGAGGCAGAAGATGTAGCTCCATTCGCCGAGCACATGGGCGCCGCCGACGAGATCGCCGAGAAAGCGGTTGAGGCGCATGACGTCGCGCGACATCGCATAGCCTTTGGCGGACAGGCTCGCCCGCAGCACGTTCATCGCCGCATCGCGCACCGCGTCCGAGACCTCATCCAGACGCAGCCCGTAGCTCTCGACATAGAGCTCGGTGTTCTGCCAGCGCCGCCATTGCTCGGATCCGATCGGAAAGCACGTCGCGGCGATCTGAGACGGCGACAGCTGGCCGAGCAGCGCCGTCACCGCCTCGACCATCGCCGCGGTCGGGGCGCCCTCCGGCCTGAGCGCGTAGAGGTCGGCGATGACCTGGCCGTCGGTGGTGATGCCGGTGAACGGCGCCCCGAGCAGGCCGTTCCAGCCGCCGAACAGCTCCTGCGCGCGCGGGCTTTTCAGCCGCGCCTCGGCGTGGGCGCGCGCGGTGGCGCCCGCGATCTTCGACTGCGTGGGCGAGGGGATGAACGGGCGATAGTCCGGCTTGTTCATCGTTGGTCTCAGCCCTCCCAGACGCTCTCCGCCGCGCCGACGTTTCCACCGTACCGATCACGCCGGCGTGAATCTCGCTTACATGACCTTAATTCGCCCCATCGCGCAAATCATGATAGAAATCCACACAGCGGGATCGGGGGGGCGGATCGATGTCGCGACATATTCGGACGTGGGCGATTGGATGTGCGGTCCTCATTGCCGTCGCATCCGGCTGGGCGGTCATCCTGCGCGAGAACGCGCAGGCCTATCAGCACACGGTGGACGAGGCGCTGCAGCGTAGCCGGGCGCGGGCGGTGATCTTCCGCGAATTCGTCGATGCCGCGTTCTCATCCGTCGGCCTGGCACTACGGCAGTTTGACGTGCGCCCCGATGTGACCGGCATCGTGCTTCCGCAGGATCGGCAATTCATCCAGGAGGTGCTTCGGCGAACGGTCCGCGCCATCCCGATGTTCTTTTCCCTTGCGGTGGCCGACAACGACGGCAAGGTCGTCCTCAGCGTCCGCGACGACGCGACGAAGTACGGCCGTATCGATGACCGTCCTTACTTCGCTTGGCATCGCAACAACCGGTCGTCCTATATGGTCGTTGCCGCGGCGCTGCGGGTGCGGATCAACAATGAGTGGGCGATTCCCGTCAGCATGCGGGTCGAAGACGACGCCGGGCAATTTGCCGGCGTGGTTTTCGGGAGCGTCAGGCCGGATTATTTTCTGACGTTCATGCGCTCGCTGGGCGTCAACGCCGCCGCGATCGTCTTGCGAGATGGGGCCGTGCTGGTGCGAGCGCCGCAAGCCTCGGGTGGCCCGCAGGCCGAGGTCGCGGAAACCCTCGACCCCGGGAGCGACCTGATGGGTCGTCTGGGCCAGGAGACGGCGGGGACCTATGTCGGGCCGTCGCCGTTCGGTGGCGCGATGCAAGCCGCCAGCTACTCGTCGCTGAAATCGGCCGCCGGCGCCGTATATGTCGGCGTCGATCTGGCCAAGGAGTTGGCTCCCTGGCGCGAGGAGATGCGCAGCCGGACCGCCGTCGGCAGTGCATTTACGCTGCTCGCTGTCCTGTTCGCCGCCGGCCTTATCTTCGACATGCGGCGCACCGAGCGGCTCACACGGGACCTGCGGGCCGCGCGCGACCAGGCGAACGAGGTGCGCGATACCGCCGAGCGCGCCCGCGCGCGGGCCGAAGAGGCGGATTTGAACAAATCGAATTTCCTGGCGCATACCAGCCATGAGCTGCGCACGCCGTTGAATGCCATCATCGGGTTCGCGGAGATCATCACCCAGGAGGCGTTGGGTCCGCTCGGCGAGAAGCGCTACCGGGAATACGGCAGCTACATCCAGCAGAGCGGCGAGCAGCTGCTGGGCGTGGTCAACAACATTCTCGACCTCGCCCAGGCCACCTCCGGCCGTTGGGAGCTGCGCCACGACCGCTTTGCCGTCGTTGAGGTTCTCGACGACATATGGCGGGTGATGGCGCCGCTCGCCGCGGCGCGCTCGGTGGCCTTGCGGCGGGACCTGGCACCGGACCTGCCGGACCTGGTGACCGAGCGGCGGGTCGTGCGGCAAATCCTGCTCAATCTCCTGAGCAACGCCGTCAAGTTCACGATGGCCGGCGGCACCGTCGCCGTGACCGCGGCGCTGGCCGAAGACGGCGCTCTTTTCGTTCGCGTGAGCGACACCGGGATCGGCATCGATCCGAAGGTCATCGACTTCGTGGCGCAGCCGTTCAGCGGCTTTTCTCATCTCCTGGCGCGCAAGCCGGGGACAAGCGGGCTTGGACTTCCGCTGTGCCGCATCTTCGCCGAGCTGCTCGGCGGCTCGCTGACCATCGAAAGCCGGCTGGGCGAGGGCACGACGGTCGTCGTCATGCTGCCGGCGAATTGCCTGGTCCCGCCCGACGCCGATGCGGATGCGGCACCGCCGCTGCGCGAGGCGCAGCGCGCTTAGCCCTAAATAGTCGAGCCGGCTGCGGGGCCGGCATCTTCCCGCGGGCGGCCGGGAATACTAAGCTTGGCGCGGTATCCGAGAAGCGCTCCCGCGGTCCGGCCGGAGCGATGCATCGCGAGGGGAGGGAACATATGTCTGGGGCCTATCCGCGCGCGCTCCGCACGGCGGTCGCGCTGACGCTGCTTGCGTCGCCAAACATCGGAGCCGCGGCGGAGCCGCTCGATCAGATTTACGCCAGCGCCAAGGCCGAGACGGCGCTTGTGCTGTATGCCGGCGGCCCGGCCGCCCCGTGGGAGGCCGCGGCCAAGGCCTTCCAGGAGCGCTTTCCGGGTGTGAGGGTGTCGGTCACCGGCGGGTTCAGCAACGTGCTGGACAAGCAGATCGATGCGCAGCTCGCGGCGAAGAAGCTCGACGTCGATATGGCGATGTTCCAGACCTTGGGCGATTTCGTCCGCTGGAAAAAGCAAGGCGTGCTGCTCGCCTTCAGGCCCGCCGGCTCCGAGAAGATCGACAAGAGCTTCAAGGACACGGATGGCGCCTACACCGCGGTCCAGGTCAATGCGCATCCCTATGTCTACAACCCGGCCCTGGTGAAGCCGGAGGATGTGCCGAAATCGGCCAAGGATTTTCTGAAGCCGCAATTTCGCGGCAAGCTCGTGGCCGCGTATCCGGCCGACGATGACGCCACCCTTTACGTCTTCGACAGCATCGTGAAGAAATACGGCTGGTCCTACATGGACCGCTATATGGCGAATCAGCCGAACTTCATTCAGGGGCATCTCGGCGTCCAGCGCAGCATCGCATCGGGCGACAACGCCGTTACGTTGGATGCGATTCTCAGCATCGCCCTTGATTTGCGGGCTCATGGCCAGCCGCAGTCGATCGCGATTTCGACCGTCGACCCGTTGCCGATCTGGCCGTACGTGGCCGGCATTTTCAAAGCGGCCAGGCATCCCAATGCCGCGAAGCTGTTCCTCACCTGGTTTCTCGAACCGGAACAGCAGCGCAACATGGGCACGTGGTCGCCGCGTTCGGACGTCGACCCGCCGGCCGGCCTGAGGCCGGTGCTGTCCTACAAAGTGGTGAACAGCTATCGGGAGTTTCTCACCAACGAAAAGCGGCTGACGGAGCTGCGCGAGCGATTCGAGCGCTATACCGGGCCGGTGAAGAATACCGGCGGCGTGCGCTGAGCCGGGCCGCGCGGCGGGACCAGCCTTGCCGCCCACGCGCTCGCATGGCTAGGTTGGGCCGCAACTTTCCGGAGGCGCCGATGAGCCGTCACTGCTGTTCCGTCCTGCTGATCGCGGCGTTCCTGCTGGCGACACCGGCGCGCGCCGAGGACGCGATCCTGAGCTACAAATCCCTGACCCCGGACATGGCGCTCGAATTGGCGCGCGCCGCGCTCGATGACTGCCGCAAGCGGGGGTTCCAGGTGGCGGTCGCGGTCGTGGATCGCTTCGGCGTGACCCAGGTCATGCTGCGCGACCGCTTCGCCGGGCCGCACACCCCGGCGACGGCGGCGGGCAAGGCCTGGACGGCGGTCAGCTTTCGCACCAACACGGCCGATCTCGAGGCCGCCAGCCGGCCCGGCATGGCGCAGGCGGGGCTTCGCAATCTGCCGGGCGTCGTGGCACTCGGCGGCGGGGTAATGGTCGAGGCCGGCGGCGGTCTGGTCGGCGCGGTCGGGGTGTCGGGCGGGCCGGGCGGCGACAACGACGAGGCGTGCGCCAAGGCGGGAATCGCCGCCGTCCAGGACAAGCTCGATTTCTGAGCGCCGCGAAGCGGCATTAAAGGCGATCTCACCACAGAGGCACGGAGACGCAGAGGTGAGAGGAGTCTCGATCTCCGTGCCTCTGTGCCTCTGTGTCGCTGTGGTGAATTCCCGCTACGCGAAATCCGCCGCCGTCAGCGCGATCGGCGTGCCGTGCGGCGTGCGCTCCGCCGCGCGCTTCCACGCGTCGCTGGTGCGTGCCAGCGTTCGCGGATCGGCCGCACCCTTCGCGGTCACGATCCGCTCGAGTGCGGCGAGCCAGTGCCGGTAATAGGTCTCGCCCGTGTCCGGGTCGCCGGCCGCCTGCGCGCGCTTGATCTCCTCGGCGAGGGTCGCCGCCCATTCCGGCCACGAGAACAGGCCGCGCTCATGCAGCGCCAGCGCCATCGCAAACGCCTGCGCCTCCCAGGGCTCGCGGAACACCGGGCCGTCGCTGCCGCAGGGAATGCCGGGCACTGCCGCCGTCGCGCGCCGGGCCGCCGCCGGGTCGATGGTGCTCGCGGGCATGCTCATGCGGCGACGAGGTAGGGCTCGAACGCCTCGATCGAGACCTTGACCGACGGGTCCGAGCCCTCGCCCCACAGCTCACGGCCGTCGAAGACGACGGTGTAAAGCCATTGCGGATCCTCGCCGTGGCCGGTCGTGAGCGAATCCGGATAGACGTGGCAACCGCGCATGGCCTCGACGACGCCGACGCGGTCGCGGGCGTAGCGCGGCAGACGCGTGTGCGTCGCTGGATTGATGTTGCGGGTGCGCACGCGGTCACCCGGCTTGAAGCGCGCGGGTGCCGCGGGCGGCCGCTCGAAATGGGCGCGCTTCATCACCTTGCCGACGTCGGCGGCGGTCAGGATGCGCTTCACGGGCTTGGGCGGGTGCAGCGAACGGCCGGCCGCGATCTCGTCCTCGCCGGCGAGCCCGTGCTTCACGATCCGGTCTTCGAGACCGAGCGCCCAGCGGTGATAGTAAGACACGGAAAGATAGACCTGCGGCGGCAACATTTCCTGGCTGGCCCGCGACATGTCGATGTTCCACAGGCCGAGATAGCCCATGGCGCGCTGCATCGCCAGCACGCGTCCCTCCCAGGTCTCGTGGAACGCCGGTTCGTTCGGTTCCGGCTGCACCGGCCCGAAGCCGTGCATGCCGCCCATGTCGTGGACGCCGTTCATCAGGCGTGCTCCTTGGCGTGACCGACCTGATCCGGGCGCAGCGCCAGGCCGGTGCCGATCATGCTGTCGCGGGTGACGAGATCGGCCAGCTTCTCCTCGCCCCAGCGCTCTGTGCCGGCCGGCCGCATCGGGAGGACGATGAACCGCGTCTCGGCGGTCGAGTCCCAGACCCGGACCTCGGTATCGGACGGCAGGGTGACACCGAAGTCGCGCAGCACGCCGCGCGGATCGATCACGGCGCGTGAGCGGTAGGGCGCAGATTTGTACCAGGTCGGCGGCAGGCCCAGCACCTCCCACGGGTAGCAGGAGCACAGCGTGCACACGATCAGGTGGTGCTGGCGCGGCGTGTTTTCGATCGCGATCAGATGACTGCCGACGGGGCTCACATGGCCCAGCGCATTGACCGCCTCCGTCGCGTTCTCGAGCAGCCGCTTCTTGAACGTCGGGTCGCTCCACGCCCGCGCCACGATCCGGGCGCCGTTGCGCGGTCCGATCTTCGTCTGGAACGTGTCGACGATCACGTCGAGGGCCGCCGGGTCGATGTAGCCCTTTTCGGTGAGCACCGTTTCCAGCGCGCGGACCCGGGCCTGGGGGTCGGACAGCTCCGACCCGTGGGCATGGTCGTGGCCGTGATCATGGTTATGGCGATGGCCCTCATCGTGAGCGGGCATGGATTGATCCTTTGCGGCATCAGCGAAATTTAAAGGTGACGCTGCTTGCCGGTGCAAGTCAATATGCCGGCGGATGGCGCAGCCTTTGGACACCCAGGTTCTGATCGCCGGCGCCGGCCCGGTCGGCCTGACGCTGGCGGTGGCGCTTGGCCGCCGCGGCATAAGCTGCACCCTGATCGAGCAGAAGGACGCCCCGCAATTCCTGCCCAAGATGGAGCGCTGCAACGCGCGCACCATGGAGATCTACCGCCGGCTGGGGCTCGCCGACCGGATCCGCGCCGCCGGCCTGCCGGCCGGCGTGCCGATGGACGTGTTTGTCGTGCTGTCGATGGTCGAGCCGCCGCTCCTGCACCTGCCATATCCCTCGGTGGCCGCCGCCAAGGACCGCATCCGCTCGTGCCGCGACGGGACGATGCCGCTCGAGCCCTACCAGCTGATCTCGCAATACACGCTGGAGCCGTTGTTGAAATCCGCCGCCGAGGCGCTGCCCCCGGTCAGCGTCCGCTACGGGCATCAGCTCGTGTCGTTCACCCAGGACGCAGCGGCCGTCACCGCCGAGGTGCAGGGGCCGGGCGGCGCCGTGGCTTCGATCCGCGCCGCCTTTCTGGTTGGCTGCGACGGCGGCGCCAGCCCGGTGCGCAAGCGGCTGGGGATCAAGCTGTGGGGCGAGTACAACCTGCTCGAGCTCTGGCAGGCCCTGTACCGCTCCGATGACCTGTTCGGCATGATCCCGATCGGCCGCGGCCCGGGCAAAGGCCGCCACTATCACGTGGCCGACGACAAGGCGACGCAGCTGATCGTGCAGGATTCGACCCGGCACTTCACCCTGCACTCGGTCGCACCGGATGACGCTGCGATGCGAGCGATGTTCGAACGCACCGTCGGCGCGCCGGTCAAATACGAGATGCTGGCGTGCAATCCGTGGCGGCAGAACCTGCTGCTCGCCGAGCGCTACCAGGACGGCCGCGTGTTCCTCGCCGGCGACGCCGTCCATCTGATGATCCCGACCGGCGGGCTTGGCATGAACACCGGCGTCGGCGACGCGATCGATCTCGCGTGGAAGCTCGCCGGCACCCTGGAGGGCTGGGGCGGGCCGGAGCTGCTGCGGTCCTATGAGATCGAGCGCCGCCAGGTCGGCGAGCGCAATGTCGGCGCCTCGCGTTACGCCTCGCTCGGCCGGCGCGCCTGGCGGGCGCAGTGGCGCCCCGACATCCGGGAAGCGACGCCCGCCGGTGCCGCCGCGCGCTCCAAGCTCGCCAATGTCGCCGACATCGAGCAGCGCAAGACCAACGAGATGATCGGTGCCGAGCTCGGCTACCGCTATGTCGACTCACCGATCGTGTGGAACGTCCCCGGTGGGCCCGAGCAGCCATTCCGCGACTGCCATCCGACGACTTGGCCCGGGGCGCGCCTGCCGCACGTCTGGCGCGACGACGGCGCTGCGATTCAGGACCAAATCGGCGAGGGGTACACCATCCTGCGGCTCGGCGGCACGACGGTGGACGTCGCGCCGCTGGTGGCCGCGATGCGGTCCTTGGGCGCGCCGATCGGGGTGCTGGATGTGCCGGACGCCGCGATTCGAGACATCTACGGCCAGGACCTCATCCTGGCGCGCCCCGATTTGCATGTCGTCTGGCGCGGCAATCGACCGCCCGAGGATCCGGCGGCGGTCGCGGCTCGGGTCACCGGACATGGCCCTCGCTGATTGCTTACCAATGAGCGAAAAGGCCAGCGCTTCGCCGGACTTCAGATCACGCCCGCGACGGCGGGGGCGCGCGCTTATGCGCGCGGGAGCCAAGCGGCGCGGATGCGCCGCGCCCGGCGCTTGAGGGACTAACGCTCAGGTCACCTCGGCCCCGTTCCTATAGAACAGGATGGAGCAGATGCCGATCATGTCGACGGCGGCGCCGTCGCTGGAGAACGGTACCATGCAGTTCTCGACGATGTGGTGGTCCTCGTGATGGGTGAGGCCCACCGGCCCCTTGCGATAGGTGCCCACCCGGTTGTCCATGATATAGGCGAAGCGGGCGTAGATCGGATTGTTCGCGGGTTCCGGATGCACCTCGTCGAACCACTGGCCCGTCACCTCGCGTTGCAACGTGGCGACCTCGCGGGTGCCGACGAGCCGATAACGGAAGCGGGGGAGCGCGTCCTCGCGGACCACGTCGAGCATCCAGACATTCGGCATGATCGGCGCGATATGCAACGGGTCGAAGTGCTGGCGGCCGGGCAGCCGTCCGGCTGGCGAGATCGACATCCAATACTCGAAGAAGCGCCGGACCTTGGGATTCCACGGCGCACGGTCGGGGCTGGCGGCGTCGTTAGCGCAGACGCGCCATTCGCCGGGGCTGCAAAAATTTCCGGCGAGGGCCGCCTCGGAGAACTTCTCCCATTCGGAATTCATGCCCGCAATTTAGGCAAGAGTGGTTAACGGTTTCTTTTTATCAGGGAGTCTTTATCTGCATGGCGGCAATGCGGGCGCGGACAATCGGCCGAACCTTACAAGACGTTACGGACTCCCGCCGTCGACCATCAGCACCGTACCAGTGATATAGGAGGCTTCGTCCGAGGCGAGCCACAGGATCGGGTAGGCGATTTCGATCGGCTCGGCCCACCGCGCCAGCAAAGCATCGGCTTTGGGTTCGGCCCGCATCTGCGGCTCGCTGCGCCCGCGCGCGGACGCACGTCCGATGGTGAACGGCGTCAGCGTGCCGCCCGGGCACACGGCGTTGGCGCGCACCCCGTGCGGCGCTGCCTCCGCGGCCAGCGACCGCGTGACCGCCAGCAGTGCTGCTTTCGACGCGTCGTAGGCCGCAAAGCCGGTCCGGCCGCGGACCGCGTAGCACGACGAGACGGTCACGATGCTGCCGTGGCCGCTGCGCTTCAGGGCGGGCAGGGCGGCACGGCAGACCCGGACCGTCCCGACGACGTTCGTGGTCAGCACGCGCTCCCACTCCGCGGGATCCGCGGCCGCGACCGGTGCCACGTCGCGGACCGCGGCGTTGTTGACCAGCACGCTGAGGCCGCCGAACTTATCGACGGCAAGGCCGACCGCGCGATCCGCCGCCGTCTCTTCGGTGATGTCAGCCGCCAGAATTTCGAGCGTCGCATCCGGCTGCTTGTTTCGGATGGAAGCGGCGGCAGCCGCCAGCGTCTCGGCGCTCTGGTCGACGAGCAGCACCTTGGCACCCTCGGCGCTGAACAGCGCCGCGGTGACCGCGCCGATCCCCTGGCCGGCACCGGTCACGATCGCGATCTTTCCCGCCATTCTCCCGGTCATCTCGGCACCTTTCCTGTCATTCGAGCTTGAGCCCGGCGTCCTGGACGCGCTGCCGCCAGCGCGCGACTTCGTCGCGCAGAAAGCCGGCGAACCGTTCCGGCGTGCTGCCGTCGACCGGCTCGACGCCCGCCTCCTCGAATTTCTGCCGGACTTGCGGATCGCGCAGTTGCGCCGCGACCTGGGCGGCGAGCTTGTGCACGATCTCCTTCGGCGTGCCCTTGGGGGCCACCAGGCCCACCCAGGCGATGATGTCGGCCCCCGAGATGCCGAGCTCGGCCAAGGTCGGGACGTCGGGTAGGCGAGGAGAGCGGTGATCGCCGACGATGGCCAGTGGCCGGACGCGCCCGTCGAGGATGAACGATGTGGCGGCACCCGTGTCGAGCACGCCCGCCTGCACTTCGCCGGTCGACACCGCGCTGACGCCGGGCACGCCGCCGCGATATGGGACATTGGCGAGGTTGGCGCCGCGGGTCCGCCGCAGGTCGCTGATGACGAAATGGCCGATCGAGCCGTTGCCGGTCGTGGCGACCGAGAGGCCGCTCGGCGTCGCTTTCGACACCGCGACCAGGTCGGTCACCGATCTCACGGCGAGGCTGTTGTTGACAACGAGCACCACCGGCGCCTGGGCCACGACCAGGATCGGCTCGAAATCTTTCCAGCTGTAATCGAGGTCGCGATAGAGCGCCAGATTGGTCGTCAGCGGCGCGTTGGTCGTGACCAGCAGCGTGTATCCGTCCGGCGCCGCCTTGGCCACCGACTGTGCGCCGACCGTGCCGGCGGCGCCCGGCCGGTTTTCGACCACGAACTGCTGGCCCCAAGCCTCGCTCAGGCCTTGCGCCAGCACGCGGGTGAGCAGGTCCACGGCACTCGCGGCACCGAGCGGCACGATGATGCGCACCGGCCGCCGCGGGTACTCCATCTCGGCCGCCTGACCGACGATCGTCGAGGCGGACGTGACGGTGACGACGGCTGCCATCAGCACGAGCTTGCGCCGAACCCCGTCCATACGTCTCCCCCGCCGTCCTTGATGATCCCTGCGGCTTCGCCGTAGCTTAGCCGGTCGACGGAGGGGATGGAATGAGGGCAAAGACGCGACGGGGGACGGCCCTGGCGATGATCATCGCCGCGGCGGTGGCCGCCGCTCCAGGGGGTGCCAGGGCGGGCCAGGCGGTGACGTATCTGCTGCCGGCGCCGATCTTCCTGCCGGCTTTCGGGCCATGGATGCTGGCGCTGCAGCGCGGCTACTACACGGCGGAAGGTCTCGACGTCACGTTCGAGGTCGGAAAGGGCGGGGCGGACGTCGCCAAGCAGGTGGGCGTGGGCAATGCCGCGATCGGCGGTGCCTTGGGCGACACGCCGATCATCGTTCGGGCGAATGGCGTGCCGGTGCGGTCGGTGGCTCTGCTCGGCGGCAAGGGGCTGATGCAGCTGGTGCTCCACGCCGACTCGCCGATCAAGACGCCGGCCGACCTCAGGGGCAAGATCGTCACGGTCTCGGCGTACCAGGAGACGACGTATTACGCGCTGCTCGGCATGCTGGCCAAGGACGGGCTCACCAAGAACGACGTCAATATCCAGGCGGCGGGGGCGGTGAACATCTGGAAGCTCTTCCTCGCCGGCCAGGCCGATGCGATGGCCGCGGTCCCGGACTGGATCGTCGATGTCCGGCGCGCCGGCGCCCAAATCCGCGTCATCCCGTCGAGTGAATATTTTCAGAGCATGGCGCAGGCGGTGCTGGCCTCGGACGCGTTGATCAGGGACAACCCTGAACTGATCCGGCGCCTGGTCCGGGCGACGTTGCGCGGCATGAAGGACATCATGGACGATCCGCGAGGTGCCGCGGGCGACTACGTGAAAGCGGTTCCACAACGCGCCGGCCAGGACGAGCAGATGTCCGAGGTGTTCCAGCTCTATAACGAATATGTCTATCCGGGTCAGCGCCGGCTGGGTGAGATGGACGAGGCGCGGCTCGCCGCCCTGCAGGAGTTCTACTTCAAGCAGGGCATCGTCGAGCGCACGACGCCGATCGCCGATCTCTACACCAACCAGTTCATCGAGTGAGGATCCCTCCAGGCGCACGCAGAGAAGCGCAGCGCGAGCAACAGTGCCCATGTCATCGCGAGGAGCCCGTTGCGGGCGACGAAGCGATCCAGTCTCCCGGCCGCTGGGATGGAGTGATCCTGAAGTTTCACCACGGAGGCACGGAGAGCACGGAGACAGAGGAAGACTTGCTTTTCTTACTCCGTGACCTCCGTGTCTCCGTGGTTCATTGAATGCGGTGAACAATCCGCGGGCTTGAGGGGGGCTTGATTTGCGCTAAACTGGGGACTTCGGACGAGGAAACGCATGCCGCTCGGCGTCAATGATATCCGCGAGATCGCACCGATGATCCCCGAGGGGCTGCCGCTCGGTTTGCGCAATTACTGGTATCCGGTGCTGCAATCCGAGGAACTGCCGGCCGACCGCCCAGTCGGCTTCACGGTCCTCGGTGAAGCGCTTGCCGCCTGGCGCGACGCGGCCGGAAAGCCCTGTGTGGTCCGCGACCGTTGTCCGCACCGCAGCGTCAGGCTTTCGGCCGGCCGCGTGCTCGGCGGCGAGCTTCAATGCATCCTGCACGGCCTGAGGTTCGACGGCGCGGGTCAGTGCACGCTGATCCCGTGGGAGACCGATCAGACCCGGGAAGGTCGGCGGCCGGGGGTTCAGGCCTATCCGGCGGCCGAGCTCGGCGGGTATGTGTGGGCCTATCTCGGTGATCCTGTCGCCATGCCGCCGCCGCCGCTGGAGAGCGAGGTGCCGGAGGAGCTGACCCGGCCGGACGAGTTCATCTGGTTCCGCATGCCGACCGAGGTGTGGAAGGCCAACTGGCTGCTCACCGTTGACGGCAGCGACGGCTTTCACGCCGTGGTGCTGCATTCGGAATCGCAGGCGGTGGCGAACAAGTCCTGGACCGCCGGTGCGGCGGAGCGTCCGGACGTGCCGCTGGTCGACCGGCGCGTGCGGATCGTCAAGACCTCGCACGGCATCCGCGGCGTCGCGACCGACAAGGCCGGCAACGCGCTGCATCACGGGCATTTCACGAAGGACGTAAGCGGCGACCGCTTCGCGCTGCCGTGCCTCACCACGAACCCGATTGTTCCGGCACCGGGCGCCACGCCGTATACGGCGCGGCTGTGGCAGTTCCCGATCGACGGCGAACGCACCCAGATCGTGCGCTACGCCGCCTGGCGGGCCAAGAGCGAGGCCGAGCGGGAGAATGCGCGCCGCGTGTTCGCCGACCTGACCTTGCCGCGGTTCAAGAAAGTCTCGGCTGAAGACGCCGCTATTGCCGAGGCGCAAGGCGACCTCGTCACCGCGCGCTCGCAAGAATACCTGCTGATTCCTGATGTCGACGTGGTCAAAGTGCGTCGCCTGATCCGCGAGGCGTATGTCAGCCAGCAGGCCGAGGCCAAGCGCATCGCCGTCCGCCCCGGCGCGACGGCGTATCCGTTCTGAAAAGGCCGGCGCTTCGCCGGACCTTAGACAACGGCCGTGACTACGGCCGCGCGCGCTTATGCGCGCGGGAGCCAAGGACCGCGGATGCGGTCCGCCCGGCGCTTGAGGGACTCTTTCTCAAAGTCCACGTGCGGTCGCGATAGGCGATGTAGACTTCCTCCTGCTCCAGGGTGCGCGCCATCTCGGCGGCCAGCTCGTTCAGCAGCGCTTCCACCGTGGTATCGTCGAGCGTGCGCGCCTCGAGCGGCAGCGCCTCGCCGGAGAAGATGGCCACCGGCTCGCGGTCGGTGTGCGGCGGCGAGCGCGCATAAAGGATCTCGCCGCGGGTGAACATGCCGGTGAGGAACGTCTCGCCGCGGCGGATGCGGCCGATCATCCACTGATCGGTGGCGCGAACGGCCTGCTCCAGGTCGTAGATCCGGCCATGCGGCCCGTAGCCGGCGCGCAGGCCGACCGTGATCTTGAACTCACGCCGCGGCCCCTGCGAGCCGCGGACCGCAACATAGGCCGGATTATGATGGCCGCTGCGGCGTCCCTTGGCGGCCATCTCCGGTCCGGTCCTTGCTGACCGCTAGTTGCTGACGGCTGACGGCTATTTCAGCCGCAGCATCTTCTCGGCGTTGAGGTGATAAATCTTGTTCCGCTGGTCGGCCGTGAGGTCGATCTCGTCGAGCACCTTGATGATCTCGCGGATGAACATCGGGCCGCCCTCCGGATCGAACGGGCAGTCGGTGCCGAACAGCACGTGGTCGCAGCCGAAGAAGTCGATGCCGCAGATGGTGCCCGATTTCGAGCCATTGATCGCGGTGTCGCCGAAGAACATCTTGAAGTAGTCGACCGGCCGGCGGCCCTTCTTCTTCATGTCCTGGATGATCTGGGTGTAGTGCGGCTCGGCGGCCTCGCGGGTCCCCAGCTGGTCGAGCCCGAGCCCGACGCGCGCTTCGAGGAACGGCACCATGGCGCCGAGATGGTGGGTGATGATCTTGAGATTCGGCCAGCGGTCGAAGAAGCCGGAGAACACCATGCGCGCCATCGCCGCACTGGTCTCGTACGGCCAGCCGAAGACCCACCAGATGTCGTATTTGGATCCTTGCTCGTTCGGATAGTCGGCGAATTTCTGCGGCCGCGTCGGGTGCATCCACACCGGCAGGTCGTAGGAGTGCATCTTCTCGAAGATCGGCCCGAATTCAGGGTCGTCGAGCGGCCGGCCGTTGACGTTGGTCATGATCTGGATGCCCTTGGCACCCAGCGTCTCGACCGCGCGCGTGATCTCGACCAGGCCGGCCTTCACGTTGTTCATCGGCACCGACGCGACGAACGCCGGGAACTTCTTCGGATGTTTGGCGACGATCTCCGCCATGCCGTCGTTGGCGATCTTGGCGAGCTCGGGCGATTTATCGGGCGAGGCCACGTATTCGATCGCCGGCATCGACAGGGTCAGGATCTGCTGATAGTCCGGCCCGAAGCTGTCCATCATCCGCAGCCGTGCATCCAGGTCGTAGAGGATCGGGATCTCCATCCAGCGCCGGATCGCTCCCTTGTTCGGGATGATCTCGACCATCTTGTCGAAATAGCTGCGCGGGAAGATGTGCGGGAAGATGTCGATTTTTCGCATGAGCGGACCTTGCTGGAGAGACGGTGAACACGTTCGGAAATCGCGGTCACACCATACGGTCCGCACGCCCTGATGACAACCGCTCTCAGCGGGCGCCGGCCCGCGGCCAGGCAGGCGCTCGATGGTCCGCTTCCTTACGCCTTGGCCCGGCTGGCGTCCGCCGCGATCGTCTTGGCGAGGTCTTGGCCGCGGGCGATGTCATCGGGCGACATGCGCGTCACCAGGTCATCGCGCCGGCGCGAGGCGAGGCGGTCGCCGTCGACCGCCGCGGTTTCGTACCACGCATAGGCTTCCGCCGGGTCGCGCGGCACGCCAAGGCCGAGGGCGTAGATGCGCCCGAGGTCGCGTTGCGCGCCGCCGTCGCCGGCGGCCGCGGCCTTGTGCAGCCAGGAGGCCGCCTTTCCGAAGTCCTGCAGAGTCTCGTCGCCGTTCAAATAGAGCTCGCCTAGCCGCCGCTCGGCGGGCACGAAGCCGTGCTGCGCCGATCGCTCGAGCAGGCTGACGGCCGTGATCATGTCGCGATCCACGCCGAGCCCGTTCTCGTAGAGGTCGGCCAGCCAATACTGCCCTTGCGGGTTGCCCGTATCTGCGAGCGGCTTCAGTAACGAGAGCGCGGACCTGTCGTCGCCGGTCTGCAGCGCTTTCACGCCTAAGCCCAGCTGCGCCGGCGATGATCTGAACACCCCGCGCTCGGCATAGCGGCCGCCGACGAACGCGGCGGCGACCGCGGCCAGGATACCGGCGGCCACGAGGAGGTTGCGGCCCAGGATCTTCCCAAATGACAGCCAATCGAAAAACTGCGGTTCGCGAGGCATCGCGCCAACTCCGTTGCTGAAAAACGCCTTGTGCGCTTTAGAATCTAGGCACGGAGTTTTCGCACGCCGATAGCGGGCGCATTAATTCGCGTTCATCTCCGCGCCTTCGTTCCTCCACATTCGGGCGTAGATGATGCAGCAGATAATGCCGACGATGATAAGGAGATGATGATAAGGAGATAAGGAGAGGACGCGCCCGGAGCGGTCCAGCCGATCAGCCGGCCTCGCCCTTGATCAGCTCTTCGAGGCGATCCGCGATTTTCTCGACGTCGTAGGGCTTGGCGATGGTCTCGACGCCCCGGATTCGTGCCACCTCGAAGGCGGCCTCGAATCCGGTGGTCAGCAGGATCGGGACGGCTGGAAACTCCTCGCGGATGGTGCGCGCGAGCTGCAGGCCGCTCGCGTCCCCGGGGAGCACGATATCCGAGAAGACGGCATCCACGCGCTCGCCGCTCCGCAGGATGCCGAGCGCTTCTTCGGCGGTGCGGGCCACCCGCGTGGCATAGCCGCGATCGGCGAGTTGGGCCTGTGTCAGCGGCGATAGGACCGGATCGTCTTCGACGACCAATACGGTGCTTCGATCCGCAAGGTCGGGATGTGGCGGGTGTCGTGGCATTCAGGTCGACGTGACCGATTGTAGCAAACCCCTGCCCACAATCGGAACCACCGCGTTAGGGGCCCTGCCGCTTGCGCATAATTTGACTAAAACCCTCGTCGCCGGTGACGCCCTGGACATATGTGCTCGACGACACATGCGCATGCGCCGCGATGGTGCTTCGCGCACGGAATGTTGCTCGCCGGTCAGCCGAGTGCCACCCGCAGGTCAGCGCGGACGCACCGTGCCGTCCGGCGCCGCGTACTGGGCCGGCGGCGGCGCGTTCGGATTCGGTGTCGTGTAGCGATACGGATCGCGAGGACCGCCCGGTCCGGCGGTGGGGCGGACTGCACCGGGATTTCGCGCAAGTAGAGCACGACATCGCAACCCGGCACAGCGCCGAGCCGTCAGATGGCAAGCCGCTCGGGCTGACGACGAAGTAACGACAAGCCCGACCGAGAGGGTGTCAGCGGACCGCGCCGCCCGGTGGCGGAGACGGCACCGCCGGGTTATAGGGGGGCGGTCTGGTGTAGCGGTAGGGATCGCGTGGTCCGCCCGGCCCGGCGCCATCCACGTTGGTTCCGCCGCGCGTGCCCATCCCTTCGGAGGTGTAAGTGGTGGCGCCGCTGCTGTCGAAGTTCTGGGAGCTTAGCGTCGGTCGCGTGTCGCTGCAGCCGGCGACCGCGGCGGCCGTCAGCACCGTAAAAACCGCCAGTATGCAACCGCTGTATCCAGTCGGAAGCCTTTGCATGGCCCGCCCTCACTGTTTCGAGGTTACAGCCTGAACGGGAAGCCGCCGCGACCGCCGTTAGTTCCGTGGATTGAACGGCTGCGGGAGCGTCGTCGGGATGCAGGTGTACGCTGATGCTTTGGGCATCGTTTAGCGCAGGTTAAACCGTCGCCGGATCGAGGCTGCGGCGCCGGCACGCGGCGGCGAACGTGTTCTCGAGCAGGCAGGCGACCGTCATCGGTCCGACCCCGCCTGGTACGGGCGTCATGGCCGACGCTCGCGACGCCGCTTCCGCGAACGCCACGTCGCCGACGATCCGGCTGGTTCCGTCGGGTGCGGTGACCCGGTTGATGCCGGCATCGATGACGACGGCACCCCGCCGGATCCAGTCGCCGCGCACCAGCTCGGGGCGCCCGGCGGCGGCGATCACGACGGTTGCGCTTCGGCACAGCGCGGCCAGGTCCGCCGTCTTGGAATGCGCGACGGTCACCGTGCAATCGGCTTGCAGGAGGAGCTGCGCCAAGGGCCGGCCGACGAGCTGCGAGCGGCCGATGATCAGCGCATGCTCTCCCGCCGGCGCCGGCCGCACCGAGCGCAAGAGGAGCATGCAGCCTTGCGGCGTGCAGGGGACCAGGCCCGGCCGTCCGCCGGCGAGCCGGCCGACATTGATGGTGTGGAGTCCGTCGACGTCCTTTTCGGGATTGAGCGCGTTGATCACGGCGTCAGGGTTGATGGACGGCGGCAGCGGCAGCTGGAGCAGGAGTCCGTCGACCCGGTCGTCCTGGTTCAGCTGCGAGATGAGTTGCCGCAGCTCCGGCATGACCGTGCTGGCCGGCAGATCGTGCCGGACGCAGCTGATGCCCACCTCTTCGGACGCGCGGATCTTGGCGCGCACATAGATCTGGCTCGCCGGATTGTCGCCCACGAGAACGACCGCGAGCCCCAGCGTCACGCCGTGCCGGCGGTTCAGCCGATGCACGCGCTCCGCCAGACGGGCGCGCAGGCCCGCGGCCAGCGCAGTGCCATCGATGAGCGCGGCCGCCGGCGGACCTTCGCCCTGGGGAACTCGGATTTCCGCGGGTGATCCATCCAGCATGATGGACGCGCCTTCTTTTCGGGCGGATATTGGCCCCTTCTCACCCATTCTGATTTTGCCGGCCAGTGATCAAGCGGTGATCAGGCGCGCGTAGCCGCGAGGCGCTCAGAAAGGCAGCCACAAAACGATTACACGACCCGGCTGTCGCGCCTCGCCATAACCCCGGGGCATTTAAGGAGAGATGCATGCGCAAGGGCGATTTCGTGTTCACGAGCGAGTCGGTGTCCGAGGGGCACCCTGACAAGGTTGCGGATCGGATCTCGGACACGGTTGTGGACATGTTTCTGGGGGCGGATCCGTATGCGCGCGTGGCGTGCGAGACGCTGGTGACGACGCAGCGGATCGTGGTGGCGGGCGAGGTGCGGGGCCCGAAATCGGTGGTTGAGAAGGGCGGGAAGGTGAAGGCGGCGAAGTTGGAATCGGCGA